>JBDIBD010000049.1:0-15710 GCA_039812725.1 Vicinamibacteria bacterium | reverse complement strand
GGGGCCGGCCTCCGAGGCTCCGCGTGGCCGTCGGCGCGGCGGGCGCAAGCCCGCGCCCGCGCCCCGCACCCGCCGCCCCGAGAGGAGATCCTGATGCCCGCCAAGACCAAGAAGCCCGTCGCCCGCCGTGCCGGCCGCCGCGCGCCCGCCATGCCCGACCACATGCCCCGCACGCCGCAGGAGGCGGGCGAGATGATCAAGCACACCTGGGAGGCCACCCTGGCCAGCCTCAACGAGGCCCAGCAGGGGCTCGAAAAGCAGGTCAAGAGCCTGCTCAAGCGCAACAAGATCAACGCCTCCGACGCCGGCGCGCTGATGGACAGCCTGAACGCGGCCATCGAGCGCGAGCGCAAGAAGGCCCTCAAGCAGGTCGAGGCCCGGGTCAAGGACCTGCAGGGCCGGGTCGAGAAGGAGCGCAAGGCCCTGGCGCGCTCCATCGACGGCGCGGTGCAGTCCACCCTGGCCACGCTCAACATCCCGAGCCGCCGCGAGGTGGCCGAGCTGACCCGCAAGGTCGAGGCCCTCTCGACCCGCATCGACCGGCTGCGCCGCTAGGCCCGCCGGCGCCCGCGCGGTGGCCGGCAGCCCCGGCCGCCGCGCGGAACCGCTATACTCGGGGCGGGTCTGGAGGATCACCTTGGCAAGCCCGCTGTCCTCCCGCCGTAGCGCCGTCCGGCCGGAGCGCTCCCGGCGCCATCGCCGCCGCAACAGCAAGGTGGCGCTGGTGTGCGCGGGCGGCGGCGTGACCGGGGCCGTGTACGAGATCGGCTGCCTGAGGGCCATCGAGGACCTGATCGACCGCTCGACGGTCGACCTCGACCTCTACGTCGGCATCAGCGGCGGGGCCTTCGTGACCTCGCTGGTGTCGAGCGGCATCTCGCCGCGCGAGCTGTACCAGGAGGTCACCACCAGCACTCGCAGCCCCCTGGGCGTGCCGGCGTCGACCCTCTTCCGCCTCGGCATCGGCGACCTGCTGCGGCGCTCCCTCAAGGCCCCGCGCATCCTGCACGAGGCCGTCACGGCGGCGCTGCAGGCCGAGGGGCGCAACGGCTACGACATCCTCTTCTCCCTGCTGGAGCTGCTGCCCTCCGGGCTGCTGGACAACTCCGGCATCGAGCACTACATCGCCCGGGTGCTCAAGCTGCGGGCCCGCGGCGACCGCTTCGACGACCTGCTGCGCGAGCTGTACATCGTGGCCGTCGACCTCGACAACGGCGAGTCGGCCGCCTTCGGCGAGCCCGGCCACCGCGAGGTGCCGATCTCCCGGGCGGTGCAGGCCTCGACCGCGCTGCCGGGGCTCTACCGGCCGGTGCGCATCCACGGCCGCGACTACGTGGACGGCGGCGTCAAGAAGACCGCCCACATCAACCTGGCCATCAAGCACGGCGCCGACCTGGTGATCTGCATCAACCCGATCGTGCCGATCCTCAACGACACCAGCCACGGGCCGCTGCACGGCCACCTGGCCAACCGCGGCGTGACCTACGTGCTGGACCAGGTGCTGCGCATCATGCTGCACGCCCGCATGCAGTACGGGCTGGAGCGCTACCAGGCCGAGCACCCCGAGGTCGACATCCTGCTGATCGAGCCGACCCGCGACGACATGCGCATGTTCAGCTACAACATCATGCGCTACAGCGCCCGCAAGGTCGTGGCGCTGCACGGGTACCGCTCGGCCCTGCACAGCTTCCGCCAGAACCGCGCGGACTTCGCGCGGCTGCTGCAGCGCCACGGCATCGGCATGCACGACCCCGACGCGCTGCCGGAGCACCCCGAGACGCCGCAGGTCGAGTCGATCACGGGCCGCCGCCTGGCGGCCCAGCTCGACATCCTGGCCTCGAAGCTGGCCTAGCCGGCTACCCGAACCAGATCGACCGGCGCCGCGCCAGGCGGCCGTCGATCATCCCCTGGATGGTCGAGCGCACCTGCTCGGACAGGCGGTTGACCAGGATCGGGTCCTCGGCGGCCTGGGGCCCGTAGGAGGCCGTCTCGATCGGGTCGGCGAAGTCCAGCCACCACTTGCTGGGCAGCGGCACGAACCCCAGCGGCCCCAGCCAGGGCCAGGTCGGCGTCAGCGGGAAGTACGGGAAGCCCAGGGGCTTCCCGACCCAGTTGAGCGACCCGATCATGGGGTGGATCTCCTCCGCCCCCACCACCGCGCAGGGCAGGATCGGGGCGCCGGTGCGCAGGGCCAGCCGCACGAAGCCGCCGCGCCCGAAGCGAGCCAGCCTGTAGCGGTTCCTGAAGGGCTTGCCCACGCCCTTCACGCCCTCCGGGAAGACGCCCACCAGCTCGCCCTTGCGCAGCAGCCGCTCGCCGTTCTCCTGGCTGGCCCGCACCGCGCCGCTCTTGGCCAGGAGCGGCGCCAGGAACGGCAGCAGCGCGAACATGTCGAGCGCCAGCATGCGGGTCTCGCGCCGGGCGGGGTGCTCGTGGCGGCAGGCGATGTTGATCATCAGCCCGTCCCACGGCAGCACGCCGGAGTGGTTGGCCACGATCAGCCCCGGCCCCTCGGAGGGCAGCTGCTCGACGCCCGTGGCCTCGACCCGCCACCAGACCGCGTAGAGGAACTCGAAGAAGGGCCGCAAGGTGTCGTTGAACTTGGGGTCGAAGCCGAACTCGTCGACCTCGGCCGAGTGCCAGGTGAAGTAGGCCGCCGACCACAGCCCCGCCAGGGTGTCCCAGTCGACGCCGCGCCCCAGCTCGGTGAAGGCCCGCGCCAGGGCCACGATCAGCCCCTCGCCCGTGGCCTCGTCGCCGCGCGAGTGGCGCAGCTCCTGCTCCAGCTCGCGCACCCGCGCCCGCAGCTCGGCGATCTCGGACGGGGCTGCCTCGGCCCGCGGCGGCATGCGCACGACCTTCGGACGGCGGGCGCTCATGCGGTGGCCTCCACCGGCCGGCGCGCCGAGCGCGGGTGACGCCAGGCCTGGTAGGCCTCGAGCGCCTCGCGGCTGCCGTGACGCGCCTCGAAGCCCAGCTCCCGGCGGGCCTTCTCGCCGTCGGCCACGAACAGGTAGCGGGCGTAGTCCACGAACGCGCCCGGGGCCACGCCGACCCCGGACGCCCACAGCAGCTCGGCCAGCAGGTAGGCCGCGGGGTGCGGCACGGGGGCCGGGATCTTGCCCGAGAGGTGCAGGGCCGGCAGCAGCGGCAGCGTGCTGCGCGGCACCACGTTGAAGGCCCCGCGCGGGGCCCGCGCCAGGGCCAGCAGCAGGGCCTCCAGGGCGTCCTCGGGGTGCAGCAGCTGCACCAGCGGGTCGTAGCCCATCACCACCGGCACCACCCGGTTGTCGAACAGGCGCGTGTAGAAGGTGCGCACGCCGGGCCCGAACAGGGGCGCGAAGCGCAGCACCGTCACGGCCATCTCCGGGAAGCGCCGCGCGAACTGGGCCGCGTGCTGCTCGGCCTCGAGCTTGTCGCGCAGCCAGGCCAGCCCCGGCCGGGGCGCCAGCGGGCGCCCCTCGGTCAGGAAGTTCGGGTTCTCCCCGCGGGCCCCGTAGACGGCGGTGAACGAGCGCATCAGCACGCGCTTGACCCCGGCCGCGGCCGCGGCGGCGAACAGGTTCAGCGTGCCGATCGACTCGAGCTCGTGCGCGTAGGCCGAGTCGCGCTGGGGGTTGGTGAAGAAGGCCAGGTGCGCCACCTGCTCCACCTGCTCCTCGCGGAAGGCGTCCAGCAGCCCCTGGTCGGAGGCTGGCTCGGTGAAGTCGATGCGCCGGTGGCGCACCCCCAGGGCCGGCGGCGGCGTGGCGATGTCGAAGGCCACGATCTCGTCGGGCGGCCGGCTCTCCGCCAGCCGCCGCAACAGGCGCGCCCCGAAGAACGAGCCGATGCCGGTGATGCCGAGCCGGCCCACGGGCTACTCCTGGGACCCGGCCGGCGGCATCTCGAGCTTCTTCGGGGCGGCCGGGCGCCGCGCGCGCGGCTTGCGGGCCGGCTTCTCGGCCCGGGCCTTGAGCTCGGCCAGCTGCCGCTCCAGCTCGTCGATGCGCTTGACCGCCCGCTTGAACTCCGTGCGGGTGGGGATGTTCATGCGCTTCAGGGCCTCGCCCACCGCCTCGTCGACGCGGGCCTTGCCCTTCCAGGCCGTCTCCATGGCCTTCATGAACCTGGGGTTGGCCATCAGCTCCGAGCTGACGCGCCCGAAGAGCTCCTCGCCCCGGGCCTTGAGCTGGTCCAGCACGCCGCTCGTCATGCTTCCCTCCCCCGCGCGACGCGGCCGGCCGGACGCCGCCGCTTGAAGGTCTTGAGGTCGATCTCCTGCGCCAGCAGGCGCCGGAAGGGCTCGGGCGCCAGGGCCCCCGCCTCGAGCCCCGTGCGCAGCTCGATGGCGGCCAGGGCCTGGTCCCAGACGGCCTCGCGCGCCGCGATCTCGTCGGGGTCGCGCACGTTGCCGAAGTCCTGCACGTACTTGTTGTGGCGGCACAGCATGCGGAAGGCGTGCAGGGTGTCGGGCCGGCGCAGGGCCAGGCCCAGGATGCGCACGTCGTTGCCGATCTCGTGCACCGGCTGGCCCCACTCGCCGTAGCCCGAGAAGATGGCCGACAGGCGCTCGAGGGCGATGGCCAGCTTGGGCTCGCCGGCCCGCAGCAGGATGCCCTTGACCACCGGCATGGTCAGGTTGCGGAAGAGCGTCGGGTCGGCCAGCCGCACCTTGACGCCCAGCTCCTCCCAGGAGAGGCGCGCGATGTCCTCGACCCGGATGCGGTTGTCGGTGGCCAGGTGGATGCGGTTGCCGATCGCCTCCGGGACGCGCAGGGCCGCCAGGATGCCCTCCACCACGCGGTCCACGGGGACGAGGTTCAGCTCGGCCGAGGCGTCGCTGGGGAAGCTGTGGGCCAGGAAGCCGATCAGGAAGGACTTGACCCGCCCGACCAGGTCGCCCTCGCGCAGCCGGTCGGCCGTCTCCTTGGAGCGCCCGAAGGCGTTGATGGGGGCGTTCACGACCTTGGTGTCGCCGCGGTTGTTGCCCGTGCGCGAGTGGCCGATCACGATCGAGGGCAGCAGCTGCGCCACGCGCAGGCCCTTCTCGACCAGGTAGCGGTCGGTCTCGATCGAGGCCATGGCCTTCGTCAGCTCGTAGTAGTTGTTGTAGAAGTGGCGCGGGAAGACCAGCCCGGCCTCCTGGGCCATCGACAGCCGCTTGCGGCCGTGGATGTAGGAGGTCTCGATGGCGATGTGGTTCACGAACGGCGTGCCCGGGGTGCCCTGCAGGCCCAGCGAGAACTCCAGGGCGTTCAGGGCCCCCAGCACGTTGGCCCGGTAGGAGCTCTCGTAGGCGTCGTCGAACGAGACGCTGGCCGCGCAGTGGATCACGTGGGTCAGCGTCTTCTTCAGGCCCTGCAGCTCCTCGGCCGCGATGCCCAGCCCCGGCTTCTCGATGTCGCCCTCGATGAAGCGGAACTTGGCCGCCCGCGGGCCCTTGATGCCCAGGCGCCTGAGCAGCAGGGCGCCGCGCTCCTTCGGCGACAGGATCCTGACCACCGCGCGGGTCTTGGGGTCGCGGATGGTCTCGGGGCGCACCACCGAGACCAGCTCGTCGATGCTGCGGTCGGCTGCGGCCTGCACCAGGATCTCGCGCCCCAGGAAGCCGGTCGCGCCGGTCAGCAGCACCCGCAGGCGCGGACGCCGGCCGCGCGCGTCGAGGGCGGCGCGCGCGTCCTTCTGCAGCTTCTCGACGCGGCTCTCGACCTCCCGCTCCGTCATGCGCGAGGGCTCGCGGAACTTGTAGGCCACCTCCCGGTCGATGACCCCCAGCAGCTGCTTGGCCATCCGCTCGGCGCTGGGGCTGCCGACCGCGGCGCCGACGGCCTCGGCCAGGCGCGCGCCGGCGGTGTTGACCAGGCGCAGCCCGTCGCGCACGCGCTGCTCGTTGCCGCCCAGGCTGAGCATGCGGCTGGCCAGGTACTGGGCCGCCACCTCGACCGGGTGCTTGTCGCGGTGGGCGTGCACCAGCAGGTCGGCCGGGTCGATCGGCCGCATCAGCTCCTGGCCGGAGCGCAGGCTGATCTGGGCGATGTAGCGCGAGGGCGAGATCTCCCACAGCACGTCGGCGTCGGGCGCCGCCAGCGGGGTCGGCAGGTTGTCCTTCCGGGGGGTGGCCTCGGGGGCGGGGGCGGGGGCCGGGGCGGGCCGGCGGCGGGGCGTGCTGCGGGGCATGGAGAAACCTCCGTGGTGGCCTGCGGATGCGAGGGAATTGTACACCGTGGCACCATGAGGCCGTGGGCAGCGAGGCCGAGGTCGTCCGCCACCAGTTCGCCTGGTACCGCTCGGCGGTCCGCACGGTCACGCTACGGGCCCAGGCCCGCTTTCTCGACCGCGACTGGGCCGGCATCCAGGCCGACGCCACCGAGCGCCTCGACCTCTACCGCCGGGCCGCCGAGCGCGCCGTGGCGGGCATGCGCACCAGCCTGGGCGACAGGGTCCACGAGCGCGAGGCCTGGGTCGGCCTGAAGCGCGCCTACGCCCCGCTGGTGGCCGGCCGCGACGACCGCGAGCTGGCCGAGACCTTCTTCAACTCGGTCACCCGCCGGGTCTTCACCACCGTCGGCGTGGACCCCTCGATCGAGTTCGTGGACTCGGACTTCGACCAGCCGTCGGGTCCGTCGGCCCGGCCCGTGACCGAGACCTACACCCGCGGCGGCCACTCGCTGGCGGCGCTCGTGCGCACGCTGCTGCTCGAGCTGGGCCCGCGCTTCCCGTACGCCACCCTCGACCACGACGCCCGCCTGGTGGCCGGCCGCGTCGAGGCCGCGCTGGCCGGCTCCGGCGGCGGCGAGGCGGTGCGCTCGGCCGAGATGGCGGCCTGCGTCTTCTACCGCAACAAGGGCGCCTACCTGGTGGGCCGCCTGCAGGGCGCCTTCGGCACGCGGCCCCTGGCCCTGGCGCTGCTGCACGGCGCCCAGGGGGTCCACGTCGACGCGGCGCTCCTGAGCGAGGACGCCCTCAGCCTGCTGTTCAGCTACACGCGCTCGTACTTCCTGGTGGACGCCGAGCGCCCGGCCGAGCTGGTGGCCTTCCTCGGGGCGCTGATGCCGTCGCGCAAGCGGGCCGAGCTCTACATCGCGCTGGGCTTCAACAAGCACGGCAAGACCGAGCTGTTCCGCGACCTGCTGCGCCACCTGCGGGGCTGCGACGAGCAGTTCGTGCGGGCCCCCGGCCAGCCGGGCATGGTCATGGCGGTCTTCACCCTGCCGGGGGGCGACCAGGTCTTCAAGATCATCCGCGACCGCTTCGCGGAGCCCAAGACCGCCACCCGCGAGGAGGTCCGGGCGCGCTACGACCTGGTCTTCCGCCACGACCGCGCCGGCCGGCTGATCGACGCCCAGGAGTTCGAGCACCTGGCCTTCCCCCGGGCGCGCTTCACCCCGGAGGTGCTCGACGAGCTGCTGGAGAGCTGCGCCGCGACCGTCTCGGCCCGCGGCGACGAGGTGGTCATCCGCCACCTCTACGCCGAGCGCCGCCTGACGCCGCTCGACCTCTACCTGCGCCAGGCCGACCCGGCCCACGCTCGCGAGGCCGTGGTGGACTTCGGCCAGGCGGTGCGCGACCTGGCGGCCTGCAACGTCTTCCCCGGCGACATCCTGCTCAAGAACTTCGGCGTCACGCGCCAGCGCCGGGTGGTCTTCTACGACTACGACGAGCTCGCGCTCCTGACCGAGTGCGTCTTCCGCGACCTGCCCGAGCCCACCCGCGACGAGGAGGAGACGGGCGCGGAGCCCTGGTTCTACGTGGGCCCGCGCGACGTCTTCCCGGAGGAGTTCGTGCGCTTCCTCGGGCTCACCCCCGAGCTGCGCGGGGCCCTGCTGGAGGCCCACGGCGAGGTCTTCCGGGCGCGCTTCTGGCAGGACCTGCAGGCGCGCCACCGGGCCGGGGAGGTGGTCGACATCTTTCCGTACTCCGCCGAGCAGCGCCTGGCCCGCCCGCGGCGGTAGAATTGGCCCCCGTACAGGGAGGAAACCCCATGGATTACAAGCTGTCCCGCGTCCCCGAGAAGGGCGGGCGGATCAAGATCGAGAACGGCCGCCTGCAGGTCCCCGACAACCCGATCATCCCCTTCATCGAAGGCGACGGGACGGGCCCGGACATCTGGCGCGCCAGCGTGCGCGTGCTCGACGCGGCCGTGAAGAAGGCCTACGCCGGCGAGCGCCAGGTGGCCTGGATGGAGGTCTACGCCGGCGAGAAGGCCCACACCCAGTTCGGCAGCTGGCTGCCCGACGAGACGGTCGAGGCCTTCCGCGAGTTCCTGGTGGGCATCAAGGGCCCGCTGACCACGCCCATCGGCGGCGGCATCCGCTCGCTCAACGTGGCCCTGCGGCAGCTGCTCGACCTCTACGTCTGCCTGCGCCCGGTGCGCTGGTTCAAGGGCGTCCCCTCGCCCGTGCGCCACCCCGAGAAGGTCGACATGGTGATCTTCCGCGAGAACACGGAGGACATCTACGCCGGCATCGAGTTCGAGAGCGGCAGCGAGGACGCCAGGAAGATCCTGGCCTTCCTCAAGGAGCAGTTCCCGGCCGCCTACAAGAAGGTCCGCTTCCCCGCCACCACCGGGCTCGGCATCAAGCCGGTCTCCAGCGAGGGCAGCGAGCGCCTGATCCGGGCCGCCATCCGCTACGCCCTGCAGAACAAGCGCAAGAGCCTGACCATCGTGCACAAGGGCAACATCATGAAGTTCACCGAGGGCGCCTTCCGCAACTGGGGCTACGAGCTGTCGGAGCGCGAGTTCGGCGGCGAGACCTGGAGCTGGGACCGCAGCGACAAGGTCAAGCGCGAGCAGGGCGCCGCCGCGGCCGCCCAGGCCGACCAGGCCAACAAGGGCAAGCTGCTGATCAAGGACGCCATCGCCGACATCACCCTGCAGCAGGTGCTGACGCGGCCCGACGAGTTCGACGTGATCGCCACGCTCAACCTCAACGGCGACTACCTCTCGGACGCGCTGGCGGCCCAGGTGGGCGGCATCGGCATCGCACCGGGCGGCAACATCAACTACGACACCGGCCACGCGGTCTTCGAGGCCACCCACGGCACGGCCCCCAAGTACGCCAACCTCGACAAGGTCAACCCGGGCTCGGTGATCCTGTCGGGCGAGATGATGCTGCGCTACATGGGCTGGACCGAGGCCGCCGACCTGGTCATCAAGGGCATGGACGGCGCCATCGGCGCCAAGACCGTGACCTACGACTTCGCGCGCCTCATGGAAGGGGCCCGCGAGGTGGCCTGCAGCGCCTTCGGCGACGCCATCATCGAGCACATGTAGCCGGACGGCCTCCCCGCTGCAGGGGCTGCCACCGCACCCCGCCCGCCTCAGGCCCGCGCCTGGGGCGGGCGTTCCTGTTCGGGGCCGACCACGTCAGGTCGCCAGCGGCCTCTCTGCTCAGCGCCGCTGCGCGAAGTCCTTCACCTGTCCCGCATCGAACGAGAATTCGTAGAAGAGCTTGTACTTGTCGAGGATCGTGTCCTCGCGTCCCCCGAAGATCCGGACCTGCCCCGCGAGGCGTCCGGCCGTGGCGGGGGCCGGCTTCCACTCGTCGGGCCCCGAGACCGTGGTCGAGTAGCAGTCGCCGCCGAAGGCCGGGTGGCAGATCGAGAGGCCGGCCTTCCCGTCCGGGCGGGCCTCGACCACGATGCGCTCCGGTGCCAGGCGCAGGGCTTCGGCCAGCGTGGCCGCCTTCTGCAGGCTGGCCGTCGCGACGGGCGCGGGCGTCAGCAGGACCACGGAGTTGACCTGGCCCGCGTCGAAGCTGTCCGGCGCGTGGAAGAGGTAGGCCTGGGCCACCTTCATCGGCTTCCCGTCGACCCGCGCCTCGCCCGAGGCGGGCGGCGCCGGCGCGGCCCCCGCCGAGAGCACGGCAAGACAGGCCAGCACGGCGGCGGCAAGAACCGGATGCGCCCGGCGGACGCGTGGGCGAGGGCAGGCGAGGGACATGTCGACCTCCTGGGCCGGGCCCCCCGGCCTTCTGGTCTCTTCAGAGCGCCACCGGCACACCCTGTTACCGCGGGCGGGATCAGGGCCCCTGGGGCGGGCCACCCAGCCCCGGGCCGACCACGGCCACCACGTCGCCCCCGTCCTGGCGCCAGAAGCCGGGCCAGGTCCCCCCGGGCCCCACCTGGAGCCGCGCCTCGAGCCGGCCCCAGCCGTCCGGCCAACGGCCCTCGAGCAGCCCCACCTCCACGGCCACGGTGGGCAGCCGCAGCCCCTCGGCCAGGGCCTTGAACGCGCACTCCTTCGCGCTCCAGATCAGGGTCGCCACCAGGGCCCGCCGCTCTGCGGGCGCCGCGCGCCAGGCTGCCTGCTCGGCCGCCGTGAAGTAGTCCCCCACGAAGGCAAAGGAGCGCTCCTCCACCCTCTCGAGGTCGGCCCCCACCGCTCCGCCGTCGCCCCGCAGCACGGCCAGGGCGCGGCCGTGGGAGTGGCTCAGCGACAGCGTCCCGGTCCACGGCACCCCCGCCAGCCAGAGCTCGGGAGCGCCCGAGGCCGCGGCCCGCACTTCGACCGCCTCGACGCTCCCGGCCAGGCCCAGGGCCAGCGCGGCCTGCTTGGCCGTGAAGCGCCCCAGGCGCCAGTCGTCGCGGCGCTTCGGAAAGCGCAGGCGCGCCTGCTGGTCCCGCTCCCACGCGGTCAGCCAGGCGTCCCCGACCGGCGCCGGCCCGCCCAGGAGCAGTCCGGCCGCCTCGCCGGCGTTCAGGGGTGCAGCTCCAGCCAGCGCCGCATGCCGCGCTCCACCGCGTCGATCAGGTAGGGGCGCAACTCCTGAGGCGGCAGGATGCGATCGAGCGAGCCCACCCGCAGGGCGCGCTCGACGCTGTGGACCCGGTCGAACTCCTCGGCCACCTCGCCCAGCCTCCCGGAGCGCACGCTCTCGCGCAGGGACTCGAGCTCCAGGGCCAGGCGGCGCCTCTCGCTCGGGTCCTCCGCCGCCGCCAGCGCGGCCGCCGCCGCCACCACCCGGGCGTCCTGGCGGGTGCGCGACTCGACCTCGCGGGCGAAGACCACCGCCGCTGCCGGCGCGCCGCCGATGACCGAGGCGAAGCTGCCCTCCACCGCCGAGACCTCCATGCAGTCGTGCAGGGCCTTGGAGAAGACCACGAAGGCGCCGCCGTGGTAGCGCGAGACCACGCAGAAGACGATCGGCCCCTGGAAGTTGACCACGGCCCGGCCGATCTCGGCCCCGTACTCGAGCTGCAGGCGGCGCATCGACTCGGGCGAGCCGTCGAAGCCCGACAGGTTGGCCAGCACCACCAGCGGCCGGCTGCCGCTGGCCGCGTTGATGGCCCGCGCCACCTTCTTCGAGGAGCGCGGGAAGAGCGTCCCCGAGGTCCACTGCTCCGGCCCGTCGGTGGGGACGAAGCCCAGCCGCGGCAGGGGCCGCGACTCGAAGCCCAGCAAGCAGACCGGCTGGCCGCCCAGGTGCGCGTCCCAGACCACGGCGGTCTCGGCGTCGAGCATGGCGCTCCAACGCTCCAGGGGCGCCAGGTCCTGGTCTACCACGGCCGCCATGACCTTGCGGATCTCGAAGGGCCGCTTGCGTCCCGGGTTGAGCTGCGGGTCGAAGACCTCGCCCACCCTCGCGAAGTCCCCCGGTCCGCCGCCGTGGGGCGCGAGGCGCACGTCGCGGTCGCGGGGGTCGACGCTCGTGGCCCGGCGCGGGAAGCGCTCGCCCGGCGTCACGTAGGCGTGGTCGTAGTGCCGCAGCAGCAGCCGGCAGGCGTCGGCGATGTCGCGGGCCCAGTACTGGGCCTGGCCGTTGGGGCCCATGACGCGCTCGTAGCCCCCGATGCCGATGTTGTCGTCGGCCGAGACGCTGCCGGAGTAGTCGAGCGCCGTCTTGCCGGTCAGCACCATCGCCGACTGGGGCGTCATGACCAGGATGCCGCGCGTGTGCATCAGCATGGTGGCCTCGGCGTTCCAGTAGGGCTGGGCGCCCACGTTGATGCCGCACACCACCACGTTGACCTCGCCGCCACGCTGCGTGAACTCCACCAGGCGCCGCAGCACGCGCGAGATCCAGTCCATGTTCTCCGTGCCGCTCTCCATCGAGATCCGGGCGCCGGCCGAGAGCGCGTACCACTCCACGGGCAGGCCGCGCCGCTCGGCCAGCTCCAGGGCCGCCAGCACGCGGCGGCACTCCGGCTCGGCCAGCGAGCCCATCTCGCGGCTGGGGTCGCCGAAGACCGCCACGCGCGTCAGCCCCTCGGGGTGGCGCGCCGTGCGGTTGCCGAGCAGGCCGACCACGACGTTGGCCTGGTTGCCGCCGTACGGGCGCTCCACCGGCACCAGCCGCCCCTGCTCGTCGAGGTCGTGCTCCTCGAAGCGCCCCGGCGGGAAGTCGGCGTGGGCCGAGCCCTCGGAGGGCGTCAGGAGGCGCACGATCTCGTAGGGGTAGGTCAGGCCGCGCTGCGCCAGCCGCGTGACCTTCTGGCCGTACTGCGAGAGCGGCCGCAGCGGCTCGCCCTCCTCGCTCTCGGCGGTGATCTCCAGGCCGGTCTGTCCCGGGTTCGAGATGCGCAGCAGCCGCGGGACGAGCGCGCCGTCAGCCGACCGCAGGCTGGCCTGCAGGTAGACCGCGTCGAGGCCCAGCCCCTCCGTGGCCGGGGCCATCTTGCGCGCCAGAGCCTCGAGCTCGCCCAGGTCGATCTCGAGCGCCGGCCAGAGGTCGAGGTAGACGCGGTTCCAGTAGAGCCGCTCCTCCGGCCGGCGCCGCGACTGGAAGGCGCGGATGCCCGCCAGGCACTCCAGCAGCATGCGCTCGAGGTGCGGCACCTGCGCCACCCTCCCGGCCGGGTCGCGCAGGGGCGTCACGTCGCGCACCTCGGCCAGGGCGAAGAGGCGCTCGTCGCGCGGGTTCTCGCGGGCCACGGCGTGGAAGAGGTAGACGTCCTCGGCCGAGGGCAGCCGGCGGATGTCGAACTGGGCCAGGCGCCACAGCCGCAGGCGCTTGCCGATCATCGGGTGGAAGCCGCGGTAGAGCCGGTCCTCCACCAGGCCGGCGTCGCCGGGGCGGTAGGTGAAGTGCTGCAGGCCGGCCATGCCCAGGCCGCGGCCCGGTCCGGCCAGGGCCACCACGACCCGGCGCACGCGGGCCGGCAGCACGCGCTCCAGCCGCTCGGCCAGTGCCCGCGCGCTGTGCTCCTCCTCCTCGAGCGGCCCGTCCTTCCAGAGGTAGAGGTCCAGCAGCAGCTCGTCCCCGGCGCTGCCCGCGCGCGCCGCCAGGGCCGCCACGGCGGCCTCCAGCTCGCCCTCCAGGCAGGCCGTCGAGTAGAGCCGCAGGCGCTGCCCGCCGTGCTCGTAGGCGGTCTCGAGGCCCGGGTCGCGGGCGAGCGCGAACGTCCGTAGCTCGCCCAGCTCGCGGATGCGGTAGTAGCGGCGCGTCAGCACCTCGAGCATGGCCTCGCGCATGGCCGGGGTCTCGCCGGCCAGCCGGCCCAGGAACAGGCTCTGCAGGGGCTGCGGGCAGTCCACCAGCGCCTCGAGGTGCTGGCGCCGCCGCTCCCCGCCCACGCCGCGCCGCAGGGCCGCCAGGCGCTCCTCGACCACGGCG
Organism: Vicinamibacteria bacterium; assembly: GCA_039812725.1. Classification (GTDB taxonomy): domain Bacteria; phylum Acidobacteriota; class Vicinamibacteria; order Fen-336; family Fen-336; genus JBDIBD01. Next base: position 2,172 of record JBDIBD010000049.1, on the reverse strand, counting down.
TAGACGCGCTCACGCGCCCGCTCGTAGTGCGGCTGGTCGAACAGCCGGTAGCGCGCCTCGCGGGCCAGGTCCGACAGGGCCGGGAAGCGGTTCTCCGCGGCCTCGCCCAGGCGGTCGAGCAGCAGCGCCAGCCCCTCGCCCGCCGCCGCACCGGGCCGCGCTCCGGCGCGCAAGCGGCGCTCGAGCAGGGTCAGGGCCACGGGCAGCAGGCGCTCCGCCCCCGCGTGGGCCTTCCACAGGCGCACCAGGGCCTCGCGCAGCTCCGGAGAGCGCCGCAGGTCGCTCACGCCGTAGTGCGAGAGGGCCCGGCGCAGGCGCTCCAGGAACGAGGCCGGCAGGCCGTTCCCGGCCTCCAGCGTGGCCAGGTAGATCAGCAGGTACTCCCCGCTGCTCATCGGGTCCTGGAGGTCCGGGTCGTCCGAGGCGCCGCGCCGGCGGAACAGCGACACCACGTCGGCGAAGGCCGCCAGGAGCTCGTCCTCGAGGGGCTGCCGCTCCTCCGCCCCATAGGCCTCGTCGGCCAGCTGGCCGTACTCGGCCACCGCCCGGCCCAGCTCGTCGGGCTCCGAGTCGTAACCCAGCATGGCGCGCAGCAGGCCCTCGACGTGAGCCCGGGCCCGGGCCCGCGGGCCGGCTCCGGCCGAGGCGGCCGTGGCGTCGAAGGCGATGCGCTCGGTGAGCGGCGGCTGGCCCTCGACCAGCGGGTCGAGCTGCAGCAGCGGCGTCCCCGGCCCCACCTGGCTGTTGGCCAGGGCCAGCACCTGCCGCACGCGCCCGGCGAAGGGCGAGCGCACGGCGGTCTCCATCTTCATCGACTCGAGCACGGCCAGGGTGTCGCCGGCCGCCACCAGGTCGCCGGCCCGCACCGCCACCCCGACCACCACCGCGGGCGAGGGGGCCCGCACGATGCCCAGGTCGTCGCGCGAGAAGCGGTGCGCGTGCCCGTCCACGTCCACGCGGTGCTGGTCGCCCTCCACCGTCGAGAGCACCCGGTGGCGGGCGCCGTCGATGGTCAGCCAGCGCTCGTGGGCCGAGACGGGCTCGACCCGCAGGTCGACCCGGGCCCCGTCGACGCGCGCGCGGTACCAGCCGGGGCCGAGCTGGAAGACCTGCACCCGGTAGCCCTGGTCGCCCTGCCGGAACTCCACCACGCGCCCGTCCTCGCGCTCCACCTCGGGGCGGTGCCGCAGGGCGGCCTGGAAGAAGCGCGCCTGCTGCCGCTCGCGGCCGCGGTCGTAGACCTCCACCGCGGCGGCCAGCAGGGCCACGTCGGCGCGCGGCTGCAGCCGGCCGGCCCGGCCTGCCGCGTAGCGCTCGACCCAGCCGGTGTCGACCCGGTCGGCCACGACCTCGGGCTGCTCGAGCAGCTGCAGCAGGAAGGCCCGGTTGGTGGTGCCGCCGGAGACGATCACGCCGGCCTCGCGCAGCGCCCGGCGCAGCCGGGCCAGGGCCTCGTCGCGGTCGGCGCCGTGGGCCACGATCTTGGCGACCAGCGGGTCGAAGTCCGGCGGCACCGCGTCGCCCTCCGTGGCGCCGCGGTCGATCCGCAGCCCGGGCCCGGTGGGCAGGCGCAGCAGCTCCAGCCGTCCCGGCGCCGGCGCGAAGCCGCACTCGGGGTCCTCGGCGTTGAGGCGCGCCTCGATCGCGCAGCCCCGCGGCGCGGGGGGCTCCCCCTCCAGCAGGTAGCCCTGGGCGATGGCGATCTGGAGCTTGACGAGGTCGAGCCCGGTGGTGGCCTCGGTGACGGGGTGCTCCACCTGCAGGCGCGTGTTGACCTCGAGGAAGCTGGCCAGGCGCGTGCGCGGGTCGAAGAGGAACTCCACCGTGCCCGCGCTGCGGTAGCCGGCCGCGCGAGCCAGTTGGCGCGCCTGCTCGGCCAGCAGTTCCTGCTCGGCGACCGAGAGGCCCACCGGCGGGGCCTGCTCCACCAGCTTCTGGTGGCGGCGCTGCAGCGAGCAGTCGCGCAGCCCGACCGCCCAGGTGCCGCCGCGGGCGTCGGCCAGCACCTGAACCTCCACGTGCCGGCAGCCGTCCAGGGCCGACTCGAGGAAGACCCCGGGCTGGCCGAAGGCCCGCAGCGCCTCGACCCGCGCCGCCCGCCAGGCCTCGGGCAGCTGGTCCGGCCGCTCGACCCGGCGAATGCCGCGGCCGCCGCCACCGGCGCGCGCCTTG
>JBDIBD010000048.1:0-15823 GCA_039812725.1 Vicinamibacteria bacterium | reverse complement strand
GGTTCCCAGTCGCCAGGACCTTCGTGATCGCCGCCGTCAGCGACGTCTTCCCGTGGTCCACGTGCCCGATCGTCCCGATGTTCACGTGCGGCTTCGTACGCTCGAACTTCTCCTTGGACATGCTAGTAGCCTCGCGGATCCTGAATGAAAGTCACTTCTCGACCTTGCCCATGACCTTGGCCACCACTTCCTCGCTCACGTTGCGGGGCGCCTCCGAGTAGCGCTCGAAGTGCATGGAGTAGGTGGCCCGGCCCTGGGTGCGCGAACGCAGGTCGGTCGAGTAGCCGAACATGTTCGACAGCGGCACCATGGCGGTGATGATCTGCGTGCCGCCGCGCGAGATCTGCCCCTCGAGGTGCCCGCGGCGCGCCGACAGGTCGCCCGTGACGGCGCCCGTGTAGTCGTCGGGGGTGACCACCTCGACCTTCATGATCGGCTCCAGCAGCACCGCCTGGGCGCGCTTGGCCGCGTCCTGGAAGGCCAGCGAGCCGGCCAGCTTGAACGACATCTCGTTCGAGTCGACGTCGTGGAAGCTGCCGTCGTACAGCCGCGCCTTGACGTCCACCACCGGGTAGCCGGCCAGGATGCCCCGCTCCAGGGCCTCGCGGATGCCCTCCTCGATGGGCTTGATGAACTCGCGCGGGATGGTGCCGCCGGTGATCTCGTTCTCGAAGACGAAGCCCTCGCCGGGGCAGGGCTCGAGGTGGATCTTGGCGTGGCCGTACTGGCCGCGGCCGCCCGACTGCTTGACCCACTTGCCCTCGCCCTGGGCCTTCTTCTTGATGGTCTCCTTGTAGGCCACCATCGGCTTGCCGACGTTGGCCTCCACCCCGAACTCGCGCTTGAGGCGGTCGACGATGATCTCGAGGTGCAGCTCGCCCATGCCCGAGATCTTGGTCTGGCCCGTGTCCTTGTCGGTCTCGACCCGGAAGGTCGGGTCTTCCTGCATCAGCTTGGCCAGGCCGTTGCTGAGCTTCTCCTGGTCGCCCTTGCTCTTGGGCTCGACCGCCAGGGCGATGACCGGCGCCGGGAACTGGATCGACTCCAGCACCACCGGGCTCTGCTGGTCGCAGATGGTGTCGCCGGTGGTGACGTTCTTGAGGCCCACGGCAGCGGCGATGTCGCCGGCCCAGACCTCCTTGATCTCCTCGCGCTTGTTGGCGTGCATCTTGAGCAGGCGGCCGATGCGCTCGCGCTGCCCCTTGGTGGTGTTGAGCACGCTGTCGCCGGTCTTCATCGAGCCCGAGTAGACCCGGATGAAGGCCAGCTGGCCGACGAACGGGTCGGTCATGATCTTGAAGACCAGGGCCGAGAAGGGCGCGTCGTCCTTGGGCTCGCGCGGCACCAGCTCGCCGGTCTTGGGGTCGTTGGCCATGGTGGTCGGCACGTCGAGCGGCGAGGGCAGGTAGTCGACCACGCTGTCCAGCATGGGCTGGACGCCCTTGTTCTTGAAGGCCGAGCCGCAGATCACCGGGAACAGCTTCATGCTGACCGTGGCCGTGCGGATGGCGGCCTTGATCTCGGCCACCGTGGGCGTCTCGCCGCCCACGAACTTCTCGAAGAGGACGTCGTCGCCGGCCTCGTGGGCCGCCTCGGCCACCTTCTCGATCATCAGCTCGCGGTAGTGCTGGGCCTCTTCGAGCAGGTCGGCGGGGATCTCCTCGACCTCGTACTTGGAGCCCAGGCTCTCGTCGAGGTAGCGGTAGGCCTTCATCTCGACCAGGTCGATGACGCCCTGGTGCTGGTCTTCCTGCCCCAGCGGGAGCTGGATGGCCACGGCCGACTTGGCGTTCAGCCGCTCGTGCATCGTGTCGATGGCGTGCAGGAAGTTGGCCCCCACGCGGTCCATCTTGTTGATGAAGGCGATGCGCGGGACCTTGTACTTGTCGGCCTGGCGCCAGACCGTCTCGGACTGGGGCTGCACGCCGGCCACGGCGTCGAAGACCGCCACGGCCCCGTCCAGCACGCGCAGCGACCGCTCCACCTCGGCCGTGAAGTCGACGTGGCCCGGGGTGTCGATGATGTTGATGCGATGGTCCTTCCAGAAGCAGGTCGTGGCGGCGGAGGTGATCGTGATCCCCCGCTCCTGCTCCTGCTCCATCCAGTCCATCGTCGCGGTGCCCTCGTGGACCTCGCCGATCTTGTAGTTCACCCCCGTGTAATAGAGGATGCGCTCGGTCGTGGTGGTCTTGCCGGCGTCGATGTGTGCGGCGATGCCGATGTTGCGGGTGCGCTCGAGGGGGGTGCTGCGGGCCACGGGGACGTCTCCTACCAGCGGTAGTGCGCGAAAGCCTTGTTGGCCTCCGCCATCTTGTGGGTGTCTTCCTTCTTCTTGACGGCGCCGCCCCGCAGGTTGGCGGCGTCGAGGATCTCCATGGCCAGCTTCTGGGTCATGCCGCGCTCGGGGCGCTTGCGGGCGAAGCCGATCAGCCAGCGCAGGGCCAGCGACGTGCGCCGGGCCGGGTTGACCTCGATCGGGACCTGGTAGTTGGAGCCGCCCACGCGGCGGCTCTTGACCTCGAGCGCCGGCTTGACGTTGTCGACGGCCTTCTTGAAGACCTTGAGCGGGTCTTCCTGGGTCTTTTCCTGGACGGAGTTCAGGGCCCCGTACATGATCGCCTGGGCGGTGGCGCGCTTGCCGCCGGACATCATGCAGTTGATGAACTTGGTGACCAGGGCGCTGCTGTACAGCGGATCCGGCAGGACCTCTCGCTTCGGAACCGTTCCCCGACGTGGCATCTGCTCAAACTCCTAAAAAACAACAGACGGCGCCTAGCCTGTCCGGCCTTGCCCGGCCGGTGGCGTCGGTCGTCGTCCGAGGCCCTACCCCGCCTCAGGTCCGGGGATCCTGGCCCGCCCTCTCGGGCCGGCCCGATCTCCCCGAAATGTCCCTCCAGCTCTCCGGCTGGAACCTCGCTCCGGTCCCTCCCCGACTCCCTCCCCGTGCGGGCCGAGGGAGCGGTCGAAGATCGTGCCTACGCCTTGGGCCGCTTGGCCCCGTACTTGCTGCGACCGCGCTTGCGCCCCTGCACGCCCACGGCGTCCAGCGTGCCGCGGATGATGTGATAGCGAACGCCCGGCAGGTCCTTCACGCGGCCACCCCGGATGAGCACGATCGAGTGCTCCTGCAGGTTGTGGCCGACGCCCGGGATGTAGGCCGTCACCTCGATCCCGTTGGTGAGCCTCACGCGGGCCACCTTGCGGAGCGCCGAGTTGGGCTTCTTGGGGGTCGAGGTGAACACGCGCACGCAGACGCCACGCCGCTGCGGCGATCCCTGGAGAGCCGGAGAGTCGGTCTTCGTGCGCAACTTCTCGCGACCGACCCGGACGAGCTGATTGACCGTAGGCAACCTGACGCCTCCCGAAAAACCGTTCGAGGTGTGAAGCTGGGACAGCCCGAAGGGGCCGGCTCGAGCGACAACCGTGTAATTTTACGCAGCCGCGGCCCGATGTCAAGCCGGGCCGGTCCCCGCGGCGGGGCCGGCCGGCGGGCCCGGCCCGGGGCAGCCCCGGGCGGGCCTCGAAACGAGAGCTAGCCCTCGACCCCCTGGCCGTCGACCGCGGGCTCCACCAGGTACTCCGCCTGGTAGTCGGCGTCGAAGCCCTCGAGCGCGGGGCGCTCGATGACCTCGTCGGGGATCTTGATGCGCCGGTAGTACTCCATGCCGGTGCCGGCCGGGATCAGCCGGCCCATGATGACGTTCTCCTTCAGCCCGCGCAGGTGGTCGACCTTGCCGCTGATGGCGGCCTCGGTCAGCACGCGCGTGGTCTCCTGGAAGGAGGCCGCCGAGATGAACGAGTCCGTCGAGAGCGAGGCCTTCGTGATGCCCAGCAGCAGCGGCTGGCCGGCGGCCGGCTTCTGGCCCTGGGACTCCAGCCGCAGGTTCTCCTGGTGGAAGCGGAAGCGGTCGACCACCTCGTCCACCAGGAACTCGCTGTCGCCCACCTCGCTGACCTTGACCCAGCGCATCATCTGGCGGGCGATCACCTCGATGTGCTTGTCGTTGATGTTGACGCCCTGCAGGCGGTAGACCTCCAGGATCTCGTCCACCAGGTAGCGCTGCAGCTCCTTCTCGCCGCGCACGCGCAGGATGTCGTGCGGGTCGATCGGGCCGTCCATCAGGGGCTCGCCGGCGCGCACGCGCTCGCCCTCCTGGACGTTGACGTGGGCGCCGCGCGGCAGCTGGTACTCGCGCTGCTGGCCGTCCTCGTCCACCACGTAGACCTTGCGGTGGGTCTTGGCCACGTCGCCGTACTTGACCGTGCCGTCGACCTCGGTGATGACCGCGGGCTCCTTGGGACGGCGGGCCTCGAACAGCTCGACCACGCGCGGCAGGCCGCCCGTGATGTCCTTGGTCTTGGCCGTCTCCTTGGGGGTCTTGGCCAGCACCTCGCCGGGCTGCACCCGGTTGCCGTCCTCGACCATCAGGTGCGCGCCGGCCGGCAGCAGGTACTTGCGCAGGGTCTTGCCCTTGTCGTCCTTGACCTCGATGCGCGGCTGCTTCTTCTCGTCGGGCGGCTCGGTGATGACCAGGGCCGACATGCCGGTGTTCTCGTCCACCTGCTCGCGCACGGTCTGGCCTTCGATGATGTCCTTGAAGACCACCGTGCCCTCGTGCTCGGTCAGGATCGAGCGCGAGTAGGGGTCCCACTCCACCAGCAGCTGGCCGGCCTTGACCTTGTCGCCGTCGCGGGCCTTCAGGCGGGCGCCGTAGACCACCGGGTGGCGCTCGCGCTCGCGGCCCTTCTCGTCCTGCACCACGATGGCGCCCGAGCGGTTCATGACGATCAGGTCGCCGGTCTTGTCCTTGACGGTGGTCAGGGCCTGGAACTTCAGGATGCCGCCGTTCTTGGCCTCCAGCGTGGTCTGCTGGGTGGTGTGGCTGGCCGTGCCGCCGATGTGGAAGGTGCGCATGGTCAGCTGGGTGCCCGGCTCGCCGATCGACTGGGCCGCGATGACGCCCACCGCCAGGCCCATCTCGACCAGCTTGCCGGTGGCCAGGTCGCGGCCGTAGCACAGCGTGCACACGCCGCGGCGGGCCTCGCAGGTCAGCACCGAGCGGATGCGCACCCGGTCGATGCCCGCGGCCTGGATGCTGTTGGCGATCTCCTCGGTGATCTCGTCGTTGGCCTTGACCATGGCCTGGCCGCCGAAGGGGTCCTTGACGTCCTCCAGGGCCACCCGGCCGACGATGCGGTCGCGCAGCGGCTCGATGACCTCGCCCGACTCGATGATCGGGCGGATGTCGATGCCCATCAGGGTGCCGCAGTCGTAGTCCGAGATGATCACGTCCTGGCTGACGTCCACCAGGCGGCGGGTCAGGTAGCCCGAGTCGGCGGTCTTGAGGGCGGTGTCGGCCAGGCCCTTGCGGGCGCCGTGGGTCGAGATGAAGTACTGCAGCACCGTCAGGCCTTCGCGGAAGTTCGAGGTGATCGGGTTCTCGATGATCTCGCCCGAGGGGCGCGCCATCAGGCCGCGCATGCCGGCCAGCTGGCGGATCTGCTGCTTGGAGCCGCGGGCGCCCGAGTCGGCCATGACGTAGATCGGGTTGAACTCGACGCCCTCCTTGTCCTGGCGCTCCATGTCCTTGAACATGGCGTCGGCCACCTGCTCGGTGACGTTGGACCAGATGGCGATGACCTTGTTGTAGCGCTCGCCGTTGGTGATGGCGCCGTCGAGGTACTGCTTCTCGACCTCGATCACCTCGTTCTGGGCCGAGCCGACCATCTTCTCCTTGACCTCGGGGATGACCAGGTCGTCGATGCCGATCGAGATGCCGGCCCGGGTGGCGTAGCGGAAGCCCAGGTCCTTGACCACGTCCAGCATGGCCACGGTCTTCTCCAGGCCCATGCGCAGATAGCAGTACTGCACCAGGTTCTGGAGGCCCTTCTTGCGCAGCATGCCGTTGACGTAGGGCATGCCCTCGGGCAGGTGGTCGTTCAGGATCACCCGGCCGACGGTGGTGTTGATGACCTTGTTCTTGATGCTCTGCACCTCGGTGTGCAGCACGTCCTGGTCGTCGGCCACCGTGGTCAGGTCGATCAGCTCGCCGGTGAACATCAGTCGGATGGGCGTGAGCGTCTCGACCAGGCCGTGCTCGAGGGCCAGCAGCACGTCCTCCATGCAGGCGAAGGCCCGGCCCTCGCCCTTGGTGCCGCGCTTCTCCTTGGTCAGGTAGTAGCAGCCCAGCACGACGTCCTGGCTGGGCACGGCGATGGGCTGGCCGTTGGCCGGCGAGAGGATGTTGTTGGAGCTGAGCATCAGCACCGAGGCCTCGATCTGGGCCTCGGGGCTGAGCGGCACGTGCACGGCCATCTGGTCGCCGTCGAAGTCGGCGTTGAAGGCGGTGCAGACCAGCGGGTGGATGCGGATGGCCTTGCCCTCCACCAGCACCGGCTCGAAGGCCTGGATGCCCAGGCGGTGCAGCGTGGGGGCGCGGTTGAGCAGCACCGGGTGCTCGCGGATGACGTCCTCGAGGAAGTCCCAGACCTCGGGGCGCTGCTGCTCCACCATCTCCTTGGCGGCCTTGATGGTGGTGACCAGGCCCTCCTTCTCCAGCTTGCTGTAGATGAAGGGCTTGAACAGCTCGAGCGCCATCTTCTTGGGCAGGCCGCACTGGTGCAGCTTGAGCTCGGGGCCGACCACGATCACGGAGCGGCCCGAGTAGTCGACGCGCTTGCCCAGCAGGTTCTGGCGGAAGCGGCCCTGCTTGCCCTTGAGGGTGTCGGACAGCGACTTGAGCGGGCGGTTGTTGGCCCCGCGCAGCACGCGGCCCCGGCGGCCGTTGTCGAACAGCGCGTCGACCGCCTCCTGCAGCATGCGCTTCTCGTTGCGCACGATCACGTCGGGGGCGCGCAGCTCGATCAGCTTCTTGAGGCGGTTGTTGCGGTTGATCACGCGCCGGTACAGGTCGTTCAGGTCCGAGGTGGCGAAGCGCCCGCCGTCCAGGGGCACCAGCGGCCGCAGCTCGGGCGGGATGACCGGGATCGCGTCCAGGATCATCCACTCCTGCTTGTTGCCGCTCTTGCGGAAGGCCTCGACCACCTTGAGGCGCTTGGCGAACTTGACCTTCTTCTGCACCGAGGTCTCGGTGCGCATGCGCTCGCGCAGCTCGAGGGCCTCGGTCTCGATGTCGACCCGGCGCAGCAGCTCCTTGATGGCCTCGGCGCCCATGGCGCAGCGCAGGCGCGGGTGCTTCTCACGCAGCTGGCGGTAGCGCTCGTCCGAGAGCAGCTCCTTGGCGCGCACCTCGGGGCAGTCGCCGGGGTCGATGATCACGTACGACTCGAAGTACAGGATGCGCTCGAGGTCGCGCAGCGCCAGGTCGAGCAGGTAGCCGATGCGCGAAGGCAGGCCCTTGAAGAACCACACGTGCGAGACCGGGCTGGCCAGCTCGATGTGGCCCATGCGCTCGCGGCGCACCTTGGACTGGGTCACCTCGACGCCGCACTTGTCGCAGATCACGCCGCGGTGCTTCATGCGCTTGTACTTGCCGCACAGGCACTCCCAGTCCGTGATCGGGCCGAAGATCTTGGCGCAGAACAGGCCGTCGCGCTCCGGCTTGAAGGTGCGGTAGTTGATGGTCTCCGGCTTGGTGACCTCGCCGTGGCTCCAGGAACGGATCTTGTCGGGGCTCGCCAGCCGGATGCGGATGGCGTCGAAGTCCAGCACCGTGCGCCCCGGTTCCGTCTGGGGCCTCATCGGCATCATCAGGCTCATGGATTCCTCGCCCTCTTCAGTTCTTGGCCTTGATCAGCTCGACGTCCAGGCCCAGGCTCTGGAGCTCGCGGATCAGCACGTTGAACGACTCCGGCACGCCCGGGGAGAAGAACGTGTCTCCCTTGACGATGGCCTCGTAGATCTTGGCGCGTCCGTAGACGTCGTCGGACTTGGCCGTCAGCAGCTCCTGCAGGATGTGGGCCGCGCCGTAGGCCTCCAGCGCCCAGACTTCCATCTCGCCGAAGCGCTGGCCGCCGAACTGGGCCTTGCCGCCCAGCGGCTGCTGCGTGATCAGCGAGTAGGGGCCGATCGAGCGGGCGTGGATCTTGTCGTCCACCAGGTGCGACAGCTTCAGCATGTAGATGTAGCCGACCGTGACCTTCTGCTCGAAGGGCTCGCCGGTCATGCCGTCGATCAGCGTGATCTTGCCGTTCTCGAGCAGGTTGGGCTTGGGCTGGTTGACCTCGCGCTCGCGCTCGTTGGCCTTGGCCACCAGCTCCTTGATCTCGCGCTCCTCGGCGCCGTCGAAGACCGGCGTGGCGAAGTGCAGGCCCAGGGCCTTGGCGGCCCAGCCCAGGTGGGTCTCGAGGATCTGGCCCACGTTCATGCGCGAGGGCACGCCCAGGGGGTTCAGCACGATCTCCACCGGGCTGCCGTCGGGCAGGTAGGGCATGTCCTCCTCGGGCAGGATGCGCGCGATGACGCCCTTGTTGCCGTGCCGGCCGGCCATCTTGTCGCCGACCTGCAGCTTGCGCTTCATGGCCACGAAGACCTTGACCAGCTTGATCACGCCCGGCGGCAGCTCGTCGCCGCGCTTGAGGCGGCTCTCCTTCTCGGCGAACAGGGTCTTGAGCACCTCGATCTGGCGCTCGGTCTTGTCGACCACCTCGCTCAGCAGCCCCTCGACGTCTTCCTCGCCGGTGGTCTTGACCCGCAGGCGCAGGATCTCGGAGTGCTTCAGGCGGCGCAGCGACTCGCGCGTGATGTGGTCGCCCTTCTTGACCACCCGCTCGCCGCGGGCGTTCAGCACGTCGCCCAGGGCGGTGGCGCCGTCCAGCAGGTCCTCGATGCGCTTGTCGCGCTCGTCCTGGAGGATGCGGATCTCGTCCTTGAGGTTCTTCTCCATCAGGAAGAGCTCGGCGTCCTCGATCTGCTTGGCGCGGTCGTCCTTCTCGACGCCCTTGCGCGAGAAGATCTTGACGTCGACCACGATGCCCTCGATGCCGGGCGGGCAGTACAGCGAGGCGTCGCGCACGTCGCCGGCCTTCTCGCCGAAGATGGCCCGCAGCAGCTTCTCCTCGGGGGTCAGCTGGGTCTCGCCCTTGGGCGTGACCTTGCCCACCAGGATGTCGCCCGGCTTGACGCTGGCGCCGATGCGGATGATGCCGCTGTCGTCCAGGTTGGCCAGCAGGCCCTCCGAGACGTTGGGGATGTCGCGGGTGACCTCCTCGGGGCCCAGCTTGGTGTCGCGGGCCTCGATCTCGAACTCCTCGATGTGGATCGAGGTGTACATGTCGTCCCGCACCAGCTTCTCGCTGACCAGGATGGCGTCCTCGAAGTTGTAGCCGCGCCAGGGCATGAAGGCCACCAGCACGTTGCGCCCCAGGGCCAGCTCGCCCATGTCGGTGCAGGGGCCGTCGGCCAGGATCTGGCCCTTGGCCACCCGGTCACCGACCTTGACGATCGGCTTCTGGTTGATGCTGGTGTTCTGGTTCGAGCACTTGAACTTGGTCAGGTTGTAGATGTCGGCGCCGATCTCCTTGCCCTTGTCGGGGCCGTCCTGGGCCTCGACGCGGATGATCACGCGCCGGGAGTCGACCGAGTCCACCACGCCGGCCCGCCGGCAGACCACGGCCGCGCCGGAGTCCTTGACGGTGATGTGCTCCATGCCGGTGCCCACCACCGGGGCCTCGGAGCGCAGCAGCGGCACGGCCTGGCGCTGCATGTTCGAGCCCATCAGGGCGCGGTTGGCGTCGTCGTGCTCCAGGAAGGGGATCAGCGAGGCGGCCACCGAGACCAGCTGCTTGGGGCTGACGTCGATGTAGTCGACCTCCTCGCGCTTGGCCAGCACGAAGTTGCCCAGCTTGCGGGCCGAGACGCGCTCCTCGAGCAGCTCACCGCGGGCGCCCAGCAGGATGTTGGCCTGGGCGATGATGTACTTGTCCTCTTCCCAGGCCGACAGGTAGAAGCAGTAGGGCTCGACCTCGGGCGCCTTCTTCTTGCGGCCCAGCAGGGCCGTCACGGCCGCCTGCAGCTCGGCCTGCTCGACGATGTCGCCCACCTTGTACTCGCTCTCGCCGGCGTCGAGCACCTGGTAGTAGTCCAGCACGCGCCCCGACTTGACCTTCTTGTACGGGCTCTCGATGAAGCCGAACTCGTTGATGCGGGCGAAGGTCGAGAGGCTCGAGATCAGGCCGATGTTCGGGCCTTCCGGCGTCTCGATCGGGCAGATGCGGCCGTAGTGCGTGGGGTGCACGTCGCGCACCTCGAAGCCGGCGCGCTCGCGCGACAGCCCGCCGGGCCCCAGGGCCGAGAGGCGGCGCTTGTGGGTGATCTCCGAGAGCGGGTTGGTCTGGTCCATGAACTGCGAGAGCTGGCTGCTGCCGAAGAACTCCCGGATCGACGCCATGACCGGCTTGGCGTTGATCAGGTCGTGCGGCATGGCCGTGGCCATCTCCTGGTAGACGCTCATCTTCTCGCGGATGGCGCGCTCCATGCGGACCAGGCCGATGCGGAACTGGTTCTCGAGCAGCTCGCCCACGCTGCGCACGCGGCGGTTGCCGAGGTGGTCGATGTCGTCCACCAGCGTCGGGTTGCGCTTGAGCCGCAGCAGGTACAGCATCACCGCCCGCACGTCGTCGAAGCGCAGGATCTTCTCGGACAGGGCCGTGCTCAGGTCCAGCTTGGTGTTGAGCTTCAGGCGCCCGACCCGCGAGAAGTCGTACTTCTGCGGGTTGAGGAACATGCCCTCGAACAGGTTCTTGGCCGACTCGAGGGTGGGCGGGTCGCCCGGGCGCATGCGCTTGTAGATCTCGATCAGCGCCTCTTCGGGGGTCTTGAACTGGTCCTTCTTGACCGTGGCCGAGAGCATCGTGCCGATCTCGTCGCGCTCGGGGAAGAACACGTCGACGGCCGCGATCTGGCTGCCCGGGGCGATGATGACCGCCAGCTTCTCGGGCGAGATCGGCTCGTTGACGTCGACCATCACCTCGGCGGTGGCCGGGTTGACGATCTCCGTGGCGGCGTAGGCGCCCTCGAGGTCGGCCTCGCCCACCTCGATCTCGCGGATGTCGTGCTTGAGCAGCTGCTGGTAGACGGCGCTGGTGATGCGCTTGCCGGCGTGCAGCAGCTCCTCGCGCTTGCCCGAGGCGTCGCGCGGGCCGTGGATGGTCTTGCTCAGCTTCAGGCCGACCAGGTGCTCCGAGACCTTCCAGAACATGCGGCCCTCGCGCAGCTCGACGCGGTCGCACTTGTAGAAGTGCTTGAGCAGCTCCGAGTCGCCGCGCACCCCCAGGGCCCGCAGGAAGACCGAGGCCAGGAACTTGCGCTTGCGGTCGATGCGCACGTGCAGCAGGTTCTTGGAGTCGTACTCGAACTCCACCCAGCTGCCCCGGTAGGGGATGACCTGGGCGGCGAACAGGCCCTTCTCGGGCTGGGAGAAGAAGACGCCCGGCGAGCGGTGCAGCTGGCTGACGATGACCCGCTCGGTGCCGTTGATGATGAAGGTGCCGTTCTCCGTCATCAGCGGGATGTCGCCGAAGTAGACCTCCTGCTCCTTGATGTCGCGGATCGACTTGGCCTGGGTCTCGGGGTCGCGGTCCCAGACCACCAGGCGGATGGTCACCTTGAGGGGCACGGCGAACGTCATGCCGCGCTCCTGGCACTCGTCCACGTCGTACTTGAGCTTGAGGCCGACCGGCTCGTCGCAGGTGTCGCAGATGACGGGGCGGTTGTGGTTGAGGTGGCCGCACTTGCCGCAGTGGATCTCGCGGTCGCCGCGCGGGTCGGTGATGATGGTGGCCCCGCAGAACTGGCAGGGGCGCCCGAGCTTGTCGAGCCCGGCCAGGCGGCCGCACTTGCACTCCCAGTTGCCGATCGAGTACTCGACGAACTCGAGCGAGCAGTTCTCGCGCAGGTCCATGATCGGGAAGACGCTCTTGAACACCGACTGCAGGCCGGCGTCCTCGCGGTCCTGGGCCAGGACGCGCATCTGCAGGAAGCGCTCGTAGGAGTTCTTCTGGATCTCGATCAGGTTCGGGATCGCGATCGAGGTCTTGATCTTCGAGAACTCGACCCTGTCCCGATAGACGTTCTTGGGCGCCGTGTACATCGCTTCACACCCCGCGGACGGGCACACCGCACCGCCCAGACAAGACGAAGGCCCCGGAGGGGACACTTCCCCCCCGGGACGTCTCAGCCGACCTCGGACGACCGTCGTTCACCCGCACGCGCCGCCTGGCGCGGGGGGGCTACTTGACCTCGACCTTGGCGCCGACCTCCTCGAACTTCTTCTTGATGGTCGCGGCCTCGTCCTTCGACACGCCCTCCTTGACGACCTTGGGCGCCCCGTCGACCAGGTCCTTGGCCTCCTTCAGGCCCAGGCTGGTGACCTCGCGCACGACCTTGATCACGTTGATCTTCTTGTCGCCCGCGTCCATGAGGTGGATCGCGAACTCGGTCTTCTCCTCGGCCGGCGCCGCGGCAGCGGCCGCCGCGCCCGGAGCAGCCATCATCACCGGGGCCGCCGCGGCCGCCGACACTCCCCACTTCTCCTCGAGGAGCTTGACCAGCTCGGCCACCTGCAGGACGGTGAGGGTGCTCAGATCGTTCGCGATCGCCTGAATGTCAGCCATTGTCTTCTCCGTTACCTCGTCAACTCAAGAAAGGGTTTCGTTCGATGGGTCAAAGAGGCCCGCGCGCCGCGCGCTAGGCCGAGGCCTCACCCTGCTTGTCCTGGTGCGCCTTGAGCAGCTGGGCCAGCTGGGTGGCCGGCGTGTTGAGCAGTCGCACGAGCTGCGCGGCGGGCGCCTGGAGCATGCCGAGCAGCCGGGCGCGCATCTCCGGCAGGCCGGGCATGGCCGACAGGGCCTTGACGCCCTCGGCGTCGAGCACCTGAGAGCCGGACACGACCGCGCCCTTCACGACCAGGGCGGGGTTGTCCTTGGCGAAGTCCACCAGGGCCTTGGCCAGGGCCACCGGGTCGTCGGCCGTGTAGGCCACGCCGGTGGTGCTCAGGAAGTGGGCCTTGAGCTTCTCGAGGGCGGTGCCCTCGGCGGCCCGCAGGGCCAGCGAGTTCTTGACCACGCGGTAGGTGCCGCCCGAGGCCCGCACCTTGCGGCGGAACTCGGTCACGGCCGGCACCTTGATGCCGCGGAAGTCGACCACGATGACGTTGGGACAGCGCGTGAAGTCCGCGTGCAGTGCGTCGATGAGCTGCTGCTTCTCCGTGCGGTTCATGGCTTACCTCAGTGCGCCTCGACCGACGCCAGGTCGACCCGCACCCCGGGGCCCATGGTGGAGCTCAGGGCGATCGACTTCACGTAGCGGCCCTTGGAGGCGGCCGGCTTGGCCTTCAGCACGCTCTCGATCAGCACCTTGGCGTTCTCGAGCAGCTTCTGCGGGCCGAAGGAGACCTTGCCGACCGGGGCGTGCACGATGGCGGTCTTGTCCACGCGGTACTCGACCTTGCCGGCCTTGATCTCCTGGATGGCCTTGGCCACGTCCTGGGTCACCGTGCCGGTCTTCGGGTTGGGCATCAGGCCGCGCGGGCCCAGCACCTTCCCCAGGCGCCCGACCGACTTCATCATCTCGGGCGTCGCCACCACGGCGTCGAAGTCCAGCCAGCCCTCCTGGATCTTGGCCACCATCTCCTCGCCGCCCACGTGGTCGGCGCCGGCGTCCTGGGCTTCCTTCAACTTCTCGCCCGAGGTCACGACGAGCACGCGCTTGGAGCGCCCGCCGAGCCCGTGCGGCAGCACCACGGTGCCGCGCACCATCTGGTCAGCGTGCTTGGGGTCGACCCCCAGCCGCATGGCCAGCTCGACGGTCTCGTCGAACTTCGCGAAGGCGGCCTTCGTGACCGCCTCCACCGCCTCGGGCAGCGGGTAGGTGGGCTTGACCGCCACCGTCTCCCGCGCCTTGCGGTATTTCTTGCCGACTCGGCCCATCCGCTCACGTCCTCCTTTCCCCGCTACCCGGCGCCACGCGGGCGCCGGCGGGTCCCACCCCCCGGGGCGAGCCGCCGCCCCGTGGTGGTGTCCATGCGCGGCGGCTCGGGCCGCCGCGGCCCTGCTAGCCGACCACGTCGACACCCATGCTGCGGGCCGTGCCGGCCACCGTGCGCATGGCGGCCTTCAGGTCCGTGGCGTTGAGGTCGGGGAGCTTCTGCTTGGCGATCTCCTCGACCTGCTTCATGGAGATCTTCGCGACCTTGTTCTTGTTGGGCTCGCCGCTGCCCTTGGCGATGCCCACCACCTTCTTGATCAGCTCCGCCACGGGCGGGGTCTTGGTCACGAAGGTGTAGGAGCGGTCCGCGTAGACCGTGATGACCACCGGGATGATCATCCCGACGTCCTTGGCGGTCTTGGCGTTGAAGGCCTTGCAGAAGTCCATGATGTTGACGCCCGCCTGGCCCAGCGCGGGGCCGACGGGGGGCGCCGGCGTGGCCTTGCCGCCCTCGATCTGCAGCTTGATCTGTCCGACGACTTTCTTCATTGCGGTTTTACCTGAGTCCTAGAGCTTCTCGACCTGCAGGAAGTCCAGCTCG
Organism: Vicinamibacteria bacterium; assembly: GCA_039812725.1. Lineage (GTDB taxonomy): Bacteria > Acidobacteriota > Vicinamibacteria > Fen-336 > Fen-336 > JBDIBD01. The sequence continues at coordinate 1,337 of JBDIBD010000048.1, read as the reverse complement.
ACGGGGGTCGAGCGCCCGAAGATCGTGACCATGACCTTGAGCGTGTTGCGGTCGAGGTTGACCTCCTCGACCACGCCCTGGAAGTTCGAGAACGGCCCGTCGATGATGCGCACGCTCTCGCCGCGCTCGAAGGTGTACTTCGGCTTGGGCTTCTCGATCGACTCCTTGACCTGGACGAAGATCTGGTCGGCCTCCTCGGGCGAGAGCGGCACCGGGCGGCTGCCCGAGCCCACGAAGCCCGTCACCTTGGGCGTGTTCTTGACCAGGTGCCAGGTGCCGTCGGGGATCTTCTTGCCGTCGGGCCCCTCCTCGGTCTCGATCTCGACCAGGATGTAGCCCGGGAAGAAGCGCGTGGCCGTCTGGACCTTGCGGCCGCCCTTCATCTCCACCACTTCCTCGGTGGGGATCTCGATACGCCCGATCTGGTCCTGCAGGTCGTAGGCGCGGGCCCGCTGGAGCAGGCTCTCCGAGACCTTCTTCTCGAAGCCCGAGTAGGTGTGGACGATGTACCACTGCTTGGGCATGGGCCTACCTGAGCACGTGCTGCAGGACCCAGGAGATGCCCAGGTCCAGGCCGTAGAGGTAGCAGCCGAAGAAGATCGTCGTGGCGATCACCACCAGGGTGGTCTGGTAGACCTCGGGCCAGTCCGGCCAGGTGACCTTCTTGAGCTCGCTCCGCACCTCGGTCATGAAGGTCCGCAGCTCGCCCCACTTGCGCGGCACCCACTGGGCGGGTCCGGCCAGGAAGCCGGGCAGGCTCCCGCCCTCGGCGGGCGCGCGCTCTTCCTTGTCCATCTTCTTCGCCTCTGCGACGGCCATCGACGCCTACTCCGATCCCCGGGACCGGCCCCGGGACTCGCTGCCTGGTCCCTTGCTCGTGGTGTGCGACGGAGAGTGGCAGGCCAGGAGGGACTCGAACCCCCAACCCCCGGTTTTGGAGACCGGTGCTCCACCAATTGAGCTACTGGCCTGCTGGACTACTTGGTCTCCTTGTGCGCCGTGTGCTTGCGGCAGAACGGGCAGAACTTGCTCAGCTCCAGCCGCTCGGTGGTCTTCTTCTTGTTCTTCGTGGTGGTGTAGTTGCGCCGCTTGCAGTCGGTGCACTGGAGCGTGATCGGATCGCGCATGTGCCTGTGACGCCTTCCTCAGAATAACATCGCCCCCCGCTCCGGGGGCCGGGCCGCGCCCGACCCCCGCGGGGGACCAGAAACCCAAGCTACTCGACGATCTCGCTGACCGTGCCGGCGCCGACGGTGCGGCCGCCCTCGCGGATCGCGAAGCGCAGCCCCTTCTCCATCGCGATCGGCATGATCAGCTCCACCGACATCTGCGTGTTG
>JBDIBD010000047.1:0-16039 GCA_039812725.1 Vicinamibacteria bacterium | reverse complement strand
CAACACGCAGATGTCGGTGGAGCTGATCATGCCGATCGCGATGGAGAAGGGGCTGCGCTTCGCGATCCGCGAGGGCGGCCGCACCGTCGGCGCCGGCACGGTCAGCGAGATCGTCGAGTAGGCGGGGAAAGACACGCCGATGGACATGAACGAGAAGATCCGGATCCGGCTGCGGGCCTACGACTACCGCATCCTGGACCAGTCGACCAGCGAGATCGTGGAGACCGCGCGGCGCACGGGCGCGCGCGTGGCCGGCCCGATCCCGCTGCCGACGCTCAAGAACCGCTGGACCGTGAACCGCTCGCCGCACGTCGACAAGAAGAGCCGCGAGCAGTTCGAGATCCGCACGCACAAGCGGCTGCTGGACATCTTCGAGCCCACGCCCCAGACGGTCGACGCGCTGATGAAGCTCGACCTGCCGGCCGGCGTGGACGTCGAGATCAAGGCCTTCGGCAAGGAGCACGCCAAGTAACCTGCCCCGGCCGGCTCCGGGAGACCGGGGCCGGCCACGAGGTTGACCGCCGCCCGCGGCAAGGGCGCGACGCCAACCGCAGCACGCGGCGGCGACCTCGAGGCAAGCAGAGGAAAGCGACGAGATGGCAATCCCAGGCATCATCGGAAAGAAAGTCGGCATGACCCAGGTCTACGCCGAGGACGGGCGGGCGTACCCCGTGACCGTCATCCAGGCGGGGCCCTGCGTGGTCGTGCAGCGCAAGACCACGGCCAAGGACCGCTACTCGGCGGTGCAGATCGGCCTGGTCGAGGAGCGCAAGGCCAAGCGCGTCACCAAGCCCATGCAGGGCCACTTCGCCAAGGCCGGGCTGCCGCCCTGCCGCGTGCTGCGCGAGATCCGCGTGGAAGAGGGCGAGGCGGCCGCGCCGGGGGACAAGCTCAACGTGGGCATGTTCGCCCCGGGCGACAGCATCACGGTGACGGGCACCAGCAAGGGCAAGGGCTTCCAGGGCGTGGTCAAGCGCCACCACTTCCGCGGCGGCGACGCGACCCACGGCTCGATGTTCCACCGGGCGCCCGGCTCGATCGGCGCCTCGGCCTTCCCCTCGCGCGTGCTCAAGGGCATGCGCGCGGCGGGCCACATGGGCCTGGACCGCGTCACGGTCAAGAAGCTGACCGTGGTGCGGGTCGACGCCGAGAAGAACCTGCTGATCGTGAAGGGCTCGGTCCCGGGACCCGGGGGCGGCTACCTGGTCATCCGCAAGGCCGACGCCCGGTAGAGGGACGAACGACAATGGCCGAGAAGCAGACCAAGACGCCGCGCGCCGAGAAGCCCGCGGCCGCGCCGACGCTGCAGGTGTTCGACGGCGACAACCGCGCCGTCGGCTCGGTGACGCTCTCCCAGGACGTGTTCGGGGCGCGCGTCAACGAGCACCTGATCTACGAGGCGGTCAAGCAGTACCGGGCCGTCGCGCGCGCCGGCACCCACATGACCAAGAACCGCGCGCTGGTGTCCGGCTCGGGGCGCAAGCCCTGGCGCCAGAAGGGCACCGGCCGCGCCCGGGTCGGCGAGACCCGCACGCCGCTGTGGCGCCACGGCGGCACGGTCTTCGGGCCGGTGCCGCGGGACTACGGCTACTCGATGCCCAAGAAGGCCCGCGCCGCGGCGCTGCGCTCGGCACTGAGCCAGCGTCTGCGCGAGGGCGCGGTCAAGGTCGTCGACGCCCTGCCGATCGAGATGCCGGCCCAGAAGCCCTACCGGCTGACGCACCAGCTGGACGGCCTGCTGGGGCGCCTGGGCGTGGAGGGCCGGGCCACCATCGTGGTGCACGAGCCCGCCGCGGCCCTGCTGCTGGCCGGCCGCAACCACCCCGCCGTGCGGGTGGTGGCCGACACGCACCTGACCGTCTACGACGTGCTGGACTGCAACACCCTGCTCGTGCAGCGCGACGCGCTGGCGCGGCTGGAGGAGCGGCTGCTGCCATGAAGAACGTCTACGAGGTGATCCGGCGCCCGCTGATCACCGAGAAGAGCACCGTCGCGCGGGAAACCCAGCGCGCGGTGTGCTTCGAGGTGCACCGCGACGCCACCAAGCCCGAGATCAAGAAGGCCGTCGAGGCCCTCTTCCAGGTCAAGGTCGAGGCCGTGCGCGTGGCCAACGTGCAGGGCAAGCTCAAGCGCCAGGGCCGCAGCGTCGGCCGCCGGCCCGACTGGAAGAAGGCCTACGTGGTCCTGAAGGCGGGCGAGAAGATGATCGAGTTCTTCGAGCAGGCCTGAGGGAGACCAGAGCATGCCGATCAAGCAGTACAACCCGACCTCCCCTGGGCGGCGCTTCCTCACCACGCTGACCTTCGAGGAGATCACCAAGGACAAGCCCGAGAAGGGCCTGACCGAGGCCAAGAAGCGCGGCGGCGGCCGCAACGGGATGGGCCGCACCACCATCTGGTTCCGCGGGGGCGGCCACAAGCGCCGCTACCGCATCGTGGACTTCCGGCGCGACAAGCTGGGGGTCCCGGCCAAGGTGGCGGCCATCGAGTACGACCCCAACCGCTCGGCCCGCCTGGCGCTGCTGCACTACGCCGACGGGGAGAAGCGCTACATCCTCTGGCCCGACGGGCTGAAGGTGGGCGCCACCGTGCTGGCCGGCGACGCGGCCGACATCCTGCCCGGCAACGCCCTGCCGCTGCGGGCCATCCCGGCCGGCACCACGCTGCACAACATCGAGCTGCGGCGCGGCAAGGGCGGGCAGCTGGTGCGCACCGCCGGCGGCGCGGCCCAGCTGGTGGCCAAGGAGGGCGAGTACGCCCAGGTCAAGCTGTCCTCGGGCGAGGTGCGCAAGGTGCACGTCGAGTGCATGGCCACCATCGGCCAGGTCGGCAACATCGACCACAAGAACGTGGCCATCGGCAAGGCCGGCCGCAGCCGCTGGCTCGGACGCCGGCCGCACAACCGCGGCGTGGCCATGAACCCGATCGACCACCCGCACGGCGGCGGCGAGGGACGCACCTCGGGCGGCCGGCACCCGGTGACGCCCTGGGGCAAGCCGACCAAGGGCGCCAAGACCCGCAACAACAAGCGCACCGACGCGTTCATCACGAAGAGGCGCAAGTAGGCCATGGCACGCTCGCTGAAGAAGGGACCGTTCGTCGACGAGCACCTGATGAAGAAGGTGCTGCAGATGAACGCCGTCATGGACCGCAAGGTCATCAAGACCTGGTCGCGGCGCTCGACCATCACGCCCGAGATGATCGGCCACACGCTGGCCGTCTACAACGGCAAGAAGTTCATCCCGGTGTACGTCACCGAGAACATGGTCGGGCACAAGCTGGGCGAGTTCTCGCCCACGCGCACCTTCAAAGGCCACTCGAGCAAGGTCGAGAAGGTGGCCAAGGTCGCGGGCAAGTAGGAGGCAGCATGCACGAGGCTCGCGCGACCGCCAAGTACATCCGCACCTCGCCCCAGAAGGCGAAGCTGGTGCTGGACCTCATTCGCGGCAAGAAGGCCAGTGAGGCCCTCAGCATCCTGCGCTTCACGAAGAAGTCCGTGGCCCGGGAGATCGAGAAGGCCCTGCGCTCGGCCATCGCCAACGCCGTCTACGTGGCCGACCGCAACCAGAAGCGCCGCCTGGACGAGGACGACCTGTTCGTGAGCGCCTGCTTCGCCGGCCGCGGGCCGATGCTGAAGCGCGTGCGGCCGGCCCCCATGGGCCGCGCCTACCAGGTCTTGAAGCGCACGGCGCACCTGACCGTGCAGGTGTCGGAGAGGGAGAGCTAGTCGATGGGTCAGAAAGTCCATCCCACCGGCATGCGGCTGGGATTCAACAAGACCTGGCGCAGCCGCTGGTTCGCGTCGCGTGATTACGCCGACCTGCTGCACGAGGACCTGGTGCTGAAGCGCGACCTCAAGAAGCGCTTCTCGCACGCGGGCGTCTCGCGCGTGGACCTGGAGCGGGCCGCCAACAAGCTCAAGGTCAGCATCTTCACCTCGCGCCCCGGCATCATCATCGGCCGCAAGGGGCAGGAGGTCGAGAAGCTCAAGCAGGAAGTCCAGAAGCGCACCGGCAAGGAAGTCTTCATCAACATCCAGGAGATCCTGAAGCCGGAGCTCGACGCCCAGCTGGTGGCCGAGTCGGTGGCGCTGCAGCTCGAGAAGCGCATCGCCTTCCGGCGCGCCATGCGCAAGGCCGTCGACGCGGCCCTGCGCTTCGGCGCCAAGGGCATCAAGGTGCGCGTCTCCGGCCGCCTGAACGGCGCCGAGATCGCCCGCTCCGAGTGGTACCTGCACGGCCAGCTGCCGCTGCACACCCTGCGGGCCGACATCGACTACGGCCTGGCCGAGGCCCAGACGACCTTCGGCCAGATCGGCGTCAAGTGCTGGATCTACAAGGGCGAGGCCGAGCCGCCGCGGCCGGGCCGGGCGCTCTAGGGCAGGAGACTCGCCATGTTGATGCCCAAGAAGGTCAAGTTCCGGAAGCAGCAGAAGGGCAAGATGCGGGGCAAGTCCTGGGTGGGGGGCGAGGTCTCCTTCGGGGACTTCGGCCTCAAGGCCCTGGAGTGCGGCTACATCACCGACCGCCAGATCGAGGCCGGCCGCATCGCCATCACGCGCTACCTGAAGCGCGAGGGTCGCCTCTGGATCCGGATGTTCCCCGACAAGCCCGTCACCAAGAAGCCCCAGGAAACCCGCATGGGCAAGGGCAAGGGCGCGCCGGACCACTGGGTCTGCGTGATCCGGCCGGGCAAGATCCTCTACGAGATGGAGGGCGTCAGCGAGCTGCAGGCCCGCGAGGCCCTGCGTCTGGCCGCCCACAAGCTGGCCGTCAAGACCAAGTTCGTGCGGCGCGTGGAGTCGGAGGTGGCGCTGTGAAGCCCCAGGAGCTGCGGGACCTCAACGTCGACGGACTGCAGGCCAAGCAGCGGGAGCTGCAGGAGCAGCTGTTCCGGCTGCGGCTGAAGAAGTCGCTGGGCCAGCTGGACAACCCCATGAAGATGCGGGAGACGCGCCGCGACATCGCGCGCGTCGAGACCGTCCTGAAGGAGAAGGGCGCCGCGCAAGCGGGCTCGAAGTGACAGCCATGGAGCAGCAGACCAAGGCCGCCGCCCGGCGGAACGAGAAAGTGGGCGTGGTGGTGAGCGCCAAGGCCACCAAGACGGTGGTGGTGGCGGTGGCCCGCCTCGTGCGCCACGACCTGTACCGCAAGACCGTGCGCAAGACCTCGACCTTCATGGCCCACGACGAGCTGGGCGCGCAGGCCGGGGACACGGTGCGCATCGTCGAGACCCGGCCCCTCTCGCGCCTGAAGCGCTGGCGCGTGGAGGAGATCGTGACGCGCGCCTCCGCGGCCGGGGAAGCCGCCCGGGCCTGAGGGGGAGCACGCCATGATCCAGATGAGGACGGTCCTGACCGTGGCCGACAACTCGGGCGCCCGCAAGATCTCGTGCATCCTGCCCCTGGGCGGGTCGACCGGGACCTACGCGAGCCTGGGCGACGTGATCACGGCCAACGTCAAGGAGTCGGCTCCCGACGCGCCCGAGAACGTCAAGAAGGGCAAGGTCGTCAAGGCGGTCATCGTGCGCTGCCGCAAGGAGACGCGCCGCCGCGACGGGAGCTACATCCGCTTCGACGAGAACGCCGCGGTGCTGATCAAGGAGGACGGCGAGCCGGTCGGCACGCGCGTCTTCGGCCCGGTGGCCCGCGAGCTGCGCGACAAGAAGTTCATGAAGATCATCTCGCTCGCGCCGGAGGTGCTGTGATGGCCCGCCCCAAGGCCAAGGAGAGGGTCCGGGTGCGCCTGAAGAAGGGCGACCTGGTGGAGGTCATCGCCGGCAAGGACGCCGGCAAGCGCGGCAAGGTGCTGCAGGTGGTGCGCGAGGGCGGCCGCGTCCTGGTCCAGGGCGTGAACTTCGTCAAGCGCCACACCCGGCCCAACCCGCAGCGCAACATCAAGGGCGGCATCGCCGAGCGCGAGGCCCCGCTGCACGTCTCGAACGTGATGGCGGTCTCGCCCGAGGACGACAAGACCACCCGCCTGGGCAGCAAGCAGCTGCCCGACGGGCGCAAGGTGCGCGTGGCCCGCCGCGGCAACGCGACGCTGGACTGAGGAAAGAGATGCCAGCCCGACTCAGGGAAACCTACGTCAAGCAGGTCGTGCCCCGGCTCCAGAAGGAGCGCAGCTACCCCAACGTGATGGCCGTGCCCAAGCTGCTCAAGGTCGTGATCAACATGGGCGTGGGCGAGGCCACCCAGAACATCAAGGCCCTGGACTCCGCCATGGACGACCTGGGCCGCTTGGCCGGGCAGAAGCCCGCCATCCGGCGCGCCCGCAAGTCCGTGGCCGCCTTCCGACTGCGCCAGGGCATGCCGATCGCCGCCACCGTGACCTTGAGGGGCGACCGCATGTACGAGTTCTGCGACCGCCTCTTCAACGTGGCCCTGCCCCGCGTGCGCGACTTCCGCGGCGTGCCGGGCAACGCCTTCGACGGCCGCGGCAACTACACTCTGGGCCTCAAGGACCAGATCATCTTCCCGGAGATCGACTACTCCAAGATCGAGAAGCTCCGGGGCATGAATGTGACTTTCGTGACGACGGCACGCACGGACGAGGAGTCGAAGCTGCTCCTCCAGTACCTGGGCATGCCGTTCCGGAACCAGTAGGAGGAAAGGCGAACGTGGCCAAGCTGTCGATGATCGCCAAGGCCAAGCGCAGGCCGAAGTTCTCCGTCCGCCAGTACAACCGCTGCCGGCGCTGTGGGCGCCCGCGGGCGTTCCTGCGGAAGTTCGAGATGTGCCGCATCTGCTTCCGCAAGCTGGCCCTGCAGGGGGACATCCCCGGCGTGATCAAGGCCAGCTGGTAGGCGCGGGGAGAATGATCCAATGAGCATGACTGATCCCATCGCTGACCTGCTGACCCGGATCCGTAACGGGGTCCGTGGCCGGCTGGCGAAGGTCGACGTCCCGGCCTCCAAGCTGAAGGTCGAGATCGCCCGGATCCTCAAGGACGAGGGCTACGTCTCGAACTACAAGCTGCTCGAGGACGAGCGCCAGGGCGTGCTGCGCGTGTACCTCAAGTACGGTCCGGGGATGGAGCGCATCATCACCGACCTGCAGCGCGTCAGCCGGCCGGGCTGCCGGATCTACTGCGGCAAGGACGCCATCCCGCGCGTCTACGGGGGGCTGGGCATCAACATCCTGTCCACCTCGCGCGGGCTGATGACCGGCCGCAGCGCCGCCCGCGAGGGCCTGGGCGGCGAGATCCTCTGCAACGTCTGGTAAGGAGACCCGCATGTCGCGCGTCGGACGCAAGGTCATCGTCCTGCCCAAGGACGTCAAGGTGACGGTCGGCGAGGGCAACCTGCAGGTGCAGGGGCCCAAGGGGCGCCTGTCGACCCCGCTGCCGCCGGGCATCACCTGCAAGCTGGAGGGGACCGAGCTGTCCTTCCAGCGCAAGAACGACGAGGGGCAGCAGCGCGCCTGGCACGGCCTGGCGCGGGCCCTGGCCCAGAACGCCGTCACGGGCGTGACCACCGGGTTCACCAAGGAGCTCGACATCGTCGGCGTCGGCTACAAGGCCGCGCTCGAGGGCAACAAGGTGGTCTTCTCGCTGGGCTACTCGCACACCATCGCCTTCCCGATCCCCGAGGGGATCAAGATCGCGATCGACAAGCAGACGCACCTGGTCGTCTCGGGCCACGACCGCCAGCAGGTGGGCCAGGTGGCGGCCGAGATCCGGGCCCTGCGCAAGCCCGACCCGTACAAGCAGAAGGGCATCCGCTACGTGGGCGAGGTGCTGAAGAAGAAGGCCGGCAAGGCCGGCGCCACGGGCGCCAAGTAGGAGGACGGGAACGCCCGGCGAGCGCCGCCGGGGAACGCCCGTGAGAGGGAATGCCAGTCAAGACCAAGCAGGAGATCCGGGACCACATCAGGGCCCGCATCCGCAAGAAGATCTCGGGGACGCCGGAGCGCCCGCGGCTGTCGGTCTTCCGCAGCCAGGGGCACATCTACGCCCAGGTCGTCGACGACGTGGCCGGCCGCACGCTGTGCGCCGCGTCCTCCCTCGACAAGGAGCTGCGCGCCCAGTTCAAGCGCGGCGGCAACCTCAAGGCCGCACAGGCCGTGGGCGGCCTGATCGCCCGCCGCGCCAAGGACAAGGGCGTCGAGGCCGTGGTCTTCGACCGCGGCGGGTTCATCTACCACGGCCGCATCAAGGCCCTGGCCGACGCCGCCCGTGAGGGAGGACTGAAGTTCTAAGGCAATGAAGAATCCTATCGAGAAGATCGACGTCGGCAGCCTGGACCTCAAGGACCAGGTGGTGGCCATCAACCGCGTCACCAAGGTCGTCAAGGGCGGCAAGAACCTGTCCTTCAGCGCCCTGGTGGTGGTCGGGGACGGGCACGGCCACATCGGCTACGGCATGGGCAAGGCCCGCGAGGTGTCGTCGGCCATTAAGAAGGGCATCGAGGCGGCCAAGAAGAACGTGATCAAGGTGCCGATCACGGAGAAGGGCGCCACCATCCCGCACACCATCACGGGCCGCTTCGGCTCGGGCGCGGTGCTGCTCAAGCCCGCCTCCGAGGGGACGGGCGTGATCGCGGGCGGCCCGGTGCGCGCGGTGATCACGGCCGCCGGCATCCAGAACATCCTGACCAAGAGCCTGGGCTCGACCACCGCGCACAACGTGGTCAAGGCCACGGTGGACGCGCTGCTGCGCCTCAAGGAGCCCGAGAAGATCGCGCGCCTGCGCGGCAAGACCGTGCCCGAGATCACCGGCGCCGGCGAGAAGCCGGCCGAGAACCGGGCCTAGGCGGCGGAGCGAGAGCCATGGCCAAGAGCAAGACGGGCAAGCCCCAGGCGGGCAAGCTCAAGATCAAGCAGATCGGCAGCCTGATCGGCTGCACCGACCGCCAGCGCGCCACGGTGCGCGGGCTGGGCCTGCGCCGCATGCACCAGGTGGTCGAGCGCCTGGACACGGTGGAGATCCGCGGCATGGTCAAGGCCGTGCCGCACCTGGTCGCGATCGTCGAGTAGCGAGCGAGGAGAACCAGCTGTGGGTCTTTCGAACCTCAAGCCCGCCAAGGGCAGCACCCAGAACCGCAAGCGCGTCGGCCGCGGTCCGGGCAGCGGCCTGGGCAAGACGTCCGGCCGCGGCGAGAAGGGGCAGAAGAGCCGCTCCGGCCACTCGGTGCGCCCCGGCTTCGAGGGCGGCCAGATGCCGCTGCACCGCCGCGTCCCCAAGCGCGGCTTCACCAATGCGCGCTTCCGCAAGGAGTTCGCCACCCTCGACGTCAGCCGCCTGGAGACCTTCGAGCCCGGCACGATCGTCACGCCCGAGCTGCTGCTCGAGCGCGGCCTGATCAAGCACTTGCGCGACGGCCTCAAGCTGCTGGCCAAGGGCAAGCTCACCCGCGCCCTGACGGTCAAGGCGCACAAATTCAGCGCCGGCGCCTCGCAGGCCATCACGGCCGCGGGGGGCAAGGCGGAGACGCTGGAGGTCTGACGCCTCCCGCCCCGCGGGAGACGGAAGGGGAACGATGCTGCAGAGCCTTCGCAACATCTGGGACATCCCGGACCTGCGCAAGCGCGTGCTGTTCACGCTTGGGCTGCTGGCGGTCTTCCGCCTGGGGGGCCACGTGCCCACGCCGGGCATCAACGCCGCGCAGTTGATCCGCTTCTTCGAGGAGAACCGCGGCAACTGGCTGGGCCTGGTGGACATGTTCTCGGGCGGCAACCTGGCCAAGGTCACGGTCTTCGCCCTCGGGATCATGCCGTACATCTCGGCCTCGATCATCCTGCAGCTGCTGACGGTGGTCTGGCCCTACCTCGAGCGCCTCTCGAAGGAGGGCGAGCTGGGCCGCCGCAAGATCACACAGTACACGCGCTACGGCACGGTGCTGCTCTCGATCGTGCAGTCGCTGGGCATCGCCGCCGTGCTGGAGGCCCAGAGCCTGCAGGGCTTCAAGATCGTCGAGCACCCGGGCTGGGCCTTCCGGCTGATGACCGTCCTGACCCTCACGACCGGCACGGCCTTCGTGATGTGGCTGGGCGAGCAGATCACCGAGCGCGGCATCGGCAACGGCATGAGCCTGCTGATCTTCGCCGGCATCGTGGTGGGCTTCCCGCGCGGCGCCCTGTCGCTGTTCGAGATGGTGCGGCGCAACGAGATCAACATGCTGGCCACGCTGCTCCTGCTGGGGGCCATGGTGGGCGTGGTGGGCGCGATCGTCTTCATGGAGCGCGGCCAGCGCCGCATCCCCGTGCAGTACGCCAAGCGCGTGGTCGGCCGGCGTGTCTACGGCGGGCAGACCACCCACCTGCCCCTGCGGGTCAACACCTCGGGCGTCATCCCGGTCATCTTCGCCAGCTCGATCATCGCCTTCCCGCAGACCATCGCCAGCTTCCTCAAGGCCGACAGCGCCTGGATGCGCGACCTGTTCGAGCACCTGCAGTGGGGCATGCCGCTCTACAACCTGCTGTACGTCTCGTTCATCATCTTCTTCTGCTACTTCTACACGGCCATCGTCTTCAACCCCGACGACGTGGCCGAGAACATGCGCAAGCACGGCGGCTTCGTGCCGGGCATCCGTCCCGGCAAGCGCACGGCCGAGTACCTCGACCACGTGCTGGGGCGCATCACCTTCGCGGGTGCCATCTACCTGGCCGTGGTGGCGCTGATCCCCGAGTTCCTGATCAGCGGCTTCAAGGTGGCGCCGATCCCCGGGATCGGCCCGTGGCTGGACAACTTCCTGACGGCCAACAGCCTGGGCTGGATCACGGAAGGGCTGCACCTGCAGTTCTACTTCGGCGGCACGTCGCTGCTGATCCTGGTGGGCGTGGCCATGGACACGGTCGCGCAGGTCGAGGCGCAGCTGGTCATGCGCCACTACGAGGGCTTCACCGGCAAGGGAGGCAAGCGCATCCGTGGCCGCCGCTGACGCCGGCGCGGGACCCGCGCGCATCATCTTCCTCGGCCCCCCCGGGGCCGGGAAGGGCACCCAGGCCGAGCGCCTGGCGCAGTGGATGAGTGTGCCCCGCATCTCCACCGGCGACATGCTGCGCGAGCACATCGCCCAGGGCACGCCCCTGGGCCGGCAGGCCAGCCCCTTCATGGACCAGGGCGGGTTGGTCCCCGACCAGCTCCTGATCGAGATGATCCGCGAGCGGATCGCGCGCGAGGACTGCCAGCGCGGCTACATCCTGGACGGCTTCCCGCGCACCGTGCCGCAGGCCGAGAGCCTGGCCTTCCTGACCCCCCGGGGCGCGGCCGACTTCACCATCTTCGACCTGGTCGTGCCGCGCGAGGAGCTGCTCCGGCGGCTGGAGGGGCGCAGGCGCTCGGACGACACCGGCACGGTGGTGCAGCGCCGGCTCCAGGAGTACCACGACCGCACCGAGCCGCTGATCCAGTACTTCGAGCGGCACGCGCGCTTCTTCCGGGTGGACGGCTTCCGCGACATGGAGGTGGTGCAGCGGGAGCTGCGCAGCCACGCCGGGGGCGCGCAGTGACCGTCAAGACCTGGGCGGAGCTGCAGAAGATGCACCGCGCCTGCAGGATCGTGGTGGACACGCTCGAGGAGCTGGCCCGCGCCGCCCAGCCCGGCACCACCACCCAGGAGCTGGACCGCATCGCCGCCGACCGCATCCGCGCCAGCGGCGCGCGGCCGGCCTTCCTGGGCTACCGCGACTACCCGGCCACGCTCTGCGTGGCGGTCAACGAGGTGGTGGTGCACGGCATCCCGGGCGGCCGCAAGCTGCGGGAGGGCGACATCGTCGGCCTCGACCTGGGCTGCATCGTGGACGGCTACTTCGGCGACTCCGCGGTGACGGTGCCCGTGGGCCGGGTGTCGGCCGAGGCCGAGCGCCTGATGCGCGTGACGCGCGAGTCGCTGCAGGCGGGCATCCAGCAGTGCTGGCCGGGCAAGCGCGTGGGCGACATCGGGCAGGCCGTGCAGTCGCACGCCGAGGGCCACGGCTACTCGGTGGTGCGCGAGTTCGTGGGGCACGGCATCGGCACGGCCCTGCACGAGGAGCCCCAGGTGCCCAACTTCGGGCGCGCGGGCAAGGGCAAGCGCCTGGCGGCGGGCCTGTGCCTGGCCATCGAGCCCATGATCAACGCCGGCGGGCACGAGGTCGAGACGCTGGCCGACGGCTGGACGGCGGTCACGGCCGACCGCTCGCTGTCGGCCCACTTCGAGCTGTCGGTGGCGGTCACGGAGCACGGGCCGTGGATCTTGTCGGAGCCGTACCCCTACGCGAACTACCAGGGGGTGCGGGTTGCCTGAGGCGGCGACGGGCGCGACGCAGGTGCTGGCCCGGGTGGTCGAGGCCCTGCCCAACGCCCTCTACCGGGTCGAGGTCGACCCGACGCGCGAGCGACTGACGGCCCACGTGGGTGGGGCGGCGGGGCTGCTGCGGCTGCTGCCGGGCGAGGAAGTCGTGGTGGAGGTCGCGCCGTACGACGCCACTCGCGGGCGGATCGTGGGCCGCGCGGCCCAGGGAATTCGAGGGTCACTGTGAAGGTACGCTCGTCGGTCAAGAAGATCTGTGTGAAGTGCAAGGTGGTCCGCCGCCAGGGCGTGGTGCGGATCATCTGCAGCAACCAGAAGCACAAGCAGAGGCAGGGGTAAGGGATGGCACGCGTCGCAGGTGTCGATCTTCCGCGCGGCAAGCGCGTCGAGGTCGCGCTGACCTACATCTACGGGATCGGGAACAAGCGCAGCCAGGGCATCCTGGGTCGCGCCGGGATCGACCCCAACGTCCGCGTCAAGGACCTGTCGGAGGAGGAGGTCAGCCGCATCGCCAAGATCCTCGACCAGGAAGGCGGCGTGGAGGGCGACCTGCGCAAGGAGGTCTCCCTCAACATCAAGCGCCTGATCGAGATCGGCTCGTACCGCGGCATGCGACACCGCCGCAACCTGCCGGTCCGCGGCCAGCGCACGCACACCAACGCGCGCACGCGGAAGGGCCCGCGGCGGGCCATGATCAAGAAGAAGGCCTGAGGGTTCGAAGATGACCAAGGTCGTCGGCGCCAAGAAGGGCAAGAAGGAAAAGAAGCACGTCCCGAACGGGATCGTGCACATCCAGGCCTCGTTCAACAACACGCAGATCACCATCACCGATGCCGAGGGCAACGTGGTGGGCTGGTCGAGCTCGGGCAGCCTGGGCTTCAAGGGCTCGCGCAAGGGCACGCCCTTCGCGGCCCAGCAGGCCGCGACCGCGGCCGCCAGCGCGGCCAAGGACCAGGCCGGCCTGCGCTCGGTGGACATCCGCGTCAAGGGGCCGGGCAGCGGGCGCGAGTCCGCCATCCGGGCCATCCAGGCCACGGGGGTCGAGGTCAAGTCCATTCGCGACGTGACCCCCATTCCCCACAACGGCTGCCGACCGCCCAAGCGGCGCCGCGTCTAAGGAGCAAGTCAAGTGGCTCGATACGTCGGTTCCGTCTGCCGCCTCTGCCGCCGGGAGGGGATCAAGCTCTTCCTGAAGGGCGACCGCTGCTTCACGGAGAAGTGCGCCATCGAAAAGCGCAACTACGCCCCCGGCCAGCACGGCAAGGGCGTGCGCATGAAGGCCAAGCTGCAGGGCTACGGGCTGCAGCTGCGCGAGAAGCAGAAGGCCAAGCGGCTGTACGGCATGATGGAGGGGCAGTTCCGGCTGTTCTTCGACCGCGCCGCGCAGGAGAAGGGCGTGGTGGGTGAGACGCTGCTCTCGAAGCTGGAGCGGCGCCTCGACAACGTGACCTTCCGCCTGGGCTTCGGCTCCTCGCTGCGCCAGGCGCGCCAGCTGGTGCGCCACGGCCACGTGCTGGTCAACGGCAAGCGGCTGAACATCCCGTCCTTCCAGGTGCGGGCCGGCGACGTGGTGGCCCTGGGCCAGCGCGCCGCCAAGAACGCCCTGGTGCAGGCCGCGGTCGAGACGGCCAAGGGCCGCGGGCTGCCCAAGTGGCTGGAGCTGGACCAGGCCGAGATGAAGGGCAAGGTTCTGTCGTTGCCAGCGCGTGACGACGTGAACTTCCCGATCCAGGAACAGCTCGTCGTCGAGCTGTACTCGAAGTAGGAGCACGGCGCCCGCCGCGGGGCAGGCGCCTGGAGGACTCATACGCGATGCTGTGGAAAGGTTTCCAGAAGCCGAAGCGCCTCGAGGTCGACCGTGAGGTCCAGGCGGAGAACTACGGCCGCTTCACGGCCCAGCCCTTCGAGCGCGGTTTCGCGACGACGGTGGGCAACGCCCTGAGGCGCGTGCTCCTCTCGAGCATCGAGGGCGCGGCCATCACCGCCGTGCGGGTGGAGGGCGTGCTGCACGAGTTCTCCCCCATCCCCGGCGCGATGGAGGACACCACCGACCTGATCCTCAACCTCAAGAAGGTGCCCCTCAAGATCCACGTGGACCACCCCAAGACGCTGACCCTGCGCACGTCCGAGGCAGGCGAGGTGCGGGCCAAGCACATCACCCCCGACGCCGACGTCGAGATCCTCGACCCCGAGGCCTACATCGCCACCCTGTCCCAGGGCTCGACCCTGTCGGTGGAGATGCGCGTCAAGGACGGCCGCGGCTACGTCTCGGCCGACAAGAACTTCGACGACGACCTGTCGATCGGCTGGATCCCGGTAGACTCGGTCCACTCGCCGATCAAGAAGGTCAACTACTTCGTCGACAACGCCCGCGTGGGCCAGGCCACGGACTACGAGAAGCTCACGCTCGAGGTCTGGACCAACGGCGCCGTCACGCCCCGCGACGCCGTGGGCCTGGCCGCCAAGCTCATGAAGGAGCACCTGGCCATCTTCGTCAACTTCGAGGACGAGGAGGACGAGGACTACGTCGGCGACGACACGCGCTCCGAGCCGGTCGAGCTCCACGACGACCTGCTGGCCCGGCTGGGCCGCAGCGTCGACGAGCTGGAGCTGTCGGTGCGCTCCTACAACTGCCTCAAGAACGCCAACGTGCGCACCATCGGCGAGCTGGTGCAGAAGACCGAGGCCGACCTGCTGAAGGTCAAGAACTTCGGGCGCAAGTCGCTGCACGAGATCCAGGAGATCCTGCAGGGCATGGGCCTGAAGCTCGGCATGCAGCTCGACAACTGGCCCGCGCCGCAGAAGTGAGGAAGGACCCCCGTTCATGAGACACCGCGTCGCACACCGCAAGCTCGGGCGAACCAGCTCGCACCGCCTGGCCCTGCTGCGCAACCTGGCCACCTCGCTGCTGGACAAGGAGCGCATCCGCACCACGCTGCCCAAGGCCAAGGAGCTGCGCCCGTTCGCCGAGAAGCTCATCACCCTGGCGCGCCGCGAGGAGAACCGCGTGCACGCCCGGCGCCTGGCCGCCCGCCACATCCGCGACAACGAGGTGCTGAAGAAGCTCTTCGACACCCTGGGCCCGCGCTTCGCCGGCCGCAACGGCGGCTACTCGCGCATCCTCAAGCTGGGCGCCCGGCAGGGGGATGGGGCCGAGATGGCCATCCTCGAGCTGGTAGGGTCGGAGTTCAAGCCCAAGGCCCAGGACGACAAGGCCAAGAAGGGCGGCAAGGACGCCGCCCCGGCCGAGAAGGCCGACAAGCCCGAGAAGAAGCCGGCCGAGAAGAAGGCCGACAAGAAGGCCGACAAGAAGGCCGACAAGAAGACGGACGAGAAGGCCGACAAGCCCAAGCGCGCGCGCGCCGCCAAGGGCAAGGACGCCGCGGCCGAGTAGGGCCGGCGGCGTCTCGCGGGGCGGGGCCCTGGCCCCGCCCCTTCGTCTTTTCGGGGCGACCCGGAGGGCTACTCGCCCGCCGCCGGCACTACGCTGGCGCTCGACGTGGCGTCGCCGTACTGCACGGTGGCGGTCAGGAACAGCCGCTCGGTGCTGGTGCGCCGGAAGACCCAGGTGGCCACCATCTGCCGGGCGGCCTCGTGCAGCTCTTCGGGCCCCTCGACCTTGCCCACCTGCGTGGCGCCCGAGGTGCCGACGCTGAACTGCACCACCACCGTGCCCGACTGGCGGGCCAGGCGGAGCAGCGGCGGGGCGACGGGGCGCCGCCCCGCGGTCAGGTCGGGGACGCCGGCCGCGAGGCTCACGTCGCGCACCGCCGAGACGCCCGGCTGCGCCGGGGCCGGTGTCGCCG
>JBDIBD010000046.1:0-16376 GCA_039812725.1 Vicinamibacteria bacterium | reverse complement strand
CTCGCCGGGCGGCGGCGCGGGCTCGGCGGGACGCCGGTCGCCGCCGGGCGTCCCCGGCCCGGCCGGGGCGCCGGGGGCCTGCCGCCAGTCGGTGTGCGGCGCGCGGTTCAACACGAACCACTGCCACAGGATGCCGCGGTAGGTGTTGGGCACCAGGCCCAGCCGCGCGTAGAGCGGGCGCAGGGCCAGGTGCAGCTTCCTGAGGTTGTAGAACGGCACGCGCGGGAAGTAGTGGTGCTCGAGATGGTAGTTCGAGTAGAGGAACAGGAAGTCCCAGGGCCGGCTGGGCTTCATCAGCGTGGACCAGCGCAGCGGGTGGCTCGGATCGATGTTGTAGTGCTGGCCCAGCCGGTTGAGCGTGAAGGCCACCGGGAAGACGAAGAAGTAGGGCACGAGCCAGATCTTCAGCATGGCCGCGGCGCCGCCGAGGTACCAGAGAGCGCCGCCCACGGAGAGCTGGATCAGCACGGTGGCCAGCCGCTCACGGGCGATGGTGGCGCGCAGGGCCGCCGGATAGCTGCGCGACTCCTGCGCGGCGGCCCGGAAGTAGATCGGCATCAGCACGGGCGTGCAGTAGAGCAGCTTGTACCAGCGCGCGTTGCGCTTGGGCGACAGCCAGTGGCGCTTGGGGTCGTCTTCCGACGAGCCCAGGTTGTCGTGGTGATCGAGGTGCCAGCGGTTGAACTGCGAGGCCGAGATGCCGCTGGTGACCGCGTAGATCAGCCCCAGCGCGCGCTCCCAGCGCGGGCGCGGCAACTGGAAGACGGCCTGGTGCACGACCTCGTGCAGCAGCACGGTCATGTTGAAGAAGGTGAAGCCCTGCAGGACGGCCAGCGGCACCCAGTAGAGCGGGTTGGAAAGGTGCCACAGCCCGTAGCTGCAGGCGGCGATGATGGCGAACTGGCGCAGGGCGTAGAGGTGGTGGACGACGGGACGCCGCAGGTGCAGGGCCTTGAGCTGGTCGTGGGGGACGGCGTCCCGCAGCTCGGCCCGGAAGTGGTCGATGCTCTTCCAGTAGAAGTGCGACTTCGTCATCCGAATAGTCTAGCACCGGGGCCCGTCTCGGCCCCCGTCCGCGCGCGCCTCAGCGGGCGGGCTCGGGCTGCTCGCCGCGCTCGCGGGCCTCGCGCCACAGCTGGGCCAGGTTGGCGACCTCGAACACCTGCCAGTGGCCGTCCCTCTGGCGCAGCTTGAGCTCCAGCTCGAGGCGCTCGGCGGCGGCCCCACGCTGGGTCTGGGCCGTCACCCTGGCCAAGGCCAGCTTGCCGTCGCGGCGCACCGCGCCGACCTCGAAGCTCGTGCGGCGCGGGTCGCGCCCCTCGAAGCTGGCGCCCTTCTCGACCGAGCGGCGCACCTGGGTCTTGAGCTCGGCCGCCACCCGCCCGCGGAACATCAGCGCCACGGCCGCGCCCACGGCCTCGCCGCCGCCCTGGCGCGTGGCCTCGGCCGCCAGCGCGTCGATGCCGGTCTCGACCAGCGAGTCCACGTCGACGTAGCGCTCGAAGGCCTGCAGGTCGTGGGCCTCGAAGGCCGCCTGGGCCTGGTTCAGCGAGTACTGCGGGCTGCTCGTCCACCACCACCAGCCGAGGCCGGCGGCCAGCAGCGCGAGCACGGCCAGGGCGGCCAGGCAGCCGCAGCCGACGAGGAACTTGCTCTTGCCTTCCATGGGGTCGCTCCGGGTCGGGGGATCATACAGCGGCGCGCAGCGAACGGCCCCTCCCCCCGGCGGGGAGAGGGGCCGCGGTCCGGCGGCGTCCCGGGGTCAGCGTCGGTTGCCGCCGTCGTGGTCGTCGTACCGGTCGTCGTCCCTGTCGTCGTAGGGCCGGTCGTAGCGGCCGTCGCGACCGTCCCAGCGCCCGTCCTCGTAGCCGCGGCAGTTGCGGTCGTGGCGGTGGTCGCGCTGGCACCGGCCCTGGCGCGCGCCGGCCTCGTAGCCGCGGCGGTAGGCCTCCTCGAAGCCGCGCCGGTAGCCGTGGGCGTAGACGTAACGGGGGCCCATCTCCGGGTGCCAGCCGGCGTCGGCGCGCTTGAAGCAGCGCTCGTCGTCGTAGTCGAAGCGCTGGCCGCGCCGCGCGTCGTCGTAGCCCTCGCGCCAGCCGTCCTCGCGCCCGCGCTCGAAGCCGAGGCGCTGCGCGTCGTAGCGGTAGTAGTCCGGGCCGCCGAAGCGGATGCCGACGTGCACGGTCCCCGCCTCCGCGGGCAGCGGCACGGCCAGCGCCGTGACCGCCATCGCACCTGCCAGGATCGCTCGCTTCATCGTCATCCTCCCTCGACTCGCCCCTCCGTCGCCTGGTTCGATTGCAGCGCCCGTGCCAGCCGGCCCGCGGCAGGGAAGTGCCTGGCGTCCAGCGAGATGACGCGGCCCCGCAGGGCCGGGCCGAGGCGCGCCTGTCCATCCCAGGTGACAGGACCGCAGCCCGCGGGCGGCGGGTCTATACTCCGGCCACCGGAGGTGGCCGTGGCCCAGGGGCTCTATCTCGGACGCGAAGTCGATCCCAAGTCGGGCGAGCTGGGGGCGCGGCTCGACCTCGACCCGCGCGACCTGCTGACCCACGGCCTGATCGTGGGCATGACCGGCTCCGGCAAGACCGGCCTGGCCGTGGCCATGATCGAGGAGCTGCTGCGGCAGGGCGTGCCCGTGCTGGCCATCGACCCCAAGGGCGACCTGGGCAACCTGCTGCTCCTGTTCGGCGACCTGGCGGCCGGCTCGTTCGCGCCGTGGATCGACCCCGAGAGCGCGCGCCGCGCCGGGCAGTCCGTCGACCAGGCGGCCGAGGCCGCTGCCGCCTCGTGGCGCAAGGGGCTGGCCGAGTGGGGGCTGTCGGCCGCGGACGTGGCGGCCCTGGCCGCCGCGCGCGACGCCACCATCTACACGCCGGGCTCGACCTCCGGCGTTCCGCTCGACATCCTGCAGTCGCTCGAGGCGCCGGCGGGCGGCTTCGACGACGCGGCCGAGGACCTGCGGGACGAGATCGCCTCGATCGCCACGGGCCTGCTGGGCCTGGTCGGCATCGAGGCCGACCCGCTGCAGTCGCGCGAGGCCATCCTGCTCGCCAACCTGATCGAGGCCGCCTGGCGCAAGGGCCAGTCGCTGTCGCTCGAGAGCCTGATCCCGGCCGTGGCCGACCCGCCCTTCGACAAGCTGGGGGCCCTGCCGCTGGAGACGATCTACCCGCGCAAGGACCGCCAGGGGCTCATGATGCGGCTCAACAACCTGCTGGCCTCGCCCTCGTTCGAGGCCTGGCGCAGCGGCCAGCCGCTCGACGTGGAGCGCCTGCTGCGCACGCCCGACGGCCGCCCGCGCCTGTCGGTGGTCTACACGGCGCACCTGTCCGACGCCGAGCGGCTGTTCGTGACCGCGCTGCTGTTGGAGAAGGTCAAGACCTGGATGCGGCGACAGAGCGGCACCACGCAGCTGCGGGCCGTGCTGTACATGGACGAGGTCTTCGGCTACTTCCCGCCGCACCCGGCCAACCCGCCCACCAAGAAGCCGCTGCTGACGCTGCTCAAGCAGGCCCGGGCCCAGGGCGTGTCCATCGTGCTGGCCACCCAGAACCCGGTCGACCTCGACTACAAGGGCCTGTCCAACATGGGGACCTGGCTGGTGGGACGCCTGCAGACCGAGCAGGACCGGGCGCGGCTGAGCGACGGGCTGTCGGGAGCGGGCCTCGAGCCGGCCCGGGTCGCGGCCCTGCTGGACGCCGTCAAGCAGCGCGTCTTCCTGCTGCACGACGTGCACCGCTCCGGCCCGGCGCTGCTGCACTCGCGCTGGGCCATGAGCTACCTGCGCGGCCCGCTGACGCGCGAGGACGTCGAGCGCCTGATGGCGGGGAAGGCGACCGCGGCCCCGGCGGCGAAGGCCGTGGCCGCGGCGGTTGCCGCGGCCCCCGTGCTGCCCGCGCCGCTGCGCGGGCTGTACCTGAAGCAGTACGGCGGCGAGCTGGCCGACGCGCACCTGTTCGTCAAGTACGCCGTGCGCTACAAGGACCTGGGCGAGCGCGGCGGCCTGCTGGCGTGGCCGCTCGCGGCCGCCTCGGCGGGCGAGGTCCTGGACGGCGAGCCGGTCGAGGTGGACGAGGCGAAGATGGTCGGCGAGGCCCCGTCGGGCGTGCGTTTTGGGGAGCCGCCGCCCTGGCTGGCCACGGCCGGCGCGCGCGGCCTCGAGAAGGCGCTCAAGGACCGCCTGCCCGACAAGCTGGCGCTGAAGCTCCTCACGGACCCCGTCACGAAGGAGAGCTCCAACCCGGGCGAGGACCGGGCGGCCTTCGCGGCGCGCCTGTCGGCGGCGGGCGGCGGCGACCAGGTGGCGAAGCTGCGCGACAAGCTCGAGAAGAAGCAGCGCGAGCTGGCCATGAAGCAGCAGGAGCTCTCGGGCCGCAAGCAGGAGAAGTGGATGGCCATCGGCACCACCATCCTGTCCAACATCGGCCTCTTCACGGGTCGCAAGAAGACCATCAGCGGCGCGGGCACGGTCCTCAGCAAGAACCGCATGGAGAACACCATGGAGGCCAAGGTCGAGGGCCTGCAGGCCGAGATCGCGGACCTCGAGACCCAGCTCCAGCAGCTCTCCGAGGTGGACCCCCGGCGCTTCGAGGAGGTCCAGCTCGTGCCCGCCAAGACGGCGGTCAAGCTGCTGCGCTACGAGGTGGTCTGGGTCTACTGACGCTCCGTCATCCCGAGTGCGGACCGCAAGGGCGCGGTCGCGAGGCGGAAAAGCGTCGTCGTCATCCTGAGTCGCCGCCGTCCGAGTCGGCGACGAAGGATCTCCCGGGCTGTACGACCCGGCAGATCCTTCGCTCCCGAGCCGGGCGGTGTCGCTCAGGATGACGACTCTCAGCAGGAGAACCGCGCGGCGGCGCGCCGCCCGGGACGACGGGGCGGCCCGCCGCTACCGCCCCCACTCCAGCGGCGCCATCGTCAGCACCCCCGGCTGCTCGACGAGCCCCAGCGCGCGCAGGCGCAGGAAGACCGGCTGCAGCTCCTCGGCCCCGCGCACCACGGCCGCCACGGCGGCCTTGTCGCTGTTGTCCCGCCGCTCGAGCAGCATCTGGATCGGGCTCTTCGGGCGTGGGAACGTCCGCAGCTCGACGCCGGCCGAGTCGGGGATGCGGGCCGCCTGACGCGCCAGCCGGATCGCGGTGGTGAGCCCGCCCAGCTCGTCGACCAGGCCGCGCGCCTTGGCGTCCTCTCCGGTCCAGATGCGCCCCTTGGCCAGCTCCAGCACCCGCTCCTTGGGCAGCTTGCGGCCCTCGGCCACCTTGCTCGTGAAGTCGTCGTAGACCCGGTCGAGCCAGGCCTGGAAGCGGGCCCACTCCTCGGGCGAGTAGTCGTACTGGCTCGACCAGATGCGCGCGTTCCGGCCGTCGTGGACCTCGTCGAAGGAGAGCCCGAGCTTGTCCATCAGGCCGTTCGTGAGCATCTTGCCGCCCAGCACGCCGATCGAGCCGGTGATGGTGGCCGGCTGGGCCACGATCTTGTCGCAGCCCATGGCCACGAAGTAGCCGCCCGAGCCGGCGATGTTGCCCATCGAGGCGATCACGGGCTTGCCGGCCTTGCGGGCCCGCTGGGTCTCGCGCCAGATGGTGTCGGAGGCCACGTACGAGCCGCCCGGGCTGTCGACGCGGAAGACGATGGCCTTGACGTCCTCGTCGTCGATGGCCGCTCGCAGGGCGGCCGCCACGGTGGCCGAGCCCATGCTGGTCTCGCCCGTGAAGGGGTTGAAGTCGCTCTTGCCGCGCTGCACGCCGCCCACCCCGTAGACGAGCGCGACGGCCTGGCCCGCGCCCCAGGGCGAGCCGGCCCTCTCGCGGTACTTGCCCAGGAACAGCAGCTCGGCGTCCTTGCCGGCCTTCTGCCGGGCCTTGTCGTAGACCTCGTCGCGGTAGGCCAGCCCGTCGACCAGCTTTGCGTCCACCGCCTCCTGGCCCAGGAACGGGCCGCGGTCCACCAGCGCGCGCACCGCTGGCTCGTCGAGCCTGCGGCCCGCGGCGATGCCGCGCGTCATCTGCTCCATCCAGGAAGCCGAGATGCGCGCCATGGCCTCCCGGTGCGGCGGCGTCATGGACTTCTCGGTGAAGACGTTCATGGCGTTCTTGTACTCGTGGCGGTGATCCATGCGTGGCACGACCCCCAGCTTGTCGAGCGTCCCGCGCACGAAGGGGCTCACGAAGGCGGTGCCCGTGAGGCCCACGTCGCCCGAGGGCTGGAGCCAGACCTCGTCGAAGGCCGTGGCCAGGTAGTAGGCGCCGTTGCCGGGGCCGACCTCGCCGAAGGTCTCCGAGAAGGCCAGGGCCGGCTTCTTCTTCGCCCGGAAGGCCAGCACCGCGTCGCGCAGCTCCTGCACCTGGCCCATGCCCAGCGGCGCCGCCCCCAGCGTGGCCACCAGGCCCGTGACGCGCGGGTCGTCCGCCGCCTTGTGGAGGGCCTCGACGGTGGAGCGCAGGGTCGGCTGGCCGTCGGACATGAGCTGGGCCACGGGGTCGTCGGGGACGTACTCGGGCAGGGCCCGCTCGAGGTTGACCTCGAGCAGCACCTTGCCGGGCAGGCGCGTCCTGGCCCGCTGGGCCACGAGCGCCACGACCGATCCGGCCACGGCGGCCAGCAGCGCCAGGGCGCCGACCACCATCAGGAGGCGGGAGAGGATCTTCTTCATGGGAGGGAGCTCCTTGGAGGCCCGCGCGGGGCCCTCCACGACAGGAGACGAGCCCAGCGGGCGCGAAGTTCGCCCCGCGCGCGGTTCGGGCTAGACTGGCCCAGGCGCGCGAACGCGCCCCGCATCGCAGGGCCCGGGCGCCCGCGGCGCCCGCGGACCTGCCGCATCAGGAGGCAGAATGGCGCAGAGCAACGGGGCGGTCAAGGCGGCTCTCGGCTACCTGGACGGCCACTTCGACGACTTCAAGCAGACCCTCATCGAGCTGTCGCGCATCCCCAGCATCTCGGCCGACGGCTTCCCCGCCGAGGAGGTCCGGCGCTCGGCCGTGGCCACCGCCGAGGCCATGGCGGCCCTGGGCATCGAGAACGTGCAGGTGCTCGAGCTCGAGGGGGCCCACCCCTACGTGTACGGCGACTGGCTGCACCAGCCCGGCGCGCCGACGATCCTGCTCTACGGCCACCACGACGTGCAGCCCGAGGGCCGCCACGAGCACTGGCTCTCGCCGCCCTTTACGCCCACCGAGCGCGGCGGCCGCCTCTTCGGCCGCGGCACGGCCGACGACAAGGCCGGCGTGATGGCCCACGTGGCGGCGGTGGCCAGCTACCTGAAGTCGGGCGGCCAGGTCCCCTGCAACGTCAAGTTCATCATCGAGGGCGAGGAGGAGATCGGCTCCGGCAACCTCTCGCGCTTCCTCGACCAGTACGCCGGCATGATGCAGGCCGACTTCATCGTCCTTTCCGACACGGCCAACTTCGACACGGGCATCCCCGCCCTGACCTACCAGCTGCGCGGCATCTGCCAGGTGGACGTCGAGGTGCAGTGCCTCGAGCGGCCGGTGCACAGCGGCATGTGGGGCGGGCCGGTCCCCGACCCGGTGCAGATCCTCTGCAAGATGATCGCGGGCCTGACCGACGACAAGGGCGCCCTGAACGTGCCGGGCCTCTACAAGATGGTGGCCAAGCCCGGCGCGAAGCAGTTGAAGCGCATCCGCGCCCTGGCCTTCAGCGAGGCCAAGTTCAAGAAGGAAGCCGGCATGATGAAGGGCATGAGCCTGGCCGGCGAGAAGGGCTACTCGGTCTACGAGAAGCTCTGGACGCGGCCGGCCCTGACCGTGATCGCCTTCGAGGCCCGCCAGTTCAAGGGTTCGTCCAACCAGATCATCGACGCCGCCCGGGCGCGCCTGTCGCTGCGCACCGTGCCGAACGTCGACGGCAACAAGGCCGCCCAGCTCCTCAAGAAGAAGCTGACCTCGAACGTCCCCTACGGCGCCAAGGTCACCGTGGCGACCAGCCGCAAGGCCGTCACGAAGTGGTGGACCACCGACCCCGAGGGCCCGGCCTTCGAGGCCGCGCGGCGCGCCCTCCAGGCCGGCTTCGGCAAGCAGACGGCCATGATCGGCGCGGGCGGCTCGATCGGCTTCGTCGAGCCCTTCGCCCAGGCCCTGGGCGGCGCGCCCTGCCTGCTGATGGGCGTCGAGGACCCCAAGTGCAACGCCCACTCGGAGAACGAGAGCCTGCACCTGGGCGACTGGCGCAAGTGCATGAGGTCGGCCATCTACCTGTACGACGAGCTCAGCCGGGTCGCGCCGGAGAAGAAGAAGGCGCGGCGCAGGTAGGACCCGGCCTGCGTTCGCGCGCCCGCGCGCGAGTGCACCGTGGATTCCGGCTACGGCACACTAGCGCTCGCGGACGAGCGCCTCCAGCGCGGCAACCCGCCGAGCGAGCGCGGCCATCTCGGCGTCCCTGCTCGCGAGCTCTGCCTGGAGAGCCTGGATCGCCGCGAGGCCGAGTCCTGCGGCGTCGCCTGGTGCGATGTGCTTTTCGTCGGCACCGAGGCCGAAGGCCGCATGGAAGTCCTGCGCCATCGGTCCCACGTGCCGGGCAGCGTCGCCCTTGTAGCGCCACGTCGCGATCGGCAGTCGTAGGACCTTGTCCAGCACGTCGGCCGGATCGACCGCGGCGACGTCGGCCTTGGCGTCGCGATCGGATCCCTGTGCGAGGGCTCCGGCGATCGTCATGTCCCCCGTCGAGCTGAGGCTCATCTGCACGGCGGAGGCGCCGACCGTCGCCACGAAGAAGTCCCCGGCCTGACGGGAGCCGAAGCCCCAGCTCAAGCCCCCGGCCGCCGTGTTGTCGAACCGGAAGGTCGCGGCCCCGTTGTTGATGAAGCGCGCCAGATTGCGACCGGTGCTCGTGGCGCTGGCCTCCTGGACGCGCAGTTGCGCCGTGCCGTTGCTGCGGAAGAGGTGCAGCGCCGAACCGGCGTAGTACGTCCCGAGGCCCACGTCTCCGTTGGCCTTGATCCTGAGGCTCTGGCTGGGAGCCCCGGTCTCGATCACCAGTGGGACTGAATTGGTGCTCTCGACGCCCCAGCCTCCCGATCCGCCCCACACCTTCCAGGAGACGACCCAGGGCTGCAGGGTGAGGAACTCGAGGTTGGCGATCTCGGGCCTGTTGATTCGAAGGTCGTCGGTGAACTCCAGGACGAACGGCGAAGCCGGGTGGCGGTCATCCAGGTCCGCCGGAGCGCCGAACGCTGCGATCTCGCCAGGCGGCTGAGCCACGGTCTTTCCTGGCAAGAGCCCGAGCGGTGTCACGACGATGAGCAGGAAAAGGATCGAGCGCACACGCATCTTGGCCTCCCATGACTTGGGGCCACCTCGTTGACAGCCGTGCCCGACGAGGCGGCCTGTTCCAGCGAGGGCGTAGGGTACAGATTCAAGGCTAGGCCTCGAGGCGTGCGAGCGCAAGGACTATCCCCGACGCGCGCGCCGCCCTCTGCGGCGTGCCCCCTGGGCCGGGGCCTACTCCACCACCAGCCGGTCCGTGCCGGTCCGGCCGAACGTCTCCGGGGCGTACATCTCCTCGGCCTTGGCCGGCGGCACCACGAACGTCCCCGGCGTGGTGGCGCGCGCCACGTAGCTGTAGCTGTAGACGCCCTCCCAGACCAGCGAGCTGAAGGCCTCGACGCGCTCGTCGCGCAGGTTCTGGTGCTCGAACCAGGGGCGCCACCACCACCACCAGGACGGGCCGTGGCGTCCCGGACCGCCGATGCCGGGCGCGCCCATCACGGCCACGTCGGTGTCCTCGCCCTTGGGCAGCGTCCCGGTCGTGGCGAGGGCGGGGTTGAGCGGCTCGAGGCCGGCCGGCAGCGGGTCGACCAGGGCCACGTGGTAGCGGCGGGCCGGGGCCACCATCTCGAGCTTGACCCGCACGCGCGCGCCGGCCTTGACGCGCCAGGTGCCGTCGGCGTCGCGCCTGACGTCGTCCTTAGCGTCGACGCCCTCGTACCGGCGAGTGACGGTGAAGCCGTAGTCGGCCGGGTCGAGCTTGAGGCTGTCGGGGGCGTAGCGCAGGCCGATGCGGTAGTAGAGCCGGCCCGGGCCGTCCTTGGAGATGACCAGCGGCTGGGCAGCGGGCTTGTCGGCCAGCGCGGCCATCGGCACGGTGAGGAGGTGGCGGTCGGTCGAGCGGCCGCGGTAGGCCTGCTCGCCAGCGTAGCGGTCGCCCAGCCACAGGCGCGCCGCGAAGTCGGGCGTGACCTTCTCGTACGTGTCGAAGTAGCGGTCGAGGGCCAGCAGCACGAAGACGTTCTCCTGGGTGTTGCCCCAGCGGCCGGCCTTCTTGTGGGCCAGCAGGCCCGTCACGAGCTTCGGGATGAGGTCGTTCTTCGGGTCGGTCGCGATCAGCGCCTCGAGCAGCACCGCGTCGGCGCGGCGGTCGGAGTGCAGCAGCAGGTGGGCCGAGTCGCCGTAGGCCACCACGAAGTGGGCCGCGCCGGCCGTCTCCTCCACGCGGTTGGCCAGGTGCTTGCGGATGGCGGCCGTCTCCGCGGCCGCGCCCTTGTCGGCCGCCAGCACGGGCAGCAGCCAGCCGAGGGCCTCGAACGACAGCTTCTCGACGCCGGCCTCGGCCACCAGCTTGCGCGCGCGGGCCGGGTCGGAGTCGCCCATGCGCTGGCGCACGAACAGGGCGTACGCGATCAGCGTGCGGCGGGCCTCCTCGCCGTACCAGCTCGGGATGTGGCGCTCGATGCTCTTCAGGTACGACTGCGAGCGCGACCAGGTGTCGTCGGGAACCTTGAAGCCCTTGGCGCGGGCGCGCTCCAGGGCCAGGGCCACGTGCACGCCGAGGTAGGGCCAGGGCTGGTCGCCCCGGCGCCAGAAGCCGAAGCTGCCGTCCTCGTTCTGCAGGGCCCGCAGCCGAGCCAGGTCGCGGTCGACCGCCGCCACCAGCTCGTCGCGCGCAGGCAGTCCCTCGGCCTTGAAGGCGGCCAGCACGTCCTTGAGCGCGGCCACGGCCAGCACCCGCGAGGCCAGCTGCTCGGAGCACTCGAACGGATAGGCCACGAGGTAGAGCACCGCGTCCGTGAGCGACTGCAGCGCCGTCGAGGAGGTGGTCACCTCGAGCCCGCCGAACTGCGGCACGACGTGGGGCGGGGCCTGCACGGGCTGCACGACCGCGCCCTGGTCGAGCGTGCCGTAGGTGGCGAAGGCCTCGGTCGTGGCCGGGGTCCAGACGGGCAGCGACAGCTCGGCCGCGTCGGCGAAGCGTCCGGCCGAGACGCCGACCTGGAAGCGGGCCGTGCCGGCCTTCTGGGCCGCGGCCGGGAAGCGCACCTCGACGCGGTCGTTGGCCGGCACGCTCAGCCGGCGCCCGGCGCCGGCCGTCAGCTCGGCGTTGGTGGCGCGCACGGCCACCTGCACGTCGAGCGGCGCGTCGGTCTGGTTCTGCAGGACGACCCCCAGCTCGAAGCGGTCGCCGAAGTTGAGGAAGCGCGGAGGCGAGGGGCGCACCATCAGCGGCAGGCGGGCCTGGACGTTCGACTCGCCGGCGCCGAAGAACCGGCCGTCCGAGACGCCCACGGCCATGACGCGGTAGCGCGTCAGGCTGTCGGGCAGCTTGAGGGCCACCTCCGCGTGGCCCTGGGCGTCCGTGGGCAGCGCGGCCGCGAACATCGCCAGGGCGCTGAAGTCGGTGCGGGTGCGGATGGGCGTGGCGGGTTCCTCCGCCAGCATCTGGTCGGCGGCCATGGCCGGCGCCGCCATGCGCTTGGCGCGCGTCATGGGCATTCCCGCGGGGGCCGCCATCGGCGGGGGCGGGGGCATGGCGCCCGCGTAGCCGAGCGCCATGACCTTCTCCTCCTCGGCGGCCACCGTGACGGCCGACAGGTCCAGGTCCTCGGCCCGTCCCAGCAGCACGTGCTCGCGCAGGTACGCGTCGCTCACGCCCGGGCCGCGCTCGGGGTAGAAGACCGCCAGCGGGTCGGCCAGCCGGTAGCCGGTGAGCGCCAGCACGGCCTCGTCGGCCACGATCACGGCCACCTGGCCGTCGGCGACCTGCCGGCCCTGCGCGTCGCGCAGCGTGACGTCGAGCGTGGTGGAGCCGCCGGGCTCGAGCCGGGCCTGGCGCGGCTCGACCTGGAGCTTCAGCGTGCGCGCCACCGGCGGGATCGAGACGTCGATCGTCCCGGCGGCGTAGGCGGGCCGCTTGGGGAGGGCCTGGCCCGGCTCGGCGCGATCGGCCGCGCCGGCCAGGTCCACCTGCACGTGCACGTTCGGAGTCCAGCCGTCCTCGATCGGGATGCGCAGCGTGTGGGAGCTGCCGGTCATCGAGAAGCGCTCGCTGCGCAGCAGCCCCTCGCGGCGCAGGGTCAGCAGGCCCTCGGCCGGGGCGAACGGCGCCAGCACCAGGATCTCGGCCGACTCGCCCGGGCGGTACTCCTTCTTCGACGGGATGAGCTGGACCTCTTCCTTCTCGACGTTGCGGCGCTGGGGCTGCTTCCCGCCCGCCACCCACAGCTGCAGGACGGTCTCGTTGGGCCGTCCCTGGGCGTCGAGCACCCGCGCGGTGACGCGGTAGCTGCCGCCCTCGCTCGTCGCGAAGCGGCAGGCCAGCGGATCCGCCGCCGAGGTCAGCGGGCAGTCCTCGCGGGCGGCCACGACCTCCTTGTGCTCGCCCTCGACCTGCTCCCACTCCAGGCGCTCGGCGCGCAGGTCCACCGGACGGCCGGCCACGCGCCGGCCGTCGATGTCCGTGACCACCGCCTCGACCACGAGCGGCTCGCCCTGCTGCACGAACAGGCGCGGGCTGCGCAGGCCGACGTAGAGCGCGGCCGGGTGGACCACCAGGCTGGCCGAGGCGGTCCAGGCCTGGCGGTTGACGTCGGTGACGGTCCCCTCGGCCGTCAGGCTGGTGGGCCGGGCCGGGTAGACCGCGTCGAAGTCGAGCCGCAGGACGTGGCGGCCGGAGCCGTCGGTGCGCGACGCGAACGTCTGCGTGCGCGCGGGCGGCTCGGGGCGGAAGCGCACCCACCAGGGCTCGAAGACGCCGAAGACGAAGTCGTCGTGGTTCGGCGGCCGGTAGCTGCCGGGGCGCGCGCTCACGTTCCAGGCCACGTCGGCGCCGGGCAGCGCTCCGCCGGCGTAGTAGGCGGCGCTGAGCGTGACCGTCGAGGCCTGGCCGACCAGGTGGGGTCCCTCGCTGGCCTCGGCCTTGACCTCGAACTCGGGCCGGCGGAACTCCTGCACCTGGAAGGCGTGGACGTGGGTCCCGGCGAGCGCGGCGGAGACGCCGGACTCGAGCGTGAGCTGGGCGGCGCCGAGGTTCATGGTGGGCGGCAGCTCGAGCTTCAGGTCGAAGCCGCCCAGCGCGTCGAGCGGCGCGCGGCCCTTGGCCACCTCGTTGTTGCGGGAGTCGCGCAGCGTCCAGGCCAGGTCGCCGGGGGCCCGCTCGAGCAGCCCCACGTCGGCCTGGGGGCCCGTGCCCGTGCGGCGCAGCCAGCCCTTGACGCTGACCTTCTCGCCCGGCCGGTAGAGGCCGCGGTCGTCGGCCACGTACCAGAGCAGCCGGTCGGCCGGCTGGCCGGCCTGCCAGCCGGAGCCCGCGCTCCACCAGTTGACGTTGTTCGGCAGCAGGGCCGTGTCCTGGCCACGACGGGCCACCAGCCAGGCGCCCTTCGCGCCCGTGTCCGGCAACGCCACGCGCCCGAGCCCGTCGGCTCCCGTCGCGACCGAGGGCCCGCCGGGTCCGAGCGCCAGCTCGACGCCGTCGAGCGGCTTGCCGGTGGCGAGGTCGCTGGCCCAGCCGAGCAGCTCGCGCGCGTCCACGGCCGCGCTCAGGCCGATGCGCGTGGCCTGCACCCAGGTCTGCATCCCGAGCCGGCGCCACTCCTCCTTCGGCTGGGTCGTGGGCTCGACCCGCAGCACCGCGTGGCCGAGGCCGGAGGGCAGGACCGAGCCGAGGTCGACGCGCGTCTCGGTCAGCTCGTCGGCCTGGCCCTTCACGCGCACGATCGTCGACAGCACGCTGCGGCCGGGCGGCGTGGCGCCCTTCTCCCAGCGGCGGCCCATCATCGAGGCGTAGGCGGGCCAGTCGGCGGGCGACACGCTCCAGGCCTGCACGCGCAGCTCCGGGACGTTGACCGTGTAGACCGAGAGGGCCGGCCGGGCAGCCGGGTCGAGCACCGTGAGGTTGCCGCCGGTCCAGGTCATCCACGGCTCGGCCGGGCCGACCGTGAAGGTCAGCGTCGCCGCGCTGCCGAGGGTCTGGCCGAAGGTGTCGGGGATCTCCGGCAGCAGCGTCACGCGGTAGCTCGTGCGGCCGCGCGTGGCGCCCTGGATCTGGAGCGAGCTGCCGTAGACGCTGACCTTGAGCCCGGGCACGGGCGGCTCGACCCGCACCATCTCCTTGCGGAAGGCGCGCGCGTCGAGCGGGTTGGAGAACTCCACCTGCCACGGCATGAACGGCCGGCACTCGTCGTTCCAGCCGCAACGCGACTGGGTCACCTTGAGCGGCCCGTACGTGCGGAACGTCCAGGCCTGCTCCTCGGTCGTGCGGCGCGGGCCTTCGGCCGACGGCGTGCCGGAGGCGAAAGCCACGCGCACGGGCGTGTCGGCCGGCAGCGGCTCGGCCGCCCGGAAGACCAGGAAACGCCCGGGCTCGGCGGCGCGCGCCAGGCCGCGCACCTGCTCGTCGGCCGCGATCTCGTCCGGGGTGGCCAGGCGCACCCGCACGCCGCGCTGGCCCGCCCGCACCTGCAGCGAGCCCAGCACGGCCTCGGGCTCCACGCGCTGGTCGAAGGCCGCGAGCATCAGCGTGTCGCGGCGAGCCGGGCTGCCCTCCGAGGGCCAGCGCTCGAGCAGCCGTGGCGGGGGCGTGCGGAACCTGAACGTGGCGGTCTTCGTCATGGCCTCGCCGGTGGCCGGTCGCGTGCCGGCCGGCACCGTGACCTCGTACTCCGTGGCCATCGGCAGCCGCGGCTCGACCTCGAACAGCAGCGTTCGCGTCCCCACCCAGCGCCAGCGCCCGCCCGGCGGCTGCGGCCGCAGCTCGGCCGGCTGCACCTTCTCCGCCTCGGCCTGCGACGTCACCGCCACCATCGGCTCGGAGAACGTCAGGGAGACGTGGGGGGCCAGCGGCACGTCGCCGCTGGGGAGCTGGCGCACCACCACCAGCGGTCCGTGGGTGGACGTGTCCGGCGCCGGGGCGGCGCTGGGCGCGGGGAAGGGCTCCTTCACGGTAGCGCCGGTGCGTGGCGGCGGCAGCGAGCTCTCGCGCAGGGCGAAGTCGGCCTGGTCGGCAGGCTGGGCCGCGACGGGCGGCAGCCGGTCGAGCAGGCGCCTCGTCTCGGCCTCGCCCAGCGGCTGGGCGGCTGCCACCGGGGCGCGCTCGTACGCGCCGCCCCCCTCGACCCCTTCGGACAGCCGGAACTCCAGCCCCTGGTCCTTGGTCTCTGCGTTCACCGCTTTCCCTCCCGGGCTGGCCGAGACGACGGGAGGCCGGCGGGTGGCGAGCGTGGCGACGACCAGCACGACGGTCGTCAAGGCCGTCACGGCGGTCCAGGTGCGCTTCATGGGCCGGTCTCCTTATGGCTGGCAGCGTACGCCTGCGCTTCGCCGCGGGTCAACGCGCGCACAGGCGCGTACGCTGGCAGTACGTCCGGCCACAGCCCCGTATTCCGTCCCGCCAGCCTCTAGGCCAGGTCCAGCGAAGCCTGCCGCTCGCCGCGCCAGGCGGCGCCCTCGTGACGGAGCAGCCAGACCTTGCGTTCGAGCCCTCCGCCGTAGCCGACCAGCGAGCCGTCGGCGCCGATCACGCGGTGGCAGGGCAGCACCAGCGGCAGCGGGTTGCGGCCGTTGGCGGCGCCCACCGCCCGCACCGCCGAAGGGCGCTCCACGGCCTGAGCGAGTTGCGCGTACGACCAGGTCCGGCCCGCGGGGATCTGGCGCAACGTCAGCCAGACCCGGCGTTGGAACTCGGTGCCGCCCGGGTCGACCGGCAGGCCGTCGAGCGCGTCGAGGCGGCCGTCGAAGTAGCGCCGCAGCGCCGTGACCACGCCGCCGGGGTCGCGGGCCTCGCGCAGCTCGCAGCCCTCGAACCGGCGCCGCAGGTCGGCCTCGACCCGGGCGCGATCCCCGCCCAGCTCCAGGCGCACGAGGCCAGCGGGGCCCGTGGCCAGCGCCAGCGGGCCGATGGGGGAGGGGCAGGTGGCGACGTCCAGCGTGACGCTCATCTCGGCTTCTTCCTTTGCTTGGCGCGGGCGGGGTCGCCCAGGGAGTTCCACAATGCGAGCACGGCGTAGCCGCGCCAGGGCCGCCAGGCCTCGGCGCGGCGCTCGACCTCCGCGGCGGACGGCAGCGGGCCGCCCTGCGCGAGCGCCTGGCGCAGGCCCAGGTCGGAGGCGGGGAACGCGTCGGGGTCCCCGAGCGCGCGCAGGCACACGT
>JBDIBD010000045.1:0-16540 GCA_039812725.1 Vicinamibacteria bacterium | reverse complement strand
CGCGGTTCCCACAGCTCCCACCGCCCTCACCAGAACCAGGGACCGACGTGATAATCAGGCTGGCAGGGGGTGGGTCAGTTTTAGTGTCGTAAAGGGGTCAATTCTTCCTGTCGTCCGACACGCGCTGGCGAGCTGGTCGCGCTCGTCACGGCCCTGGCACTCGCGCCGCTCGGGGACGGGCTGGCTGTGGCCCGGCCGGCGGCCCCGCCGCACCTCTGGTCGTGAGAGGCGCGGCGGGGGTACCGTCGGCGGTTGAGATCTTGGGTTTTTCGGGGTAGCGCACTCTCCAGGAACGGGAGGTAGCAGGTGGATCACACGGAAAGGCGCATCGCGCGATTGGAGGAGATGAAGGCGCAGGTGTACGCGAGCAAGCGCCTCAAGGAGGTCTTTGGCGACGAGTGGTTTGAGGGAGCCCGGCAAGCCATCCTTGCGGCTCGCGGTGCACCCCGTGCGAAGGAGCATGGAAAACTGACCCCCCTGCGAGCATGAAGAATTGACCCCCCTCCCCTGATCCGGCGTTACGGAAGGTGACGGAGGTCGCCCGCAGGGCGACCGGAGTCGGCTTCCGTAACGCCACCGCCGGCCCCACCCTCCTGGCTTGGCCAGGAGCGAGGAGGGCTGGTGCTCACAGTGGAGGCGTGGATGGACATCAAGTCCCTGAAGCGGGATGGCCACTCCATCAAGGCCATCGTTCGACTCACGGGCCACAGCCGCAACACGGTCAAACGCGTGCTGCGGGAGACCGGCCCGCAGCCCTTCCAGAAGCCGCAGCGGCAGTCGAAGCTCGACCCGTTCAAGGCCTACGTGCGGGAGCGCTTCGAGCAGTACGGCGTGAACGCGAAGCGCTTGGCAGGGCGAGATCCGGCCCATGGGCTACACGGGCTCAGTCTGGACGGTGCGACGCTTCGTCGAGTCGCTGCGACCCGAGCGCCAGCGCCTGGCGCGGCTGACCGTGCGCTTCGAGACGCCACCGGGCAAGCAGGCCCAGGCGGATTGGGGCTACTGCGGCCGTTTCAAGGACGCCGCCGGGACGCTCGTGCCCGTCTACGTCTTCGTGATGGTGCTGGGCTTCTCGCGCATGCTCTACGCGGAGTTCACCCGCTCGATGCGGACCGCCTGGCTCTTGCGCTGCCATCTGAACGCCTTCGCCTTCTTCGGCGGCATCATGCAGGAGGTCCTCTACGACAACATGAAGCAGGTGCGGCTGGAGCAGGACCAGCTCAACCCGCTCTTCGTGGACTTCGCCCAGCACTACGGCTTTGCGATCAAGACGCATCGGGTGCGGCGCCCGCGCACCAAGGGCAAGGTCGAGCGCGTGGTGCACTACGTCAAGGACGGCTTCCTGGTCGGCAGCACCTTCAGCGACTTCGACGACCTCAACGCCCGGGCTCGGCACTGGCTGGAGGAGTCGGCCAACACGCGCCTGCACGCCACCACCGGCCAGCGACCGGTCGACCTGTGGCCCACCGAGCAGCTCACACCACTGACCGGCCTCGCTCCCTACCGAATCGATGAGTCCGTGCCGCGTACGGCCGGCTACGACGGCTTCGTGCGCTTCGGCCGCAGCCGCTACAGCATCCCTCCCGAGTACGCTGGCGAGAAGGTCAGCGTCGGCCGCGAGGATCGACGCGTGGTGATCCGGGCTCGCGACATGATCGTGGCCGAGCACCTGGCTGCAGAAAGGCCTGGCTCGTGCGTGGCGGATCGGGCACACCTCGAGGCCCTTTGGAGGCTATCCCTGCAGAAGCCCCAGAGCTCACCTCCGCCGCGCTGGCAGCTGACCTTCGACGCAGGTGTCCAGACCACGCCCTTGACAGCCTACGAGGTGACCCAGTGAGCGTCACCTACGAGGACAAGGCCACGGCAGCGCTGGCCCAGCTCGGGCTCGAGGTGGCACAGGCCCAGCTCGACCAGGCGGCCCAGCAGGCCGCCGCCGCAGCCTGGTCCTACACCCACTTCCTGGGCTACCTGCTCGAGGCCGAGATCGCCACACGACACGAGCGCACCGTCGCCCTCAACCTCAAATTCGCCAAGCTGCCCTACCTGAAGCGCCTCGCAGACTTCGACTTCAAGGAGCAGCCCAGCATCGATCGCAGGCTCATCGACGAGCTGGCCACCGGCCGCTTCCTGCACGAGGGCCGCAACGTCGTCCTGCTCGGCCCTCCGGGTGTGGGCAAGACCCATCTGGCCATCGCCCTCGGCGTCCTGACCGCCGAGATGGGCCACCGCATCTACTTCACCACGGCCGTGGAGCTGGCACGCCGCATGGCCAAGGCCATGGCCGAGAACCGCCTCACCCGCGAGATCAACAGCCTGGTGCGACCCAAGCTGCTCATCGTCGACGAGGTCGGTTACCTCAGCCTCGAGCCAGCCCACGCCAGCCTGCTCTTCCAGGCCATCTCCGAGCGCTACGAGCGCCGCCAGGCCATCGTACTCACCAGCAACAAGGCCTTCGCCGAGTGGGGCCAGGTCTTCGCCGGCGACCCGATCATGGCCTCGGCTGCCCTCGATCGACTGCTGCACCGCTCGACCGTCATCAACATCCGCGGCGAGAGCTACCGCCTCAAGGAGAAGCGTCAGGCCCGCGCCGCGAGCACCAAGGAGGTGCCCCAGGACCTACCCCCGAGCATCTGACCTGACCCCCCCGGGGGGGTCAATTCTGAATGCCCGCGAGGGGGTCAATTCTCCGTGCTCCTTGACAAGGAAGACCGGAAGCCGGAGGCTCGCCGTGTTCTTGAGGGTGCGCCAGAACGATTCCAGGCGCGCCGTGGCGGCGATGCAGTCCTTGCGGCGCCAGCGCTGGACGACGCCCAGGTGCTCGAGCGTCGTCTCGAAGGCGCCCCTGAACTCCGATCCGAGGTCGGTGATCACGTGCCGGGGCTTGCCGAAGGCCTGGACGGTGCGCTCGAGCAGCCCGGCCGTCTCGCGGGAGTCCGGCCGGTGGTCGAACGTCTGAAGAGACAGGGGGACGCGCGAGTAGGCGTCGAAGATGGCGGCGATGTGAAACCTGCCACCCAGGAAGGCGCGCACTTCGGATAGGTCTGCCATCCAGACGTGATGGACGAAGTCCGCCCTGACCGGCCGCTGAGGCTTGGCGAGATCAGTCGGAGGGACCCCAGGGCTGGCCGCAGGCCGAAGGGCCTCTCGCACGATGCGCCCGACGGTCCGGACCGAAATCTTCCAGCCTGCGCGGACGAGGGTGCGGGCGATCAGGTCGTCGGAGCCGAAGCCGAGGCGTTTCATCGACCGGACCAGGCTTCTCACGGCGTCGCTCATGCGCACGACTGGCGCGACGGGCTTGACGGTGGAGCCGACAATGTCCAGACCGGGGCGAACCTGCGCCTCCCAGTTGCCTATGGTGTTGGGGCAGACGAGGAAGGTGTGGCCGGCTTCCTGGCGGGTCCAGCCCAGGAGGCGCTTGATCTCGAGGATCGCGAACCGCTGGGCTGGGGAGTAGTGGGGCCGCCGGCGCTCGGGGATCCGGGACAGGCGCGCCTCGAGAATCTCGACGACTCTCCAGGCAAGCCGTGCCTTGAGTTCGGCCTCTTCGAGGCGGGCCTGCAGGTGCCGGAGGGGATCCTCCTGGGTCCTGGCCTCACGCAGGTGCCGGCCGGTGGCGCGACCTAGCAGGTCGTGGGCTTGGAGCAGGGCGCCGAGGGCCAGTCGGCTGGTGGCCTGTCTCAGGCGCCGGCGGCGGCTCGGGTCTGTCGAGGTGAGGGCGGCGACGGAGCGTCGGGCGTCGGAGGGCAAGGGTCTCCCGGAGGTGATGGCGCCGTGAGGCGCTGGGGGGAAGGAGAGCCTACCGTAGCTCGCGAGGGGCCGCTGCCGTGCTGTCGTGGCTCGCGGTCCGCCGCATCACTCCGTTTCCGACCCGGCGGGAGCAGCCCCCTTACTCCTCCGGCATGACCACCACCGGCTCCTCGACGGAGATCAGCTCCTTGGCCGCGTCCTTGTCGCGCACGGTCTGCACGCGCTCGACACGGCAGCGGATCAGGTCCCTGGCCGGGTTCGTGAACGTGAGCAGGCTGTTGCCGTCTCCGCACACGCGCACCGTGGCCTCGAAGAACGAGATCTTGCGGGCGATGGCGAGGTCCTGGCAGGTCTTGTCCACCGTGAACAGGTAGTTGCGGTTGGCGCTGGCCTTGACCCAGACGTGGCGGTTGTCGAGCGCGCTGATGGTGTTGATGTCGCGCGTGTAGACACAGTCGTCGCGCGGCTCCGAGGTCCGAGGCGGCGGTGCGCTGGCGCAGGCCAGCAGGGCCGCGGGAAGGGCGAGGGCGACGACGGTCGATTTCGTCATGGCGGCTCCCGGCGGGTGGAACGGCCCCCAGCAGGCATTGTCGCTCCGCGCGCAAGCTCCGCTCAAGACGGGCCAGGCCGCGTGTGGCCGCGCCAGCCGCGGATCCTGCCCTGGACCGCGGTGCTAAGCTTGGCCGGTACTCATCGCGTACGAAATTCAGGAGTGATCCCATGAGGAAGAATGAGCGCCGCGCGGTGGCCTGGCTCTCGACCCTGTTCCTCGCCGTGGCCGGCCTGGCGCACGCCGGCGAGGGCCGGCTGGTCGGGAAGATCGTCGACGACAAGGGCCAGCCGCTGACCGGGGTGACGGTCACCACCACCTGCAAGCAGAACCCGGAGTTCAGGCAGGTCACGACCTCGAACAACAA
This sequence comes from Vicinamibacteria bacterium, assembly GCA_039812725.1. GTDB lineage: Bacteria > Acidobacteriota > Vicinamibacteria > Fen-336 > Fen-336 > JBDIBD01. The sequence continues at coordinate 11,873 of JBDIBD010000045.1, read as the reverse complement.
GGGCGTCTTCCAGGTGGACTTCCCGCGGCTGGCGCAGGACTACGTCTACGTGATGGAGAAGGCCGGCTACGTGACCCAGACGATCCAGCAGAACTGGGTGCTGCAGGGGACCGAGCGGCACGAGTTCAAGATGGTCGCGACGGACGCGCCGGCGCTCGGCGACCAGCCGCCGGCCTCGACCTCGGCGCCGGCCATCACCGCTTTCAACGCCGGCGTCACCGCCTTCAAGGCGGGCGACAACGCCGTGGCCGTGGCCCAGTTCCAGCAGGCCACGCAGCACGACCCCAACCTGCGGCAGGCCTGGATGGCCCTGGCCACCGCTGCCATGCGGGCGGGCAAATACCCGCAGGCGGCGGAGGCGGCCGACAAGGCCATCGCCCTGGGCGCGACCGACGCGGAGCTCTACAAGACCCGCTGGGAGGCCTACCGGCAGCTTGGCGACGAGGCCAAGACCACTCAGTCCCGCGCCGACCTCGAGAAGATCGGCCGCCTCAACGAGGAGGCCAAGGGCGCCTACAACCTGGGCGTGCGCCTGACGAAGGCCGGCGACGACGAGAACGCTGCGGCCAAGTTCAGGGAGGCGTTGGCGCTCGACCCGAACCTCAGGCCGGCCCTGCTGGGCTTGGCCACCAGCAGCCTCAAGCTGGGCAAGGCCGACGAGGCCTACGCCGCGGCCGAGACGATGCTGAAGGCCGACTCGCAGGACAAGGAAGCCCTCAAGATCCGCTACAACGCGGCGCTGAAGCTGGGCGAGGAGGCCAAGCTCGCCACGGCCCTGGCCGGGATGGTGACGGTCGACCCGGCCACGGCCGAGCTGGGCGTGCTGAAGCTGGCCAACGCGGCCTTCGACCGCGACGACATGGCGACGGCCCAGGAGCGCTACCGCCAGGTGCTCGCGATCAACGCCTCCAACCCGAAGGCGCACCTGAGCCTGGGCCTGCTCCTGATGCGCGAGGGCAAGAAGGCCGAGGCCCGCACGCACCTCGAGCGCTTCGTCGCGCTGGCGCCCAACGACCCCGACGCGGCCATCGCCCAGGACGCCCTCAAGTACCTGAAATAGGGGCAGGGGAGGGCGTTCCGACCCCCTCCTCCATCCACCAGAATGTACAAATATCCATTTGTATGGATATCTGGGGCGAGTTCCGATTCCCCCTCGATCTTCAAGTGATTGAACGGTAGGAGCCTTCCTGCTCGGGGATGACCCTCGGGTTCTGGCCCGGGATTTGCACCTCGTCGGATCAACGCGCTCTCGTTCGGAGTCAGGGTTTCCGTCGGCCGGGTTATCTCCTATCAACCCTGGCTCCCCACGTCATGAGACTCGACACAAGGGTGATCGCACGAGGGTGGTCCTGGGCACAGAGTCGCGACCTGTGCAGCCGCGCCGTCTCGCGCGGCTGGCGACGCCCGTCGCCGGCCTCAGCCGGCCCAAGGGAGAACAACCAATGACCTTTAGGTGGTTCAGACGGATGCTCCCGGTTTCGCTGCTGATCCTGCCGCTGTTCCTGGGCGCCTCGTGGGCGGCCCTGGCGCAGGCGCAGGCCACGCCGCCGCCGACGGACGAAGAGAAGGCCCGCCTGGAGCAGGCCGAGAAGGAAGGCAAGGTCCGGGTCACCGAGGAGGTCGTGGTCACCGGGTCGCTGATTCCGCGCAAGGACCTCGACGCCCTCAGCCCGGTCGCGGTCGTGGACGTCGAGGAGGTCACCTACACCGGCACGGGCCGCGTGGAGGACCTCATCCAGCAGCTGCCCCAGGCCTTCGCGGCGCAGAACTCCACCATCTCGAACGGCGCCTCGGGGACGGCCAGCGTCCAGCTTCGCAACCTCGGCTCGGTCCGCACGCTGGGCCTCCTCAACGGCAAGCGGATGGCCTCGGGCGACGCCTACGAGACCTCTGCCGACCTGAACTTCATCCCCTCGTCGCTGGTCAGCCGCGTCGACGTGCTGACGGGCGGCGCCTCGTCGGCGTACGGCGCCGACGCCGTGGCCGGCGTGGTCAACTTCGTGATCGACACCGAGTTCGAGGGCTTCCGCGGCGAGGTCCTCTGGAACGGCTTCCAGCACAACAACAACAACGAGCAGGCCCAGCAGATCAACGCCGCCCGGGGCTACACCGCTCCGACCGGCAGCTCCTGGGACCAGGGCGGCTACAGCTTCAACTTCGCGGTCGGCGGCAAGTTCGGCGACGGCGGCAAGGGCCACGCCTCGGCCTTCGTCGACTACCGTGACGTCGCGGCCATCACCAAGGACGCCCGCGACTACACCAACTGCTCGGTCCAGAGCCTGGGCGCCACCGGCCCGGCTTGCGGCGGCTCGGCCACGTGGGAATATGGCCGCTTCCTGGCCTTCGGCAGCGCCCCCGGGTCCACCGCCGGAGACTACGTGCTCGACCCGCGCACGGGCAACAACACTACCTTCCGCCGGCGCGTCGGGACGGACGTCTTCAACTTCGCCCCCTACAACTTCATGCAGCGCAACGACGAGAAGTGGAGCGGCGGGGCCTTCGCGCGCTACCGCGTCAGCGAGAAGTTCGAACCCTACACCGAAGTGATGGTGATGAAGGACTACTCGGACGCGCAGATCGCCCCCTCGGGCGACTTCTTCAACACCGTCGTCATCAACTGCGACAACCCGATGCTGAGCGCGCAGCAGCGGGCCCTGGTCTGCGGAACGCAGACCGACGGCTACACCGACCTCTACATCGGCCGGCGCAACGTCGAGGGCGGCGGCCGCAACGACAAGCTGACCCACACCAACTACCGCCTGGTGGGCGGGGCGCGCGGCGACCTCAACCCCACCTGGAGCTACGACGTCTACGGCCTGCACGCCGAGGTCGACGCCCCGAGCGTCTACGAGAACGACTTCCTGGTCTCGCGGCTCGAGAATGCCCTCGACGTGGTGGGCACGCCCGGGCAGCCTGGCACCTGGCAGTGCCGCTCCGGCGACACCGGTTGCGTCCCCTACAACATCTTCGCGATCGGCGGCGTCACCCAGGAGGCGGTCAACTACCTGTCGGTTCCCTACATGTACAGCTCGGGGACGAAGACCCAGATGCTGTCGGCCCTGATCAAGGGCGACACGGGCCTGAAGTTCCCGTCGGCCACCGAGAAGGTCTGGGTGGCGTTCGGCGGCGAGATCCGCAAGGAGTCGCTCTTCCTCTCCCCGGACTACGTGCGCGGGAACGGCCTCGGCGCCGGGTCCGGCGGGCCGACGGCCACCGTGGACGGCAGCTACCAGACCGACGAGGCCTACGCCGAGCTGCGCGTGCCGATGGTCCAGGACGCCTCGGGCTTCCAGGACCTGAGCCTGGAGCTGGGCTACCGCTTCGCGCACTACACCCCCAGCGAGGAGGCGTCGAAGAACAACAGCAGCTACAAGGCCATGCTGTCGTGGGCCCCGGTGGACGGCTTCCGGCTGCGCGGCGGCTTCAACCGCGCCGTGCGGGCCCCCAACGTCCAGGAGCTGTTCCGGCCCCAGTCCGTGGCCCTGAGCGGCAGTGAGGACATCTGCGCCGGCACCAACCCCTCGGCCACGCGCGAGCAGTGCGTGCGCACGGGCGTCCCCGCCTCGCAGTACGGCCGGGTGCTCGAGAACCCGGCCGGCCAGTACAACAGCCTGCTGGGCGGCAACCCGCAGCTGGACGTCGAGAAGGCCGACACCAAGACGGTCGGCTTCGTCTGGACGCCCAAGTCGATCGCCGGCCTGACCGTCACGGCCGACTTCTTCGACATCAAGATCGACCAGACCATCGACAGCCTGTTCGCCGACGACACCATCAAGAACTGCGCGGAGACCGGCAACGCGGCCACCTGCAGCCTGATCCACCGCGACGCGCTCTACACCCTGTGGCTGACCAACGAGGGCTACACGATCGCGACCAACCAGAACATCGGGAAGCGTGGTTCGCAGGGCATCGACGTGAGCGCCACCTACCCCTGGAACCTGGGCGACGCGGGCTTCGTGACCTTCTCGATGATGGGCTCGACCGTCCTCAAGAGCACGCTCACCACGCCCCTGTTGGACTACGACTGCGCCGGCTACATGGGCAACCAGTGCGGCATCCCGTCGCCGGCCTGGCGCCACCGCCTGCGGGCCACCTGGAACACCAAGTTCAAGGCCACCTTCACGCTCAACTGGCGCTACATCTCCGGCGTGAAGAACGACGACCTGAGCGACGACCCCGACCTCGGCAACCCCGCGCTGGTCTCGCGCCTCGAAGCGAACGGCTCGGACAAGTTCCCGGCCTACAACTGGTTCGACCTGGCCGTGGGCTACAAGTTCACCGACAAGATGCGCCTGACGGTGGGCTGCAACAACCTGCTCGACAAGGAGCCCCCGCTGGGCTCCGGCCTGCAGGACATCGACTACGGCCCGGGCTACTACGGCACCTACGACCCGCTGGGCCGCGCGCTGTTCGCGAACCTGCAGTTCGAGTTCTAGCCTCGGCCTGACGGACGGTGAGGGCGGCCCCTCCGGGGGCCGCCCTTTTTCGTCCCCGGCCGCCCCGCGGCCGCCGGCCCGGGCGATACTTGACGAGGGGGCAGCGGGGGAGCGCGACATGCGGATGCGGCCGGCTCTGGCGTGCCTCGTCGCACTGGTAGCGGCCTGCGCCAGCGCGCCAGGGAGAGGCGGCGGCCCGCGCGTCTCGGTGGACGAGCTGCTGTCGGGCGGCCCCCTGGCGCCGCTGCCCGGCCCCGTCGCCGACGAGCAGGTGCTGGCGCTGACGCCGGAGATGCGCGCCTTCTTGGCGGAGCACGTGGCGTCCGGGGCCGACCGGGTCACCCGGTTGCGGCAGCTCGGCAGCGCGGTGATCCACGGCGAGGGCTTCCACCTCGCCTACGACGAGACCACCCGCACCGCCGCGGCCACCTTCGAGGCCCGGCGCGGCAACTGCCTCTCGTTCTCGAGTCTCTTCGTGGCCCTGGCGCGGGAGCTGGGGATCGACGCCCGCTTCCAGGAGGTCGACACGCCTCCCGACTGGTCCTACCGGGCCGAGACGTTCGTCCTCAACCGCCACGTCGACGTGCTGGTGGACCTGGGCCGCGACGGCGAGCACGTGGTGGACTTCAACATGGAGGACTTCCGGACCAGCTACGACCGCCGCGCGATCTCGGACGGGCGCGCGCTGGCCCACGTCTTCAACAACCTGGGGGTCGAGCGCATGCAGGCGGGCGAGGCGGGCCTGGCGCTGGGCTACCTCCGGCGGGCCGCCCGCCACGACCCGTCCTTCGCGCCGGCCTGGACCAACCTGGGCATTCTCTACGCGCGCGCGGGGCAGCCGCTCTACGCCGAGGCCGCGCACCTGCGGGCGCTCAGGTCCGACCCCTCGAACCTGGTGGCCATGAGCAACCTGGCGGGCCTCTACGAGCGCCAGGGCGACCGGACGCGGGCCAGCGAGTACCGGCAGCTGGCCAGCCAGCACCGCAGCCGCAACCCCTACTACCTCTTCCAGTTGGCCCGCGAGGCCTTCCAGGCCGGCGATTACGGCGGAGCGGCCGGCCGCCTGGAAGACGCCATCCGCCGCAAGAGGAACGAGGACCAGTTCTACTTCCTGCTCGGCATGTGCCGGCTGAAGCAGGGCGACGAGGCGGGCGCCCGTCGCTGGCTGGCGAAGGCCGAGGAGGTGGCCGCTACCGACGCCCTCAAGCGGCGCTACGCGAGCAAGATGGACATCCTCCTGCCGCCGCCGGGGGAGCACCCGCGCGACTAGGCCCGGCGCGTTGACATCCCGCTATCCCCCCGCTAACATTCGGCTTTCGTCGTCGGGCCGTAGGCGCGTGGCTCAGTGGTAGAGCACTTCCTTGACACGGAAGGGGTCGGTGGTTCAATTCCACTCGCGCCTACCAACCCCCCGCACGGCTGGAACTTGGCCGACGAGGTCGGCAGGCAGGTGAGCGTGTCCGTGCCGCAGAACAGCTAGATGTCGTCCCCCTCGGAAGAGCTGCTCGACACCACCGGCCCGTCCGGCGAAAGCAAGCCGGCCGACTCCCCGATCGAGATCTACCGCCACTCGTCCGCCCACCTGCTGGCCGCAGCGGTGATGGAGCTGTTCCCCGACACGCAGTGCGGCATCGGCCCGCCCACCGAGGACGGCTTCTTCTACGACTTCAAGGTCGACAAGCCCTTCACGCCGGAAGACCTGGTGGCCATCGAGAAGCGCATGGCCCACATCGTCAAGCAGAACCGGCCGATCGAGAAGAAGCTGTTCCCCAAGGCCGAGGCCCTCGAGATGTTCGCGAGGATGGGCCAGTCGCTGAAGTGCGAGCTGATCGAGAAGAAGGCCGGCGAGACGGTGCAGTGCTACACCATGGGCGGCTTCGTGGACTTCTGCCTGGGGCCGCACCTCGAGTCGACGGGCAAGATCAAGGCCTTCAAGCTCAAGGAGCAGCCCTCGCAGTCGTACTGGATGGGCAAGGAAGGCAACCCGGCGATGCAGCGCATCTACGGGTACGCGTTCCTGACGCGCGAGGAGCTGGACGGCCACCTGCACCGGCTGGAGGAAGCGAAGAAGCGCGACCACCGCAAGCTGGGGCGCGAGCTCGACCTGTTCTCGATCACCGACGAGACCGGCGCGGGGCTGATCCTGTGGCACCCCAAGGGCGGCTTCGTGCGCAAGCAGATCGAGGACTACTGGCGCGACCGGCACCTGGCCGGCGGCTACGACCTGGTCTACTCGCCGCACATCGCCAAGATCGACCTGTGGAACACCTCGGGCCACACGCAGTACTACAAGGCCAACATGTACTCGCCCATCGACATCGAGGGCGTCGAGTACCAGTTGAAGCCGATGAACTGCCCGTTCCACATCACGATCTACAAGGGCAAGCTGCGCAGCTACCGCGAGCTGCCCTTCCGCTACGCCGAGCTGGGCACGGTCTACCGCTTCGAGCGCTCCGGGGTGCTGCACGGCCTGCTGCGCGTGCGCGGCTTCACCCAGGACGACGCCCACATCTTCTGCCGGCTGGACCAGCTGCACGACGAGATCCTGCGGGTGCTCGACTTCGTGACCTCGATCCTGAAGGCCTTCGGCTTCGAGCGCTACGACATCTACCTGTCGACGCGCCCCGAGAACGCCAGCGGCAGCGCCGAGCAGTGGCAGGTGGCCGAGAGCGCGCTCAAGACGGCCCTCGAGACGCGCGGCTTCGCCTACGTGGTGGACCCGGGCGAGGGGACCTTCTACGGGCCCAAGATCGACATCAAGATCAAGGACTCGATCGAGCGCGCCTGGCAGTGCTCGACCATCCAGGTCGACTTCCACAACCCCCAGCGCTTCGGCCTCGAGTACATCGCCGAGGACGGCAAGGCCCACGCGCCCGTGATGGTGCACCGGGCCCTGCTGGGCAGCCTGGAGCGCTTCTTCGGGGTGCTGATCGAGCACTACGCCGGGGCCTTCCCGGTCTGGCTGGCGCCGGTGCAGGCCGTGGTCGTGCCGGTCACCGACAAGCACCACGACTACGCCCGCGAGGTGGCCGCGAAGCTGCGCGCCACGGGGGCGCGGGTGCAGGTGGACGACCGCTCGGAGAAGCTCGGTTACAAGATCCGCGAGGCCCAGGTGCAGAAGGTCCCCTACATGCTCGTGATCGGGGACAAGGAAATGCAGGCTGGCGGGGTGGCGGTGCGCCACCGGCACGCCGGCGACCTGGGCGTCATGACCGTGGAAGCCTTCGGCGACAAGCTGGCGCAGCTGGCGGCCGAGCGCGTGCTCCACGAGGAAGAGCCTCGCACCGCTGGAGGTGCCTCATAGACCAGAAGACCGTCCGCATCAACGACCGCATCCGCGCCAAGGAGATCCGCGTCATCGACGAGGACGGGGAACAGCTGGGCATCATGCCGCCCCAGCAGGCCCTGACCCTGGCCGAGGAGAAGTCGCTCGACCTGGTGGAGATCGCGCCCACGGCCAACCCGCCCGTGTGCCGCATCATGAACGCCGGGAAGTACTTCTACCAGCAGGCCAAGCGCGACGCGGAGGCCCGCAAGCACCAGCGCCACATCCAGGTCAAGGAAGTCAAGTTCCGCTGCAAGATCGACGACCACGACTTCCTCTTCAAGGCGCGCAACGCGGAGCGGTTCCTGGAGGACGGCAACAAGGTCAAGGCCACGGTCATCTTCCGCGGCCGCGAGATGGCCCACAGCGAGGTGGGCCGCCGCATCCTGGAGCGGCTGACGGAGCAGCTCCAGCCGACCGCGCTGGTGGAGGTGCCGGCCCGCATGGAGGGCATGACCCTGGTGCAGGTCTTCACCCCCAAGGAGAAGGTGGCCAAGGCCGCCAAGAAGCCCGCCGGCAAGGGCGACAAGCCGGAGAAGAGCGAACAGGCGGCCCGCCCCGAGCCGGCCGCGGCCGAGACCACGGAGAGCTGAGACGAACATGCGCAAGCCGAAGACCAAGAAGCTGAAGCTGAAGAGCAACCGGGCCGCCGCCAAGCGGTTCAAGGTCACCGCCACGGGCAAGGTCAAGCGCGGGCAGTCGATGAAGCGCCACCTGCTGACCAAGAAGGCCCCCGGCCGCAAGCGCGGCCTGGCCAAGAGCGTGCTGGTCTCCGAGGCCGACACGCCCAACGTGCGCCGGATGCTGCTGGCCTAGCGCCAGCCGCCCCCGACCGCTGCGCGCCGGGGTTGTGGTAACCTTGGCGCTCCGCCGCTCGCCCCCGGGTGAGCGGCGGCTTCGTTTCAACCTGAGTGGGGGGCCGTCGAGCCGCCCGGGCCACCGTCGCCGCCTGGAAGCGTGACGGGGCCGGCCTCAGCGCCGGCCGCAGAAGGAACACGGGATGCCGAGAGTCAAGCGCGGCAGCAGCCGCCGGGACAAGCGCAAGAAGCTGCTTTCGCTCGCCAAGGGGTTCTTCCTCGGGAAGAGCAAGCTCTACCGCTTCGCCAAGGAAGCCGTCGACCGCGCCGGCAACTTCGCCTACGCCGGCCGCAAGCAGAAGAAGCGCGACTACCGCAAGCTCTGGATCGTGCGCATCAACGCCGCCGCCCGCCAGCACGACATGTCCTACAGCCAGTTCATCTCGGGGCTGAAGAAGGCCGGCGTGGAGCTCGACCGCAAGTCGCTGGCCGAGATCGCGGCCCGCGACCCCCAGGGCTTCGAGGCCCTGGTCCAGAAGGCGCGCGGGGCAGCCGCCTAGGAGGCCAGACGGCCACTTGGGGCTGTGAGCGCGCCGCGGCGGCTCACGGCCCTTTTCCTTTTGCGGGGGGCTCGAGCAGATGAGCACGACCGACCTGGCCGCCCGGCTGGACGCGCTGGGCCGCGAGTTCGAGAGCGGGCTGCAGGCGGCGGCCGACACCGCCGCCCTGCAGGCCCTGCGGGACCGCTTCCTGGGGCGCAAGTCCGGGGCGCTGACGGCCCTGCTGAAGTCGCTGGGCGGCCTGCCGGCCGACGAGCTGCGCGAGGCGGGGGCGCGCCTGAACACGGTCAAGGAGCGCTGGGAGCAGGCCCTGGAGCAGGCCCAGGCGCGCCTGGGCTCGGGCGAGGCCGCCCGCCGGCTGGCGGCCGAGCGCCTCGACCTGTCGCTGCCCGGGCGGCGCCCGGCCACCGGCCGCCGCCACCCGGTCACGGTCGCGCGCGAGGACCTCGAGGACGTCTTCGTCTCGCTGGGCTACGAGGTCTACGACGGCCCCGAGGTGGAGGACGACTACCACTGCTTCGAGGCCCTCAACATGCCGCCGGACCACCCGGCCCGCGACATGCAGGACACCTTCTACCTCGAGCAGGGCGGGCTGCTGCTGCGCACCCACACCTCGGCCGCCCAGATCCACTACATGCTCGAGAACCCCCACCCGCCGCACGTGCGCATCGTCTGCCCCGGCAAGGTCTACCGGCGCGACAGCGACATCACGCACTCGCCGATGTTCCACCAGATCGAGGGGCTGGTGGTGGGCCCGGGCATCACGCTCGGCCACCTCAAGGGGACCATCGAGGCCTTCCTGCACGCGCTCTTCGGGCCGCAGTACCCGGTGCGCTTCCGGCCCTCGTTCTTCCCCTACACCGAGCCCTCCGTGGAGGCCGACCTGGGCTGCATCGTCTGCGGCGGCTCCGGGCGGCTGGCGGGCGGCGAGCCCTGCCGGGTCTGCAAGGCCACCGGTTGGCTGGAGATCCTGGGCTCGGGGCTGGTGCATCCGGCGGTCTTCGAGGCCGTCAACCAGCGCCTGGGTCGCCAGGCCTACGACCCCGAGGCGATCAGCGGCTTCGCCTTCGGGCTGGGCATCGAGCGCGTGGCCATGGTGCGCCACGGCATCGACGACATCCGCTCGCTCTACGAGAACGACCTCAGGCTGCTGGAGCAGTTCCCAGGATGAAGATCCCGCTCGGCTGGCTCAAGGACCACGTGGACGTGACGGTCGAGCCCCGCAGGCTGGGGGACGACCTGACCGCGGCCGGCCTGGCGCTCGACGGCCTCGAGCGCGACGGCCGCGAGGTGGTCTTCGACTTCGACGTCACCACCAACCGCGTCGACGCCATGAATGTGCGCGGCCTGGCGCGCGAGGTGGCGGTGCTGTACGGCCTGCCGCTCAAGCCGCTGCGGCTCGACTTCGCCGAGACCGGCCCGCCGGCCGCCGAGGCCCTGGCGGTGGAGATCCAGGCCCCCGACCTGGGGCCGCGCTTCTGCGCGCGGGTGCTCGACGCCCGGGCGGGGGAGTCGCCGCAGTGGCTCAAGGACCGCCTCGAGCAGGTGGGTGTGCGGCCCATCAGCGGCCTGGTGGACCTGAGCAACTACGTGATGATGGAGATGGGCCAGCCCACCCACGCCTTCGACCACGCGCAGATCCCGGGGCACCGGCTGGTGGTGCGCTGGGCGCGGGCGGGCGAGCGGCTGGTCACGCTCGACGGGCAGACGCGCGAGCTGGACCCGCGCACGGGCGTGGTGGCCTGCCCGCAGGGGCCCCTGGCCCTGGCCGGGGTGATGGGCGGCCAGAGCAGCGAGGTCGGCGAGGCCACGCGCGTGGTGGCGCTCGAGGCCGCCTGGTGGGAGCCGCTGGCCATCCGCCGCACGGCCCGCCGCCTGGGGATGCACTCGGAGGCCTCGCACCGCTTCGAGCGTGGCTGCGACTTCGAGGCCCCGCCCGTGGCGCTGGCGCGCATCGCCCACCTGCTCACGACGCTGGGCCTGGGCACGGTCCGCCCCGGCCTGATCGACGTGATCGCCCAAAGGCGCGAGCGTCCCGAACTGCTGCTGCGCGCGGCGCGCGTGCCGGCCCTGCTGGGCGCCGACGTGCCGGCCGACGAGGTCGAGCGGCTGCTGCGCGGGCTGGGCTTCGGCGTCGAGCGCGTGAGCGGCGGCTGGCACGTGGCGGTCCCCGGCTGGCGCAACGACGTCACGCGCGAGATCGACCTGCTGGAGGAGCTGGCCCGCCACCGGGGGCTGGCGGCCTTTCCGAACGCGCTGCCGCCCGCGGTGCGGGCCGGCTGCCTGTCTCCGCGCCAGAAGGCCGAGCGGCTGGCGCGCCGCACGCTCACCGGCGCGGGCCTCGACGAGGCCATCAACTACGCCTTCGTGCCGGCGGGCGGCCCGAGCCTGGGCGCCGAGGGGGCGTCCCAGCGCCTGGCCAACCCGCTGTCGGAGGAGCAGGCGGTGCTGCGCCCCTCGCTGGTGGTGCCGGGACTGCTGCGCAACCTGCAGACCAACCTGCGCCAGGGGCGCCGCGAGGTGGGGCTGTTCGAGCTGGGGCGCGTCTTTGAGCCCGGCCACCCGAAGCCGGTCGAGGAGCCGCGCCTGGGCCTGCTGCTGGCGGGGCCCTGGCAGCCGCACTGGTCCGCGAAACCACGCGAGGCCGACGTGTACGACCTGCTGGGCGTGCTCGAGGCGCTGCTGCGGCGCTGCGGCCGGGGCGGCGAGCTGACGCTCGAGCACGAGGGCCTGCCCGCGCACCTGCACCCGGGGC
>JBDIBD010000044.1:0-16837 GCA_039812725.1 Vicinamibacteria bacterium | reverse complement strand
ACCGAGGTGTCCGAGAGCAAGGGCACGTTCCTGGTCATGCTGGGGGCCGACTGGCGCGTGCACCCCAACGTCTCCCTGGGCGTCGAGGGGCGCTACACCAGCATCTCCGACGCGATCGGGCTGGCGGGCGTCTCCAAGGTCTACGGCGAGGACAACCTGGGGGGCTTCTCCTTCGCGGGACGCCTCGGCTTCGGGCGCTAGGAGGCAGGTCATGAGCAGCGTGACGAAGGTCGTGGCCGTTCTGGCGCTGGGCCTGCTGGCGGGCGCGGCGCAGGCCGAGGTGCTGGCCGCCAACCCCGTGCCGGGCAAGGGCCGCGAGCGCGCCCTGCCGGGCCAGGTGGTGGTGCAGTTCGGCGAGGGCTGGGACGACACGCGCATGGCCACGGCCCTGCGCGAGGCGGGCGGCCGCGAGCTCTGGCGCAGCCGCTTCTCGCGCGGCCTGCGGGTGGTGGGGCTGCCCGAGGGGATGAGCGTCGAGCAGGGCGTGGCACGCTTCGCGGGGTTGCCCGGCGTGGAGTTCGCCGAGCCGAACTACCTGCGCAAGCTGGCCGCCACGCCCAACGACCCGTTCTTCCGCTTCCAGTGGAACTTCAACCTGATCAACGCCTCGCGGACCTGGGACATCCAGGCCGGCAAGACCTCGGTGATCGTGGCGGTGGTCGACTCCGGCGTGGCCCACGAGAACCTGGCGCCGTTCACGATCGACCTGGGCATCTTCTACGGCGGCAGGGTGCCGGTCACGGTGGGGCCCTTCGGCAGGGCGCCCGACTGGGGCGGCACGGCCTTCACGCGCCCCTACGACGCCATCTTCGGCAGCGGCCACGCCTGGGACGACGACGGGCACGGCACGCACGTGGCCTCGACCATCGCCGAGGCCACCAACAACAGCGTCGGCATGGCCGGCCTGGCCTACGGCGTGACGATCATGCCGATCAAGGCCTGCCTCAGCCTGCCCTGGTACGACGAGGAGCTGGTGGGCTGCCCGACCGCCTCGATCGCCGACGGCATCGACTACGCCCGCAACAACGGCGCCAAGGTGGTCAACCTCAGCCTGGGCGGCTCCTTCCCCTCCCAGGCCGAGCGCGCCGCCGTGCAGCGCGCCGCCGCGGCCGACATGATCGTGGTGGCGGCCACCGGCAACGACGACGGCCCGGTCGGCTACCCGGCCGCCTTCGACGACGTCATCGCGGTGGGGGCCGTCAACGGCTCCAAGCAGCGCGCGTTCTACTCGAACTTCGGGCCCGAGGTGGACCTGGTGGCGCCGGGCGGCGACCTGGAGGACGCCGGCCGCGACGGCTACCCCGACTTCGTCTTCCAGCAGACGCTCGACTTCGACCTGGCCCCGCAGGGGGTCTACACGCAGTTCATCTACGGCGGGCTGATCGGCACCAGCATGGCCACCCCGCACGTCTCGGCCGCGGCCGCCCTGCTGGTCTCGCAGGGCATCACCAGCGGCAAGGCCGTGCGCAGCGCGCTCGAGCAGTTCGCCGACGACCTGGGCCCCGCCGGGCGCGACAACAACTTCGGCCACGGCCTGATCAACCCGGCCAAGGCCCTGGCCGGCCTGGGCCTGGGCCAGTAGACGCACCGGGCCCGCCGCGCGCCGCGCGGCGGGCCCTCCCCATGCGCCGCGCGCTGGTCTTCGCCCTGGCGGGCTTCGTGACCCTCCTGGCCTTCGGCCTGGCGCTGCTGCTGGGCTCGGCCTACTTCGACGCCCGCCGCTACGCCGCCCACCAGGGCCGCCTGCAGCGGCTGGTGCAGCAGCAGCCGCGCCTCGAGCAGGTCGTGGCCGGCCTGCGCGACGACGGCAGCCCGCTGGTGCAGTCTCCGCAGGGTGAGGCCGAGCTGCGCGCCCTGGCGGCGCGCTGGCCGGGGCCGCGCGGGAGCGAGGTCCTGGACAAGGGCCGGCGCTGGCCCGTCACGCGCGTCTTCCACGCCAGCGACATGATGTACGTCCTGTACTTCGACCAGGACGGAGTGCTGCGCGACTTCACCTGCGCCGACGCGCGCTGAAACCGGCTGGCAGCCAGGCGGTTGCCGTGGCCGTGGTAGACTGAAAACATCCCGTTGAATGCGGTCGTCTGCTCCCAGGGGGTCCGTTTGCGCGCCACACCCGTCGATTGCCTGGCCCTGGCCCTGACCTTGCTCGCCTGGGGCGGACCCGCCACTGCACAGGAGCTGTGGGCCATTCAAGGCGCCAGCGGCGGCGGCGAAAGCGTGGCCTGGATCGACCCCACCACCGGCGCCACGACCCTGTTGTCGGGCGGCCAGAATCCACCGGACTTCTTCTCGACCGTCGTGGCCCTCGATCCGCTGGGCCAGCGGATGCTCACCGTCGACCAGCCGAGCGGCGGCGGTGACTGGCACGTCTACACCCTGAGCCTGCGGGACGGCGCCGTGCTCTCGGGCCCGCCCATCCCAGGCACCGACGGGACCGGATTCCCCGCCTTGGAATACGACGAGCGGGCGGGCCTGCTCTACGCGATACAGGCGTCCGCGGCGAACCTGCCCCGGCTCTGCCGCATCGACCTGGCTACCGGCGCCCTCACGCCCCTGGGGACGGGAGCAGTCAGCGGGGCGTTCCTCAGCTATGGCGCTGGCGCCCTCGACGCCGGCGGCCACCGGTTCTTTGCCCTCGGCGAGCTGGTGGGCGAGAACGAAACACGCATCTTCACCTTCGACACCGGCGCCACGACCGGCACCGGCATCCTCGCCAGCCCGGTCCTGACGGGCGCGGCCAACTCGATCGCCGACATCGAGTATGACCCGCAGGAGAACGTGCTCTACGGCACGAACAACACGGGCACGAGCCTGCAGTTGGTCAGGATCGACCCCGCGACCGGCGCCGTCGTCGCGCTCGGCCCGGGCGTGAGCGAACACGTCCTGGCCGAGAGGATGGCGCTCGACCCCACCCGCAACCGCCTCTTCGTGCAGGGCCTCGCTCCCAACTTCACTCCGATTCTGTACACCTTCGACACGCTCGACGGCAGCCTCGACGCCAGCCCCCACGTGACGCCCGTCGTGGACTGGATACGCTGGCGCGACGCCTTTCCGGCCAAAGGCGACTTCGACCGCGACGGCCAGACCGACCTGCTGCTGCGCAACAGCTCGAACGTCACCCAGGCCTGGCTGATGAACGGCACCACGCGAGCCGCGCTGGTGACCCTGACGCCCACGCCCACCGCCGACGAGGTCATCGCCGGCGTGGACGACTTCGACCACGACGGTTTCGAGGACCTGGTCGTCTACCGGCCGTCGTCGGGGACGGTCGAGCTCTGGCGGCTCGGCGGGCCCAGCGGGACCGACCGGCAGGGCGCCGCCGTGCCGCTGCTCGGCGCCTCGCCCCTGCCCTCCAACTGGAAGCTCTCGGCCACCGGCGACTTCAACCGCGACGGCTGGCCCGACCTGCTGTGGCGCAACACCACCACCCAGAAGCTGGTGGTGTGGGCCCTCGTTGGCGCCACCAAGATCGGCAACGTGATCCCGTCGCCCGACCAGGCCGTCGACGCCAACTGGGAGGTCGAGGCGGCCCTCGACTTCAACCGCGACGGCAACCGCGACCTGCTCTGGTACAACTCCACGTCGGGCCGCATCGTGACCTGGAACCTGGACCACCTCATGGTGCGCAGCGACGGCAACTTCACGAACCCCATGGCCGCCGGGGACAACAACTGGCAGGTGGTGGCGGGCGGCGACTACGGCGTCGGCCCCGACGGGCCCGACGCGGCGGCGCCGGTGGTGGGCAGCAACGACCTGGTCTGGCGCAACGCCACCAGCGGCAAGCTGGTGGTCTGGCACCTGGACCTGCACCGGCAGCGCACTGCCGGCGTGTTCACCACGCCCGACTCGGGCTCGCCCACGCCCACCAACTGGAACGTGGTCGGGCCCCGCTAGCTCGGGTCGCAGACGGGCCGCGAGGCCGGCGGGCGCTGGCCACGGGCCAGCGAGGCGAAGACACCCAGCACGCACAGGCCGCAGAAGACGGCGAAGGCCGCGCGGGTGGCCGCCACCAGCGGTTCGCGGCGCTCGGCCGTCAGCGCGACCGGGCCCACGAACAGCCTCAGCAGCAGCATCGCGATGGCCATGCTGAGCATCTGGCCCGAGAGCCGCATGGTGCCGAGCGCGGCCGAGGCCACGCCGTACTGGCGCTTCTCGACCACCGCCATGACCGCGTTCGTGTTGGGCGACGAGAACAGGCCGAAGCCGCACCCGAGCACGACCAGGCAGGTGATCGTGAAGGCCAGCGGCGTGGTGGTCGACAGCGCGCACAGCAGGGCCAGCCCGATGGCCGTCAGCCCCATGCCGGCGGAGGCGACCCGTCGCGACTCGACGCGGTCGGACAACCGGCCGGCCAGCGGCGACACGACCGTCATGACCGCCGGCTGGGCCACCAGCACCAGGCCGGCGGCCTGCGCGCTCAGGCCCTGGACGTACTGCAGGTAGAGGCTCAACAGGAAGCCCACCGCGAAGGTGGCGCTGTAGTTGACGAGGGCCGCGGCGTTCGAGAAGGCGAAGACGCGGTTCTCGAGGAACAGGCCCATCGGCAGCAGCGGGTGGCCGGCGCGCCGCTCCCAGGCCACGAAGCCGGCCAGCAGGGCCAGGCCGGCCGCCACGAGCCCGGCGCCCGACTGCGAGGGCAGCCGCGAGAAGCCGTACATCGACGCCAGCAGCCCCGCGCCGTAGAGCAGGGCCCCGGCCGCGTCGAAGGGCTCGCCGTGCGACTCGCGCCACTCGCCCGCCAGCCCGAGTTGCACCACGACCGCCAGCACGACTCCGAGCGCGGCGCTGAGGTGGAAGAGACTGCGCCACCCGGCCTGCTCGGTCAGCAGCCCGCCCAGGAACGGCCCGAGCGACAGCCCGAGGTAGACCGAGGCCACGTTGAGCCCGAGCGCCGCTCCCCGCCGACCGGGCGGCAGCACGGAGGTCAGGATGGCGACGTTGGTGCCGAAGATGGCCGCACCGCCCAGGCCTTGCAGGACCCGCGCGCCGAGCAGCACGCGGGCCGAAGGCGAGAGCGCGCAGGCCAGCGAGGCCGCCGCGTAGACGAGCACGCCCCAGGTGAAGACGCGCTTGCGGCCGTGGATGTCGGCCAGGCGCCCGAAGGGGACCAGGCCGACCGCCGCGGCCAGCAGGTAGGCCATCCCCACCCAGGAGAGCGCGACGGCGTCGAGGCCCAGGTCGCGCGCGATCGAAGGCAGGGCGACGTTGGTGGCCGAGCCGGAGAACGGCGCCAGGAACGAGGCCACCGCCGCCACCACGACCGCGGCGCGTTCCGCTCTCGGGTCCAGGCGAGGCTCCTCCCGGCGAAGTCTACCTGCAGCCTCTTGCCCCCTCCCCCCGCAGGGGGAGAGGGACGGGGTGAGGGCGCGTCAGGCGGCCTGGGCGGCCCCTTCCGCCGGCGGGTGCGGCTCGTCGTGCCAGGGCGGCAGCAGCCGCACCAGCACCCAGAGGATCACGAACGGCAGCAGCATCAGCAGGATCGCCGGCAGCAGCCCCTCGCGGGTGGCGAAGCCCATCTTGTAGGTGGTGTAGCCCAGGTAGCTCTTCGAGAACAGCTGTCCGCCGATGACCACGTTCCAGCGCATGGCGAAGATGCCCATCAGGGTCAGCACGCCGGCCAGGGCGTAGGTGCCCTTGCGGGCCGACTCGCTCAGCCTGACCAGCTGGGTCAGGGCCAGCAGGCCCAGCGGCACCAGCGTGCCGATCACGATCTGGATGATGACCTGGGAGGTGTACAGGCGCGTGTGCACCATGAAGTCGAGGGTCTTGAAGGACTCGTCCGACTCGTAGACGCGGTGCAGCAGGTCGAGCATCTCCAGCGAGAAGTCGATCACGAAGGCGTAGAACAGGTAGCGCGCGATGGTGTCGACGCAGGGCATCGAGATCTCCCGGCCGGTGAACCAGGAGGTCACCATGTACATGAGCATCACCAGGGCGATGCCCGAGACGATGGCCGAGAACAGGAACACGATCGGCATGAGCGGCGTGGACCACCAGGGGTTGGCCTTGATCGAGCCGAAGATGAAGCCCACGTAGCCGTGCAGCAGGAAGGCCGAGGGGATGCCGATCACCGTCAGGAAGTAGCCGACCTTGTCGTCCACCTCCAGGGCGCGCGGGCTGATGTTGTCGGAGCCCAGGCTCATGGCCTTGTAGACCCAGCGCAGCGGGCCGGTCGTGCTGCGCGCCAGCAGCACGATGTCCTTGCGGTAGTCGAGCCAGATCTCGAGCACCAGCACGGCCATCAGGTACCAGAGGTAGACGAAGCCGAACATGGCCATGGCCGAGCTGGTGTGGGGCGTGAGGTACATCTCGAGCGAGCGCTCGGGGCGCCCCAGGTGCAGCTGCAGCGGCAGCGGCGCCACGATCAGGAAGGCCAGGGCCGACAGCAGCGCCAGCCGGTAGGTGGGCTTGACGGCCTCGACCCGGAAGACGCGCTCGAGCGAGGCCAGGATGAAGGCCCCGGCCACCAGCCCCGTGATGAACGGGTAGAGCACGATCAGCACGCTCCACTGCAGCTCGATCTCGTTCGGGTACATGAAGCCTTCGACGCCGTGCAGGAGGCTGTCCATGTCTCGCTCCTACCTGACCGAGCCGTCGAGGCCGGCGTAGTAGACCTTGGCCCCGGTGGCCATCTGGGGCTTGAGCACCTGGATCTTGTTCTTGCGCAGGAACTCGTGGATGGGGTCCTTGGGGTTCTTCAGGTCGGCCAGCGTGCGCGCCCCGGTCGGACAGGTCTCGCAGCAGGCCGTGGTGAGGCCCTTGGTGATGCGGTGGTAGCACAGGCTGCACTTGTCGACCGTGTTGGTGCGCGGGTCGATGTAGCGGCAGCCGTAGGGGCAGGCCTGCACGCAGTAGCGGCAGCCCAGGCAGTAGCTCTTGTCCACCAGCACCACGCCGTCGGCGGCCTCGAAGGTGGCGCCCACGGGGCAGACCTGCACGCAGGGCGAGTGCGCGCAGTGGTTGCACAGCTTGGGCACGAAGAAGTTCTTCGAGCCGTCGCCCGCGTGGTACTTCTCGGGGAAGCCGTCGTAGCCGCCGTTGGGCGAGTCGACCTGGGGGCGCTCGATGTCGCCGCCCTCCACGTGGTAGCGCTCGACCCAGGTGCGGAAGTAGTAGGGCTCCTTCGGCACGTCGTTCTCGGTCTTGCAGGCCCGCACGCAGTTGCCGCAGCCGATGCACTGCTCGATGTCGATCGCCATGGCCCACCAGTGGTCGGCCGTGTGGTAGTTGGGCGCCTTCTCCGGCTCGCCCGCCTGGAGGTGGTCCCAGCCCAGGGCGGCGGCGCCGGTCAGCAGCAGCAGCTTGGTGGAGCTCTCGAGGAACTGGCGACGGTCGGTCATGACCCCATCCCCGGGTTGTGGGCCTGGTGGCACTCGGTGCACAGGCCGGTCTCGGCGTGCTCGCTCGGCTCCACCTGCGGGAACTTGGCGGGCTTGGCCACGTTGGCCGTGTGGCACTTCAGGCAGGTCGCCCGGCCGTGGGGCTTCTCGGGCTTGGACTCGGGGTTGGCCGCGTGGGCCGCCAGCGCCCCGTGGCAGGCCTCGCAGGAGACCCTGGCGTGCTTGCCGGCCTTGCGGGCCGCGGCCTGGTCGGTGTGGCACTCGGCGCAGGCGGCCTGCCCGGCGAAGCTCACCGGCCGGGCGCGGTTGTCGTCGAGCGCGCCGGCCCGGTAGTGGCCGTAGAGGCCGAAGCCCTTGGGCACCAGGAGCTGCTGCAGGACCAGGAAGGCCACGATGCCGGCGACGAACAACCCGGCCATGCGGGCCAGGTGCTCCTGGTCCTTGAAGAGGGCTCTCATCCCGTCCCCCCTTTCTCGGGGTGCACCAAAGTGCAACTAGGGCTGCGGTTTCTTGCTGTGGACACCTCAAGCAAGAGCCGTTCCCCGGCCCCGGCCCGCGACTTCTCGTCGAGGCCGACGCCAAAACTGCGCCGCGTAGCCGGGCGCGGCGTAAAAGAGGCGTCGCACCGCCCGGAAGCTCAACGCCGCGCGCGCAACAGCCGCGAGGCCAGCACCAGCGCGCCGCCGAAGAGCAGGAAGCTCGCGAACAGCTCGCCGGCGTGTCCCGCCGGCAGGTCCTGGGACAGCAGCTTCAGGCCACCCACCGCCAGCGCGAGGTAGGCCAGCCCGCCCAGCTCCGGGCGTGGGCCGCGCCGGTGTCCGAGCGCGGCGAGCGCCACGATCAGGACCGCCAGCGCCGCCGTGCGCATGGCCATGACCGTGGCGGCCGTGGCCCCGGCGGCGCCCACCAGCGCGCCCACGGCGCCGGGCAAGGGGGCGCAGGTGCACAGGGCCGCCAGGGCGCGCGGCACGAGCGGCCAGCCCGCACGCTCGCCGTCACGGGCCAGCACCACGTAGACGGCCAGGCCCGCGGCCCAGGCCGCCAGCGCCAGGAGCGGCACCGTCAGGCTGGCCTGGCCGAACAGGCCGCCGCCGGTCAGCGACCACAGGCCGCTGCCGATCCCGGCTGCGGCCAGGTAGGCCAGCGCGTGGTAGCCCAGCGTGGTGCGGTCGAAGCGCCGCGCCAGCACGGCCGCCGTGACCGCCAGGGCCGCCCAGGCCAGGTCCTGCGCGGCCGGCCCCAGCACGTGCTGCGAGCCGATCAGCAGGAACAGGCCGCCGGCCGTGGAGTAGACGTAGAAGTTGGCGCCGCGCCCCTGCCGGCGCTCGACGAAGGTGAAGGCCACCGCGTAGCCCACCAGGCCCAGCGCCAGCCCCGCCAGTCCCAGGGCGAAGGTCGAGCCCTCGCGGGCCGCCAGGATGCGCGCGGCGCCCTCGAAGCCGATGGCCACGCCCGCGGCCAGCTGCAGGGTCTCGAACAGCGTCACGGAGCGGCCCGAGCGCAGCGTGCCGCCGGCCACGCGCAGCACGTAGAGGGCCGGCAGGGCCAGCGCCAGCACCACCGCCACGGCCGACGAAAGCGCGGGGTAGCCCTCGGGCAGCCCCTCGGCGCGGCCCACCAGCAGCACCAGGGTCAGCAGGCCCAGGTCGAGCGCGCCGGCCGCCAGCCAGCGCAGCGGGAACCACTTCGGTCGCCGCACGAGCAGCTCCACCAGGGCGGCCTGCGCCAGGAGCGCCGCCGCCACCGTGGTCAGCTCCAGCGTGGCCACCAGCAGGCCCAACGACGAGGCCAGCGCGAAGAGCGTGTGCACCCAGGCCACCGGCCCCAGGCCGCGCCGCACCGCCAGCGCCAGCGCCAGGCCCATCACGCCCACCAGCAGGAAGAGGGCCAGCTGCGGCGGCAGGGCCTTGAAGCGCACGGTGGTCTCCCACAGCAGCGGGTAGGCCACGAGCGCCGCGGTCACGCCGTGGGCGGAGGCCGCCAGCGGGCGCCCGGCCGTGGCGGCGCGCGCGGCCAGGGGCAGGAACGCCAGCGCGTAGAGCAGGCCCAGGGCCACTCCCGCCGCGGGCGAGAGCGTGCCGCCGTCGGTCAGCGCCCGGATGAGGTAGGCGCCGGCCAGGGCCACGAGCAGCGTCCCTGCCAGGGCCACCAGGCTCTCGCCGCCGGCCTCGTCCTCCTCTTCGGGCGCGGCCGCGAGAGTGGGTGTCGGGCTCGCGACCGGCGGCTCGGGCAGCGGCTCGAGCGGGGGCTGGGGTTCGGGTGGCTTCGCGATCGCACGCGGGGGCTCCGGCGCGCTCGGGAGCGCGGGCGCGCGCCCCTCGAGCCGGTCCAGGCGGCTCTTCAGGCCCCGGAGCTCGTCCTCCAGGGCCACCAGCCGCACGAGCACGTCGTGGTCGTGGGCGACGTCCGGCATGTGGACCCCCGCGTCGAGTCAGTCGTTCGCGACAGGAGTGCGTCCCGGGTGCGGTTGTTGGGGGGCAGCATGCAAGGAGCGTGCGGGGCGATGCGCTGCGGCGGGCGGGTGCGGCTTCAGAGCGTGGGCTAGGGCGTTCGGCCGGCCTTCGCCGTCCCCGTCAACTGCGCCGCGGTCACCTGGGCCCGGATGAGGAAGGTCCCGGGCTGCCCAGGCGCGTGACCCAGCAGCGTGAAGCCCTCGGGGCTCTGCCAGCTCCCCAGGACCGGCGGGGTGGTCGGGAGCGCTGTGCCGGCCAGGGCCTGGCCGGTGGGGTCCTGGAGGCGCCAGGCGACGCCGTCGAGGACCAGGTTGCCGGCGAAGGGCTGGTTGTTCGTGCTGCGCAACTCGTACCTGTCGGGCGGGAAGTCGGGGTGATCGTTGAGCACTTGCAGCAGGAGAGCCACGCGGCTGCGGTCGCTTCCGAAACTCAACGAACCCACGGTTCCCTTGAGGCCGGCAGGGGCCTGCGTACTGCGGTAGCTTCCGACCGTCGGCAGGAGGCTGGCGTCCTTGGCGGCCGCGTCGTACGTGTAGCTCGCGCTCAGCGAGGCGCCCGGCGTCACCTGGCCGGCCAGCAGGCCCTGCGGGTCGTCCACCGACTGGACGCTCCCGGCCACCTGCACCGTGACGACCGACGGGAGCGAGACCCAGGTGACGTGCCCGTAGACGGCGAACGCTCCGGAGAGCTGCGAGGGATCGTGCCCCGTAATGCTGAAGAACTGCTGCTCGTAGGCGGACAGGTCGGGCGGCTGTACCGGCAGGGCCGTGCTGGCGAAGACGGTCCCGTCGAGGTCGTACAGGCTCCAGGACACGTCGTCCACCACCACACCGCCGGGGAGGAGCAGGTTGTTGTAGCTGCGGAGGGTGTAGTCGTCCTCGCCGGTGCTAGGGTAGCCATCCACGATCTCAACCAGGAAGGACGAGTTGGCCGGATCGCTGGCGAAGCGCAGCCCGCCCCCGAACAAGGCCAGGCCGTAGTCGGGACCGGTGTGGGAGTAGTCGGCCACCCACGACAGCGGATTGCTGTCGGGCGTGGCCGTGTCGTAGGTGTAGCTGCCCGCCAACAGGTCCCCGGGCCCGAGCGCGAAAGCCAGCGCATTCGAGGGGTCGCTCACGCTGTCGATCTGCACGCGCATATGAACCGTGACGACTTCCGCATGGGCGAGTCCAGCGCACGCGAGCGCGGCGAAGACAATGCATCGCAGGTTCTTCATGTTTCACTTCCTGGCCGGGGCGGTCGGCCCCAGACCGGGTGCCCCGTAGTTGTCAGTCTAGCAAACAGGAAGCGTTGGCGTGACTGGCCACTCGGGCTGCGGCGGCGGACCCGACCGCTCCGGGAAAGCGCCCGCCCTCAGTCCCCCAGGCAGATCCCCAGCTCGCGCGCGGTGAGCACCGAGTCGGCCGAGAGCGGCACCGTCTTCATGCGGTGGGTGGCCTGCTCGAGCGGCACGTAGCGCACGCGGGGCGGGTCGAGCGCCACCATGACCCCCGACTTGCCGATCGCCAGGGCGCGCACGGCCGCCGCGCCGAAGCGCAGCGAGAGCAGCCGGTCGAAGGAGGTGGGCGAGCCGCCGCGCAGCAGGTGGCCCAGCACCACGTGGCGCGACTCGCGCCCCGACAGCTCGCCGAGCTGCGTCGAGATGCGCTCGCCGATGCCGCCCAGCCGGTCGGCGGCGCCCAGGCGCTTCTCGATCACCGAGTAGCCGCCGCCCTTGGGCTTGGCGCCCTCGGCCACGACCACGATGGCGAACTTGCGCCCTTGCGACTCGCGCTCGCGGATCTTGGCCACCACGCAGCGCAGGTCGTAGGGGATCTCCGGGATCAGGATGGCGTCGGCAGTGCCGGCGATGCCGGCGTTGAGGGCGATCCAGCCGGCGTAGCGGCCCATGACCTCCACCACCATCACGCGCCGGTGGGCCTCGGCCGTGGAGTGCAGCCGGTCGAGGCACTCCGTCGCGAACGAGACGGCCGTGTCGAAGCCGAACGTGATGACCGTCTTGTCCAGGTCGTTGTCGATGGTCTTGGGCACGCCGATGGCGCGCAGGCCCTTCTTGGAGAGGTGGTTGGCGATGGTCAGGGAGCCGTCTCCGCCCACCGCGATGAGCGCGTCGAGGCGGTTGTCCTCGAAGGCCCGCACCAGGTCGTCGGTGCGGTCCTCCTCCTTCATGCTCCCGTCGGCCTGCCGGACCGGGTACTTCATCGGGTTGCCGACGTTGGTCGTCCCCAGGATCGTGCCGCCCAGGTGGGTGATGCCGCGCACGCGCTCGGGGGTCAGGCGGATCAGGCCGCCGTCGGCGTACTCGCCCGAGCGGAACAGGCCGTTGTAGCCGTCGCGGATGCCGTAGCACTCCCAGCCGCGGTTCTCGGCGCAGATGGCCACGGCCCGGATGACCGCGTTGAGGCCGGGCGCGTCGCCGCCGCCGGTGTTGATGGCGATGCGGCGGATGGCGCGCGGTCGCGCGGGCGTGGGACGCTTTCCGGGCGCGGGTTTCTTGGCCATGGCTGCCTCCTGGCTGACCCGGGAAGGCTACCACGCACCCGCGCGCGGCAGGCTCAGCGTGAGACGTGGAGGGACGCGGTCAGCGCCGCCAGGGCCACCAGCCAGATCGCGAAGAGCGCGCCGGCGACGACGAGAAGACCGTAGCGTACCGGCACTGGCTGGGCCTCGAGCACCGCCCACCCCGGGCGCTCCGGGCAGTAGCGCACCGTCACCGCGCAGCCCGGGGGGTAGCGGGCCACCGTCGCCTGGGCGAGCTTCTCGGTCGTGGGCGCCGCCGCGAGCGAGATCTGGTCGCTCGTGTAGCCGACGCCGGCCACCGCGTACTCGTAACGGATGCGGGGGCTCCAGGAGACGCTGGCGGCGATCCCGTCCTGGGAGACGTCCTCCCGGACCTCCGCCGCGAGCACCACGCCCGGGACGCGCGGCCACTCGTGGCTCCTGACCGAACGGTTCTGCAGGCTGCCCACGAGCTCGACCAAGCCGAGCAGCAGGCACGCTCCGCCCAGCAGGGGCGGCAGCACCAGCACGGCCAGCCACAAGCCTTCCATGGGGACCCCGGGCCAGAGCGCTCCCGCGGCCGCCGAGGGGGTCGGGGCGGGACGCCTGGTTATACCCCAGATGAGGTGGCGTCGCCCGCGCTTGCCGCTAGAATCGCAGCACTCCATGCGCGGGGCAGTCTCGGTCGAGCGCGTCTTCAAGGCCTTCGGCGGCACGCCCGCGCTGCTGGACGTGTCGCTCGAGGTCAAGCCCGGCGAGTTCCTGACCCTGCTGGGCCCCTCGGGCTGCGGCAAGACCACGCTGCTGCGGCTGCTGGCCGGCTTCGAGCAGCCGGACTCGGGCGCCCTGCGGCTGTCGGGGCGCGACGTGGCCGGCCTGCCACCCTACCGCCGCCCGGTCAACACCGTCTTCCAGCACTACGCGCTGTTCCCGCACCGCACGGTCTTCGGCAACGTGGCCTTCGGCCTCGAGCTGCAGGGGCTGCCGCCGGCCGAGATCGCCGCGCGCGTGGAGGAGACCCTCGAGCTGGTGCGGCTGCCGGGCCTGGCGCAGCGCCGCATCGACCAGATCTCGGGCGGCCAGAAGCAGCGCGTGGCCCTGGCCCGGGCGCTGGTGATGCGCCCCGAGGTGCTGCTGCTCGACGAGCCCATGGCGGCCCTCGACCTGAAGCTGCGCAAGGAGATGCAGGTCGAGGTCAAGAACCTGCAGGAGCGCCTGGGGCTGACCTTCCTGTTCGTGACCCACGACCAGGACGAGGCCCTGGTGATGAGCGACCGCATCGCGGTCATGAACCAGGGCCGGCTCGAGCAGGTGGACGAGCCCGAGCGGCTCTACGAGCGCCCGCGCACGCGCTTCGTGGCCGACTTCCTGGCGGTGCGCAACCTGCTCGAGGCCACGGTCGCGGAGGTGGCGGGCGGCCGGGCCCGGCTGCGCACGCGCGGCGGCCTCGACCTGCTGGCCGCCGACGACGGCGGCTGGCGCGTCGGCGCCGAGGTGGGCCTGGGCGTGCGCCCCGAGCGCATCGTGCTCGACCCGCCGGCCGGGGCCGAGAACCTGCTCGCGGGGCGCCTCGACGACGAGCTCTACCTGGGCGACCGCACCGACTGGCGCGTGGCCACCGGCGGCGAGGTGCTGACCGTGGCCGAGGGGGCCGCCGAGGCGCAGCGCCGGCAGCGCGGCGACGAGGTGCGCCTGGCCGTCCCGCCCGAGTCGCTGCTGCGGCTCGAGGACGCCCCCGGGAGCGGCGCGTGAGGAGCCGTCGCGGCGCGCTGCTGCTCCTGCTGCCGGCGCTGCTGCTGCTCCTGTTCCTGTTCGCGGCCCCCCAGGCCGCGATGCTGCTGGCCTCGTTCCTGCGGCGCAGCGCCTACGGCGGCGTCGAGCGCGTGCTGACGCTGGCCAACTACGCGCGCGCCGGCGAGCCGCTCTACCTGCGCATCTTCGCCCGCAGCCTGGGCCTGGCCACGGCCACCACGCTCTTGTGCCTGGCCGCGGGCTGGCCGGTGGCCTACTGGCTGGCCCTCAAGGCCCCCGAGCGCTGGCGCAGCGCGCTCCTGGTGCTGGTCATGCTGCCCTTCTGGACCAGCCTGCTGGTGCGGCTGTACGCCTGGATGTTCCTGCTGCGCGGCGAGGGCCTCGTCAACCGCTGGCTGGGGCTCGCGGGCCTGGGGCCCCTGCCGCTGCTCTACAACGACTTCGCGGTGCTGCTGGGCCAGCTCTACGGCGAGCTGCCGTTCATGATCCTGCCGCTCTTCGCCAGCCTGGAGCGCCTCGACCGCGCGCTGCTCGAGGCCGCAGCGGACCTGGGCGCGGGGCCCTGGCGCCGGCTCTGGCGCGTGACGCTGCCGCTGGCCCGCCCGGGCATCGCCGCGGGCTGCGTGCTGGTCTTCATCCCCTCGCTGGGCGCCTACCTGGCCCCCGACCTGCTGGGCGGCGCGCGCACGGTCTACGTCGGCACGCTGATCCAGGGCCAGTTCGCCCTGGCGCGCGACCTGCCCTTCGGCGCGGCGCTGTCGTTCGGGCTCTCGCTGCTGGTGCTGGCGCTGGTGCTGCTGTTCCGTCGGCCGCTGGGCGCCGCGCGGGGATGAGCGCGCGCCGTGCTCACTCGATCGTGAGGGCCTCCAGCTCCACCGGAGTCAGGCCCTGGCCCAGGAAGAAGTCGTCCGCGCGCAGGCTGAAGACGACCGTGTCCATGCAGATGAGCTGCAGCTTCACGCTGGCACTGGTCGGCGCGGTCGTGAACGACGCGGTGCCAAGCGTCCAGCTCGGGGCGGGCACGAAGTTGGCGCTGGCCGCGGAGCCCTGGAACCCCGTCGCGTCGCAGGTCGCATTGGCGTACCAGAACACGGACACGCTGCAGGAGAAGGCCCCGCCGCTCACGAACTGCGCGCGGGCGCCGAAACCGTAGGTGGTCGAGGGCGACACCCCGATGCACTGCCCCAGGCCGGCCGCGTACATGGGCCCCGGCTCCAGCGGTCCCGCCGTCCCCAGGGCCGACGGCGGCGGCTGGCCCTGCCCGGAGTCGAGCGTCCAGCCCCCGGTCCAGCCCAAGAAGCCCGAGTCGAAGCCGCAGTTCGTGACGAGGTTGGCCGGCGTCGCGCAGGCCCAGGTGTTCGCCGCCGGCAGGGCCAGCCCGGCCAGCGCCGCGAGGATCCCCGCGGCGGCAGCGACGTTTCGCGCGACA
The DNA here is from genome assembly GCA_039812725.1 of Vicinamibacteria bacterium. Classification (GTDB taxonomy): domain Bacteria; phylum Acidobacteriota; class Vicinamibacteria; order Fen-336; family Fen-336; genus JBDIBD01. The sequence continues at coordinate 1,364 of JBDIBD010000044.1, read as the reverse complement.
GAGCCGGAAGGCATCGCTTCCCTCGTACCACCGGCGGCCGCCGCCGGCAAGGCCGGCGCCCAGCCGCCCGCGGTCTGCCGTCCCCACCGGTGAGCGCCCTCCCCGATCCGTGGCAGGTGCTCGAAGCTGGGGAGTGGCCCGCGCCCCTGACGACCGACGGCCCGGGGCTGGCCCTGGACCTGCCGCGCGGCCGCGTGCCCGTGCGGCTGCGCGGCCTGAACCGCTCGGGCTACCAGCACAAGCTCTCGCTCGAGGACGCCGGTCTCGCCTCCCCCGAGGACGAGCTTCTGGCCTGGCGCGGGCTCTGGAACTGCCAGGCGCTGCGCCTGCCGCTGGCCCTCGACGCCGTGCTCGAGCGCGACGACTACCGCGCCGGCCTGCGCCGCCTGGTGGACGCGGCCGAGGCGGCCGGCCTCTACCTGCTGCTCGAGCTGCACGGGGCCAGCGGCGACCTCGAGCGCGCCCTGCCGCCGCTGCCCGAGGCCCTCGACGCCTGGCGCCTGCTGGCGGCCGAGCACGGCGCCCGCGCGCACCTGGCCTACGACCTCTGGAACGAGCCCCACGACGCGACCTGGGACGAGTGGCAGCCGCTGGCCCAGGCCCTGGTCGAGGCGGTGCGGTCCGGCGGCGCCGAGCGCACCCTGGTGCTGGTGGGCGGGCTCGACTGGGCCTTCGACCTCTCGCCGCTGCTGCGCCGCGAGGCGCGCCTCGACGGCCTGGGCGGGCCGCTGGCCTACGCGGCCCACGTCTACCCGTGGAAGGGCGGCTTCCTGCGCCGCCGCCGCGCCTGGCAGCGGGCCTTCGGGGCGGTGGCCGAGGAGCTGCCGGTGCTGGTGACCGAGCTGGGGGCCGAGACCTGGCCGCACCCGCGCGGCCTGCCGCGCTCGTGGGCCCGGTCCTGGCTGCGCGACCTGCTGGCGTTCCTCGACGAGCGCGGCCTGGCCGGCCTGGCCTGGGCCGCCGGCGACCTGCCGCACCTCGTACAGGCCCCCGACGGCGGCGACGTGCGGCTGCCGGAGCGCCCGCCCGACCCGGCCCGGCCCACCGAGCTGGGCGCGCTCGTGCGGGCCTGGCTGAGGGGCGCGTAGAATCGAGCCGGGGAGTCGAGGAGGAGCCATGGCCGGCAAGTGCCCGCGCTGCCAGACCGTCATCACCGCCGCGCCCGACGCGCAGGGCGTCGTCACGTGCCCGTCCTGCCACCTCAAGTTGAAGACCGCCGCCGCGGCGCCCGCCCCGGCGCCCGACCTGCAGCCGCTGCTCGAGGAGCTGCGCCACCTGAAGCGCATGCAGGGCGAGATCCTGCAGCTCCAGGCCCAGGTGCTCGACGCCGTGCGCGACCTGGCCGCCGCGCCGCCCGCCCGGCC
>JBDIBD010000043.1:0-17220 GCA_039812725.1 Vicinamibacteria bacterium | reverse complement strand
AACAAGGGCTTGCAGCTGTCGAGGGCGCTCGGTGCTGGTGCATACTCTCTTGTCGGCTGGGCGGGGCCGAGACGCTCGTGAAGGTCGGGCCCTCGCAGCTGAAGCCCAGTGTTCGGCGGACTACCGGAGCACTCTAGTGGTGCCTAGATTGGCGAAGGTCGCCGTTGTCGCCCTTACGGCCTCGGGCTGCTGGATGGGTCGTGTGCCCTACGACGCACCCGCTACGGTGCCCAGCGAGGCGGACCTCGCCGGCACGTTTCGCGCAACGGCCGCATCGCTCTCTGACTTCCACGCGGAGCATCTGCCCTCATATGCCACGGCCGACGCCCACGAGCTCGTTCTCCGTGCCGACGGCACTTGCTCGGCCCGTACCTACTTCGGCACGAGCACGCGCGGGCAGCCCGTGGACCCGAGCATGCCATGTCGCTGGTCGGTCATAAGCCTGCCAGAGGTGCCTCTTGTCGATGTCGAGGTTGTGGCGGGAACCGATGCTGTAGACCAGCAGTACTTCATCGGGGCAGATGGCAAGGCACTCGTTCTCTACAGCTACCTTACCGACCCCGACGCGCAGAGGTATGCCGAGCTCTCACGGGCATCCGGGGTCAAGCCACGCCGCCGAACAACCGGTTGCAGCTGACAAGGGGCGCTTGGAGCTGGGGCATACTCTCGTGTCGGCTCATAGCCCGGCAGCAAGGGCTTCGGCCTGCGAAGCGCTCGTGAAGGTCGGCCCCTTGCAGCTGAACCGGGGTGTTGGGCGGACCAATGCTGAGGCGCGGCGGGATCGACAAATGACGAGGCAGGCATGAGGAGATTGCTGCGGTACGCCCTAACCTGTGCAGTCCTGATCCTGTGTGCAGCTGCAGTCGTCTGTACGTGGGTCAGTTACCGCTCCTACTTCCGGTACCGATCAGAAATCGATGCGGTCGTCCGCAGCACACCGGCGGAGGAGAGGGACTTGCCCGCGACCTTCCGGAGCGCGGTCCAGCTCGTCCATCCGAGGGGCGTGCGGCAGGTAGTCATCAAGCGGGTCTTTGCGGCGGTGAGGCCTGGTCCGCTGCGGACGCATGTCTATACGGGCAACATGGTCGTGTGGAGCCTCTGGTTTCCGGCGCTGCACTCGGAACCGGACCTTCTGGCCTGCTACGCCCACACCATGGTATTCGACGGGGGCGAGGGCTTGAGCGCTGGGGCGCAGTACTACTTCGGCAAGCCTGTCGGCGAGCTGACGGACGAGGAGGCGCTTTCACTAGTCGTCATGGATCTCAGCCCCAGGTCCTACTCGATGCGACTGCATCCCGAGCGGTTCAGGGAGGCCATGCAGCGGTATGCGCGGGGCCGCCCAACAAGGGGATGAAGCTGACGAAGCCTAGCCAGAATGGAGCTTCGCAGCTTAACTCCGGTGTTGTGCGGACGAACGTGGGGGGCGCAGGGCGTGCTGATTGAGTTCGAGGAGAGAGTCGACCTCCACGCGGCTGACGTGTATCCGTACTTCAAGTCACCACGTGATTGGCCGCGGCTCTACGGGTCGTTCGGGGAGGCAGAAGACCGAGGCGGGGGGTGGTACGCCGTTCCGCTCAAGAGCTTTCCGTTCCCCCTCGTGGCCCGGGTTACGCACGACGAGCCCAACAAGGCTGTCAGCTGGTCGTTCCGCGGGTTCTGGCGGGGAGAAGGCCACGTCTCCTTTGAGCCATCCCCTGGCGGGGTGGTCATCCGCGGCCACGAGCGGATCTCGGTGCGACCAGCTGGCTTCCTGTCGCCCGTCCTGGAGCGCATGTTCCTCGAACGGTCGTTCCGAAAGCTCTGGGAATCCGGGTGGCGACGACTTCGCCGCCAGGGATCGGCAGCCGCAGCCTCGTAGGGCAAGGAGCCGCACAACAACGGGTTGCAGCTGACAAGGGGCGCTTGGCGCTGGTGCATACTCTCTTGTCGGCTGATAGCCCGGCAGCTTCAGGCTTCGGCCTGCGAGGCGCTCGTGAAGGTCGGCCCCTTGCAGCTGAAGCCCAGTGTTGGGCGGACGCTATTGGAGGGCTCTTGCGACTCGAGGCGATTGCGGCCTCTATTCTTTCCGCCGCATGCGCGCTCTCCCCTGCGCGCGCGATGGAAGCGCGGCTGATTCCACTTCACCGTGACTTCTCCGAAACCAAATCAATGGCGCCATTCTTCCTGGCCACTCAACGCCTCCTGCTCCCTAGTTGCCAGACTGGAGTGCTTGTTTTTCCGTCCTTTCATTCCGAGTGGTCGCTCTGTGTGGATGGGAGCGGCCAAGAGGCTATCGTCACACTGGCCGAAGTGGAGCGACCAATCTACGTAGTTGGCGATGAGACCGCCGCAACCACGCGCCAATCGCCAGACCAGGTCTATGCTGGGCTGATGGTTGGCGTGAGGCGGACCCAGCGCCCGCTATCGAGCGCCACCCTCAAGGCGATAACTGGGGCATGGTCTGCGTCGGTGGCCGCCGCTGCAATGCCTCCAGAGCCAACGAGGTCTATCGACGGAGTCGGCTACGTGTTCATCAGCGCGGACGCTCCGCTCCTCGGAATGACGTGGGCGGCGCAGCAGGACACGCCCGCAGGGGCCCTTGTTGCCGTTGTGGACGCGTTGCGTCACCACGTCGAGGGCGCTCCCGACTCTGAGTCCTTGGTCATCGCCCGCGTGGCCGAGGTCGGCAGGCTGCTGGATCGACCTCAGTCAAAAGCGCCGCCCAACAAGAGATTGAAACTGACGAGGGGGCGGGAAGATCACTGAATGGCTGCGCGGAGGCACTTCGTGCCACTCCGCAGCCTTAGCTAGAGTGCTGGCAGCCGCCTCGCAGCTTGGGATATGGGCGCAACGAACACGACTAAGGAAGCAACATGCCCGTGCGGACCGGGCGTTCGCCAGGCAGCAGCCGGTCGCCCAGTTCGATCTGCGAACCATGGTCATCCACGACACTGTGTTCGGGTGGGCGGGAGCATGGGGCACTGCGGTTGGGCTTGTGTGGCTTGCCGTCGCGAGCGGACTCTGGATCCACTACGCACTCGACGGGAGGCGGCTCGGACGCACGTCGCGGAGGCCCTTCCTCACCGTGCTGGTGGGTCTTCTCATCGTCGGGAGCCTTCTCGTCGTCGAAGGGCTCCTGAAGCCTGGCGTAGGTTGAATCGCGATGCCTGACAAGCGGGTGCAGCTGACGAAGCCGGCGCAAGCGATGGAGCTTCGCAGCTCATCCACGGTGTTAGGCGGACTCGCGGGGGGAGCGTGAGCAGTAGCGCGGCCGCGATTCAAGACGCCATCGAGCGGTTTCAAGCAGCTCGGGAGCTGGCCCCCGGCGAGTGGCCCGCCAAGGTCGAGGCCGTGCACGACCTCGAGCGGTTGCTGCCCGCTCCTGAGGCTCTGTCGTTCCTCCTGGCGCTCCTCCGAGATCCGTTCGAGTACGATCTGGCGCGCGTCGAGGTGTGCAGGGCCATCCGGGCGGCGCCGATGTCTGAGCCAGACGTTGCTTCTGCCTGCGCCGATGCCCTGATCGCTGCGCTCACTGACACAGAAGACGACCTGGTCCGACAGTGGGCGGCACAGGCGATGGCACAAGTAGTCCACGTTGGCGGGGTGCGCGAGGCGCTGGCTGACCGCGTGTTAGACGCCTCCGAGGACCTCGACGTCCGCTTCAATGCGCTGGCCTCGTTGAGGCTGGCCACCCTGGACGATCCCGTGCGTCGCGTGCTCACGAGCGCCGCAGGCGACCTGGTTATGGGGCCCGGCGTCCGGGCGGTGCTACTACAGTCCAGGGGGCGTGTCTGAGCACGAAGGCCGCCGAACAAGGGCTTGCAGCTGACAAGGGGCGGGTTGAGCTTGCCCCGCTCCGGTAGACAGTTTCGCTATGCGGCCGTCTCGACGGCCGCGGCCATCCTCTCAAACTCGGCCGGGCTGACGTAGCCCAGGCTCGAGTGCCGGCGCTTCTGGTTGTAGAAGACCTCGATGTAGTCGAAGAGCCGTTGCTTGGCGGCGGCCATGCTCTCGAAGCGCTCCCCCAGCTCGCTCTTGAGGGTCGAGAACCAGCTCTCCATCGCGGCGTTGTCGAGGCAGTTGCCGCGCCGGCTCATGCTGGAGACGATGCCGTGCGCCTCGAGGGCCTTGCGGTAGTCCTCGGCAGCGTAGGGGCTGCCCTGGGCCGAGTGGTGCAACAGGCCGCTGCCCAGGCAGCGGCGCTGCAGGGCGCCCTGCAGCGCCTTCAGCGCCAGCGCTCACGGCACAGGTGGCCCAGCCCACGGCGGGCCGTCAGCTGGCGTGGTCGAAGGCGGGTCCGGCTCCAGTCTGCGCGCCGCGCCAACGGCGCAGCCAGGCCTGGAAGGACTCCAGGTACGTGTAGTACACGGGCGTGATGTAGAGCGTGAGCAGCTGCGAGACCAGCAGCCCACCCACCACGGCCAGCCCCAGGGGCCGCCGCGACTCCGCCCCGGCACCGAAGCCGAGGGCGATGGGCAGCGTGCCCATCAGCGCGGCCATGGTGGTCATCATGATCGGCCGGAAGCGCACCAGGCAGCCCTCGTAGATGGCGTCGGCCGGGCTGCGGCCCTCGCGCCGCTGGGCGTCGAGGGCGAAGTCGATCATCATGATCGCGTTCTTCTTGACGATCCCGACCAGCATGACCACGCCCACGAAGGCGTAGACGCTCAGGTCCTGGTGGAAGAGCATCAGGGTCAGCAGCGCGCCCAGCCCGGCCGAAGGCAGGCCCGACAGGATCGTGATCGGGTGGATGAAGCTCTCGTAGAGGATCCCGAGCACGATGTAGATCACCAGGATGGCCAGCAGCAGCAGCCAGCCCAGCCCGCGGCTGGAGGCCTCGAAGGCCTGCGCGGTGCCCTGGAAGCTGGTCGTGATGGTGGCCGGCAGGCTGTCCTGCGCCGTACGGTCCACCGCGGCCACCGCCTCGCCCAGCGCGGTGCCGGGGCGCAGGTTGAACGAGAGCGTCACCGAGGGCAGCTGGCCGAAGTGGCTCACGCTCAGGGGCCCCAGGCTGCGGCTCACGCGCGCCAGCGTGTCGAGCGGGACCAGGCTGCCGGAGACCGAGCGCACGTACAGGGACGATAGGTCCGCCGCCTCGCGCTGGCGCTCGGGCAGCAGCTCGAGCAGCACGCGGTACTCGTTGGTGGGCGCGTAGATGGTGGAGATCCAGCGGCTGCCGAAGGCCGAGTAGAGCGCGTCCTCGATCTGCTGGGCGCTGACGCCCAGGGCCAGGGCCCGGTCGCGGTCGATCGAGACGTCGACCTGCGGGTTGCGCAGCTGCAGGTCGCTGGTGACGTCCTGGAGCCCGGGCAGCTCGCGCAGGCGCGACTCGAGCTCGCCGGCCCTGCGGTACAGCTCCTCCGTGTCGGGGCCCTGCAGGGTGAGCTGGTAGAGGCTCTTGGTGAGCTGGCCGCCGATGCGGATGGGCGGCGGGTTCTGCAGGAAGATGCGGATGCCCGGGAGGGCGGAGGCCTTGGCCCGCAGCTCCTGGATGACCTGGTCGGCGCTCAGCCGCCGCTGGTCGCGGTCCTTCAGGCGGATGAAGATGCGGCCCTGGTTGCCCGCGGCGTTCGGCCCCGAGGCGCCCACGCTCGAGGAGAAGGCCTCGACGTTCGGGTCCTGCTGGACCACCGCGGCCAGGGCCTGCTGGTGGCGCGCCATGGCCTCGAAGGAGATGCCCTGCGCGGCCTCGGTGAAGCCGAAGATCTGGCCCGTGTCCTCGCTGGGCAGGAAGCCCTTGGGGATCGCCAGGAAGAGCCAGACCGTGGCCGCCAGCAGCGCGCCCGAGGTCGCGAGCGTGGCTCGGCGGTGCCTGAGCACCACGTCGAGGCTGCGCCGATACGCGCCGAACAGGCCCTGGAAGGCCCGCTCCGAGAGCGCGTAGAAGCGCCCGTGGTGCTGCTCGGCGGGTGGCCTGAGGAAGCGGCTGCACAGCATGGGCGTGAGCGTCAGCGAGACGAAGCCGGAGACCAGGATGGCTGCCGCGATCGTGACCGCGAACTCGTGCAGCAGGCGTCCGACCAGCCCGCCCATGAACAGGACCGGCAGGAACACGGCCGCCAGCGACAGCGTCATGGAGAGGATCGTGAAGCCGATCTCGCGCGAGCCGCGCAGCGCGGCCTCGAAGGGCGGCTCGCCCATCTCCATGTGGCGCACGATGTTCTCCAGCATGACGATGGCGTCGTCGACCACGAAGCCCACGGAAAGGGTCAGGGCCATGAGCGACAGGTTGTCGAGGCTGTAGTCCATCAGGGCCATGACCCCGAAGGTGGCCACGATCGACATCGGCAGGGCCAGGCTCGGGATCAGGGTGGCGGAGAGCGTGCGCAGGAAGAGGAAGATCACCAGGACCACCAGGCCGACGGTCAGGGCCAGCGTGAACTTCACGTCGCCGACCGAGTTGCGGATCGACACCGAGCGGTCGAACAGCACGTCGAGCTTCACGGAGGCCGGCATCTGCGCCCGGAAGGTGGGCAGCAGGTCCTTGATGGCGTCGACCACCTCGACGGTGTTCGTGCCGGGCTGGCGCTGCACGGTCAGGATGATCGAGCGGCGGTCGAGGAACCAGGAGGCCACCTTGTCGTTCTCGACGCTGTCGAGCACGCGGCCGAGGTCCTGCAGGCGCACGGGCGAGCCGTTGCGGTAGGCCACGATCAGCGGCCGGTAGGCGGCGGCTTCGGTGAGCTGGCCGTTGGCCTGCAACGTGAGGGCCTGGTTGCGGCCCCACAGCGTCCCGGTGGGCAGGTTCACGTTGCCCCTCTGGACCGCCCCCGCGACCTCGTCGAGGCCGATCCCGCGGCTGGCCAGCAGGGCCGGGTCGAGCTGCACGCGCACGGCGTACTTCTGCGAGCCCAGCACCTGGACCTGCGCCACCCCGCTGACCATCGAGACGCGCTGGGCGATGAGCGTCTCGGCGTACTCGTCGACCGCCGAGAGAGGCAGGGTGGGCGAGTTGAGCGAGAGGTAGAGGATCGGCTGGTCGGCCGGGTTCACCTTCTGGTAGATCGGCGGCGTCGGCATGGAGGGCGGCAGCTGGGAGGCCGTCTTGGCGATGGCGGCCTGCACGTCCTGGGCGGCCGCGTCGATGTTGCGCGCCAGGTTGAACTGCAGCGTGATCTGGGTGACGCCCAGGGCGTTCACGGAGCTCATCGAGTCGAGCCCGGCGATGGTCGAGAACTGCCGCTCGAGCGGCGTGGCCACGGCCGAGGCCATGGTCTCGGGGTTGGCGCCGGGCAGGCTGGCCGAGACCAGGATGGTGGGGAAGTCGACGTTGGGCAGGTCGCTGACGGGCAGCAGCCGGTAGGCGGCCACGCCGCCGATCAGCATGGCCAGCATGATCAGCGTAGTGGCGATGGGGCGGCGGATGAAGGGTTCGGCCAGGTTCACGGCCGGGCTCCTGCGGCAGCGGGGCCGGGGGTCGTCACGGGCGGCTTGAGCTCGACCTTCGATCCCGGCACCAGGCGGATCTGGCCGTCCGTCACGACCCGCTCGCCGGCCTCGACGCCCTTCTCGACCACCACCACGCCGTCCACCTCGGGGCCCGTCACCACCGGCCGAACCTCGGTCGTGAGGTCCTGGCGCACCACGAAGACGAAGGCGCCGGACTGCCCCGTCTGGATGGCGGGGCTGGGGACGACGACCGCGTCGGCCTGCTTCCCGATCGAGAGGCGCACGTCGACGAACTGCCCCGGCCACAGGCGGCGCTGCCGGTTGGGGACGCTGGCCTTGAGCCTGATCGTGCCCGTGGTCCGGTCGACGGAGTTGTCCACGAAGCTGAGCTCTCCGGAGAGGGGCTGGGCTTCCTCCCCGGCGAGCGTCGCCAGCACGGCCAGCTGGCCCGCGGCCCGGGCGGCCTTCACCTCGGCCAGCCGGCGCTCCGGCACCGAGAAGGAGACGAAGACCGGGTCGACGCGGTTGAGCACGACGAGCGGGGCGCCGTCGATGGCCTTGATCAAGTTGCCGCGCTGGACCAGCAGGCTGCCGGCGCGCGCGTCGATCGGCGAGCGGATGCTGCAGTAGCCCAGGTTCAGCCGAGCTGCCTCGACCAGCGCGCCGTCGGCCCGCAGGGTGGCGTCGAGCGCCTCGGCCGAGTTGCGCAGGGCGTCGAACTGCTCGCGCGAAAGCACCCCCTGGTCGAAGAGCGACTCGGCCCGTTGCGCCTCGAGGCGCGCGTTGCGGGCGTTGGCCTCGTCGCGAGCCTGGGTGGCCTCGGCCTGGTGCAGGGCCGCCTCGTAGGGGCGCGGGTCGATGGTGAAGAGCAGGTCGCCGGCGCGCACGTCGGTCCCCTCGCGGAAGTGGACGCCCACCAGCTCCCCGCCCACCTGGGCCTTGACCGTGACGGTGTCCACGGCCTCCACGTTGCCGACCGCGCGCAGCTGCAGGGCGACGGTCCTACGAGTGGCCTCCTCCACCACGACGGGGGCCGGCGCTATGGCCGGGGCGGCGCCCCGGCCCCCACAGGCCACGCCCACCAGGCCGGCCGCGGCCAGAGCGGCCCGCCTGGCCAGGCCCCGTCGCGCCGCCCGACCGGAGACCTCGTGCCTCACCTCGTCCTCCTTCCGGCGCTCGGGCGGGCCTTCGCCCGCTTCTCGAGCCGCGCCATGTTGGCGATGACGCGCTGCAGGAGATCCCTCAGGCTCTCCACCTCGGCCTCGCTGAAGCCCCGGCGAATCGAGCGGCGGACCTGTCGGGCCAGCGGCTGCAGCTCCCTCACCAGCGCGCGGCCGCGCGGGGTGAGGAAGATCGCCCGCCGGCGCCGGTCTCCCGGGCTGGCCTCGAGCGCCACGAGGCCGCGCCGCGCCAGGAGATCGACCATGCGCGAGGCCGTGGGCGAGTCCATGTGCCTCGTCGCCGCCAGCTCGCGCAGCGAGGGCCCCGGCCACTCGTCGAGCGCCACCAGCAGCCAGAACTGCTGCGAGCTGAGGCGTCGGCGCCGCAGCCGCGGGGCGGCGGCCTGCCGAATGCTGCGCAGGGCTGCCCAGATGAGCAGGCCCAGATGCGGCGGCATGGATAGTTGCTGTGACAATCGTTGTCCTACCAACGAAAGTCACGTTAGGCGGTCCTGGGCCGGCTGTCAAGGCCGGCGGCCCGACGGCGGCCTTGCCGGCCGGCCTGGTCGTCGGGGCCGTCCTGGCGGAGACGGTCCGTGTCGCACCCGCGGCCTGAGGATCCTGAAGATCAATGGGCCAATGGGCAAGGACTAAGGGCCGCGACCCACGGATGGCCTCATTCTCCGCCGCGATGCAGTTCATCCCTCAGGCTTCTGGGCAGTCGGCAAGGCATTCAGGCGCCGGGCGACTCGGTTGCTCCCGCGTTGCGGAGCACGCTGTGCAGCCAGAAGTGCGGCTTGGCGAGACGGCTGCCCGCGCAGCGAGGCAGGACGAGCTAGACGATCCCCGTACCGCGAGCGTCGCCCACCCCGCAGCAGCGCGTGGGAGTGGACCGACGTGAGGGAGAAGTCCTTGGCCATGGCCATGGCCAGGCCGAGGACGAGGCGCGCCATCGGGTACAGCGACGCGATCCTGACGGGCTCCTACTGTGGCATCATGGTTTTGGGTCGGGGGTGCGTGCCCGCACACCGGCCGCGCGGGACGGCCACCCGACGATCGGAGCTGTGTTGACCCTCACGGGCTCCTTCTCGGTGGAGGTCGCTCGATGACACAGACGACTTCTCCCCGCCCGATCTCCGAGGTCGCCGCCGCGCTCGACCTCGCGCCGTCACACGTCGTGCCGTACGGCTTCGACAAGGCGAAGATCAAGCTCGACGCCCTCGACTCGGGCCGCCCCCCCGGGCGCCTCGTCCTGGTGTCGGCCATCACGCCGACCGACGCCGGGGAGGGCAAGACGACGACGGCAATCGGCCTCACCCAGGGGTTCGCCCGGCTGGGCCACCGCGTCTGCCTGACCCTGCGCGAGCCCTCGCTGGGGCCGACCTTCGGCCAGAAGGGCGGCGCCACCGGGGGCGGCCACGCCCGGGTCGTGCCCGAGAGCGACATCAACCTCCACTTCACCGGAGACTTCCACGCCGTCGGCGCCGCGCACAACCTCCTCGCGGCGATGCTCGACAACCACATCCACCACGGGAACGCGCTGGACATCGATCCGCGCCGCGTCAGCTGGCGCCGCGTGATCGACATGAACGACCGGGCGCTGCGGCACGTCGTGATCGGCCTCGGCGGCGTCCTCGAGGGGGTGCCGCGGGAGACCGGGTTCGACATCACGCCGGCCTCGGAGGTGATGGCCGCGCTGTGCCTGTCGGAGGGCTACGACGACCTGCGCCGGCGGCTCGGGCGGATCGTGGTGGCGCTCACCTCCGAGCGGGCGCCGGTGACGGCGGCGGACCTGCGCGCCGTCGGCGCCATGATGGTGCTCCTGAAGGACGCCATGCTCCCGAACCTGGTGCAGACCTGCGACGGTGTCCCCGCCCTCGTCCACGGCGGCCCGTTCGCGAACATCGCGCACGGCTGCAACTCGGTGGTGGCGACGCGCCTGGCCCTCGCGCGCGCCGACTGGGTGGTGACGGAGGCCGGCTTCGGCTTCGACCTCGGGGCCGAGAAGTTCTTCGACATCATGTGCGTGTCGGCCGGGCTCGACACCGCGGCGGTGGTGCTGGTGGCGACCGTCCGCGCGCTCAAGATGCACGGCGGCGTGGGGAAGGCCGCGCTGACGACACCCGACCCCCGCGCCGTGGAGCGGGGCCTTGGGAACCTGGCCAAGCACGTCGAGAACATCCAGACGTTCGGCGAGTCGCCCGTGGTGGCGCTGAACCGGTTCGCCTCCGACGCCGAGGACGAGGTCGCCGTGGTGCGCTCGTGGTGCGCCGAGCGGGGCGTGCCCTTCGCGGTGTCGGACGCGTTCGCCCGCGGCGGCGACGGGGGCGCGGCTCTCGCCGAGGAGGTCGTGGCGCATGCCGAGCGCCGGGCGAAGCCGTTCACGCCGCTCTACGACTGGAGCGAGCCGATCCCGGCCAAGATGGAGAAGGTGGCGCGGGCGATGTACGGCGCGCGCGAGGTCGCCTGGTCCAAGGAGGCCCGGCGTGCCCTGGCCCAGATCGACAAGCTCGGCTTCGGGGCGCTGCCCCTCTGCGTGGCGAAGACTCAAAAGTCGCTCTCCGACGACCCCCAGGTCGTGGGGCGCCCGGAGGAGTTCGCGATCACGGTCCGGGACATCGTCCTCGCGGCCGGAGCGGGCTACGTCGTCCCCCTGCTCGGCGACATCATGAGGATGCCGGGCCTGCCCGCCTCGCCGCAGGCCGAGCGCATGGACCTCGTGGACGGCGCGGTCGTGCACGCGGCGGGCGGGCTGGAGTCGACGACGAGCGCCCCGGCCTGAGGCCCGGTCGCGACCGCCGGGGCGCCGCTCGCAAAGGCCACTTGTTGAGGAAGCCTACGGCTGGGGCGACTTCCGGAGGAGCGGGCAAAGCGAGAGCGTCCGAGAGCCACCGTCGGTGAGGGGCAGCGGCGGAATGGCCGGATGCATGTCCGACGGTACATGCGCAGGGCCTGATCCGCCTGCCTCACCTGCCACTCCTCGCGTCCGCCGCGCTCGAGCTCCTCGCAGAAACGCCGCACCTGATCGCCCAGGCACTCGTCGGACGCCGGCCGAACAAGAAACGCCGAACCCACGCGACGCAGTAACACGCCGCCTCCGGCTTCACCAGACGGGCCCGGAGGACGTACTCCCCGTGCACACGTCCACCCCGGATCGATACCGACCCGACGGAATGGCGCCATCCCCTTGCACAATGTTCGGCCGACACCCGAGGGTGCGCGAGGCGCGATGGAATCCAGGCCCGCGAGCCGTCCCGCCACGGCCGCCTTGGCGGTCTTCGGAACGGCTGACGGCCGCGGAGAACGAAGAGGCGCCCGGACGAGGGCCTGCAGCTGCCCAGGGGCGCTTGGTGCTGGTGCATACTCTCTTGTCGGCTGGGCCGCGCGGGAGGCGCTCGTGAAGGTCGGCCCCTTGCAGCTGAAGCCGAGTGTTCGGCGGGCACCGGGGAGTGGCATCGTGAAGCGAGTCCAGCAGTTGTGCGTGGTGCTCCTACTCGCGGGCGCTGCGTGTCGCTCAGACGACCCGCCGACCCTGGACAGCTACGAGATCTGGGACGGCCCGCCGGGTGGGGCATCCGCCCGGCAGGTCATGCCAGGCCCCGATGGCACGCTGACGCTGAGCCTGGACCGGATGTACACCGGTCGCGCCTACCTCCGAACCTCGGGTCGTGCGGACCGCTGCATTTACAGGGTCTTCAGCTACACCTGGGATCCCCCGTCACGCCAGTTCAACTGCTGGCCAGAGACAGGCGAGCACATGACGATCGACGAGGGCATACCCACATGGCGTGGGGACGTGTCGCGAGTGACAGACTACCGCCTGACTATCAGCGTCGCTGAGTACGACAGCGAGCAACGAACTGAGCTCAGCCGCTACACGCCACACACCTACACCGTCGTCTTCCGGCCGTGAGCCTGGCAGTCGCGTGAGGGGTCGCCCAACAAGGGCTTGACCTGACAAGGGGCGCCTGGCGCTGGTGCATACTCTCCTGTCGGCTGATAGCTCGGCAGGCATGCTCCGGTCGAGAGGCGCTCGTGAAGGTCCGGCCCCCTGCAGCTGAAGCCCGGTGTTCCGCGGACCGGAGGAGACTTGAGTGCGCCTCAATAAGCCGATGAAGGTCCTCGTCGGCCTCGCAACCGCGTGGCCACTAATCTACCTGGCTCTCTTTCTCGCGTTCGTTATCGTGGGCGCGGTCATCGGGCAGGTGTCAGGCGGCGCCGGACGGCACGGTGGACCGCTGATCGCGGTGCTCGTCTTCCTAGCTCACTTGGGAACGATCCTACTCATCGGAGCGCTGCAGGTCTTCTCGGTCGCGTATGTCGTGACAAGTGAACGCGTACCCCAACAACAGAAGGCGTTGTGGGTGGCAGTGGTCTTCTTGGGCAACATCATGGCGATGCCCTTCGTCTTCCACCAGTACGTGTGGCCAGACGAGACGCCTCGGCTCGCGGCCATGCCGTCAGGCGAAGCGACGTGAGTGGGCACCGACCGGTGGGCCGCAGAACAACCGGTTGCAGCTGACGAGGGGCGCTTGGTGCTGGTGCATACTGCCTTGTCGGCTGATAGCCCGGCAGCAAGGGCTCCGGCCTGAGGGGCGCTCGTGAAGGTCGCGCCCTCGCAGCTGAAGCCCACTGTTGGGCGGACGTGCGGAGGTGCCGCGATGACAAGAACGCTCCGGGCTGCCGTTCTCGGTGCTGCCCTCGCGCTTTCCGGGTGCTACGACTTCGAGTCCCCCCTTGATGCCGTTCCTCAGCTTCCGAGGGACCAAGCCTTGCTGGGGGCATGGCGCTGTCTTTCGGCTGATCCGGGTCCCTCGGGCCAAGCTGCGACTATTGGCTTCTCAGCAGTGCGGGATCGTGAGTACGAGGCGACCCTTGCTGAAGATGGTAAGGCTCCCGAGCGCTTTGGCGGATACGCGTCCGCAGTATCGGGCGGAACGATCCTCAACTTGCGAGAGCAAGACGGGAAGACGTCTGGCGAGCCCTGGAGCCTTGTCCGGTACTCATTCCTGTTGCCGAACGTCCTGCGATTGGAGCTGGTCAACGATGAGCCCTTTGAGGGCGAACAGGCCTCTCCTGCAGCCCTCCGTGGTGCACTAGAGCGGCGTGGTGCCCAGCCTGGCGTGTACGAGGAGTTCTGCATCTGCGTGCGGATCGCACAGGAAGGCGCGAAGTAGCGACGATGCGGCCCAACAAGGGCTTGTAGCTGACAAGGGGCGCTTGGTGCTGGTGCCTACTCTCCCGTCGGCTGCGCTGCGCGGGAGGCGCTCGTGAAGGTCGGCCCTTGCAGCTGAGGCCCAGTGTTGGGCGGCTTGGGGGCGGGTCGGTGCCGACGATGGTGCCTTGTGCTCGCGGACCCGTTGAGCGAGCCCCGGTGTCTACCGGGTAGTGGGCTCGTATCCATGGGATTCCCCCGGGTTGGTCCTGGTTCGCGACGTGTGGAAGTACCACGTCCTGTGGGCGGGGCTCGTCCTCCAGTGGGGTGCCATCATCAGGGTATGGCGTCATCCGCTCGGCCCGCCCCACGGCGGCGGTAGGCAGCGAGCACCCTCTGACTCGACTTGGTTTGTGCCCGTCCATCTGTGGGGTATCGCTTCCGTCATGCACGCCGGCTGGGCGCTGGCGGGCGGAGCCATGACGCGATGCTGGGGCCCAAGCGCGCTCGGCCTGGCTGAGCACGCTGCGTTCTCCGGCGCGCTCTTGCCGGGCGTTCTCGCTCTTTGCTTCCTGGCTGAACACGTGGCCCGCCGCCTGCGGCTCCCCGCCCGCCCAGCCCAGGCGACGGTTCCCCTACCAGTTGTCGCAGCCATCCTCGGCGTTGCAGCCTGCTGGCAGTTGGCCTTCCTCATGTTCCTGCCGATCATCCCGTGAGCCTCCGCTCGACGAGCGCTTGCAGGAGCTGACGAGGTCCGCGATGGCCACCGACGGCGCGGCCCTCGCAGCTGATCCGGAGTGTCCGGCGAACCACGCGAGTGCGAGAGTGATCGTCGGATGAGGACGATGCTTCTGGGGCACTTGCTTGGTTCGGTTCACCTTCCCGAGCCGGCCGTGTCGCTGCCTCCTGCGGCGAACGAGACCCTCGCGGTGGCGGGCTACATGGTTCTGGAACCGGTGCGGCCGGCGAGCGAGCGCGCCCTTGTCTCGGGCGCGTCCGGGCGGTATCGTCGCCGGCGGAGACGTCCAACCTGACCGAGGTGCGCATGGACTGCGACCGCCTTCCGACGTGCATCTTCTTCAACGACCAGATGGAGCACATGCCGGCCGTGGCGGAGCTGCTGAAGAGGCAGTACTGTCGCGGCACCGTCTCGGAGTGCGCACGCTTCCAGGTGGCCGCCAAGCTGGGCGCGCACTGAGGCTGCGGCGAGACAGCGTTCGCCGGAAGATGGAACGCGATCCGAGGAAGGGGGCAGGTCGGCAGCTCGCGACCGTCCTCGGGGTCCTGCTCCTCGTGGTCCTGCTGCCGATCGTCGTGCCTGTCCTCCTGGGCTGGGGCGCCTACAGCGTGGCGCGCGGCCTGGTCCTGGTGTGGCGGTTCAGGCGCACTTTCGGCGCGCAGGGCAAGGTCGGCGTGCTCGTGTACTCCGACAGCCCGCACTGGAAGGAGCACGTGGAGAGCCGCATCCTCCCGCGCGTCGGCGCGCGCCTCGTGACGGTCAAGTGGTCGCGGCGCGCCCAGTGGCCCGATCCGAAGCCCGTCGAGGTGAGCGTCTTCGAGCACTGGGCGGGCTCGCGCGCCTTCAACCCCATGGCGATCATCGTGCGGGGCTACGGGCGAGTTCAGACCATCCGCTTCTTCGAGGCGTTCAAGGCGAGCCGGCACGGCAGACCGGACGAGCTCCGCAGGGCCGAGGAACGGCTTCTCGAGGCGGTCGAGGCCGCCTGAACTGGCTGGCGGTGGAGCGTCGACGGTGCCCGGCGAGCTGGAGTGACGGAGCCTGGAGAACGCCCTCGGCGCCGTCGAGGGCCTGCGGCTGGATAGCGTGGCCGAAGCGCGCGGGAGGGCCTCCGCCGCCGCGCGAGGCGAGGCCGGCCGACTCCGCCTCGGCGGCCATGAGTTCCCCGCCCCGGCCGGGCGCGAGCGGAGTCATACTCGACTCCAGGGCGCGGAGCCCTCGACGTCGCCCCGCGCCGCCCGGCCCGCCGCCGGGCCGGCGGCGCGCGAGCGGGGGCCATGGGAGCGCGACATGCTGGCCAGGAGCGTCGTGATCGCGGGGCTGGCGGCCTGCCTGGGGGGGTGCGGCAACGACAACGTGACCGGCCCCGACTACGCCATCGAACTGACCGAGACCGACTCCGGCGGGAGCTTCCGCGTGGGCGTCGGACAGGAGGTCATCGTCACGCTGGAGAGCAACCCGAGCACGGGGTACAGCTGGACCTGGGTCTGCGCGCCGGCGGACGCCCTCGCGTCCGCGGGCGAGCCCGAGTACATCGCCAGCGCGGGAGCGCCGCGGGTGGGGGTCGGAGGCAGCACGCGCTTCCGGTTCACGACCCAGCGGGCCGGGACGGCCACGCTGCGGCTGGAGTACCGCCGCGCCTTCGAGCCCGGCAGCCCCGCCACCAAGGCCGTCGCGTACGAGCTCGTCGTCCACTGAAGGCGGGCCGGTTCGGTCGGCGCGCCACCGTCGAGCGTGCTCGAGTCAGCCGCGCCGCGAGGCCTTCCAGGCCGCCAACAGCTCGGCCTCGCGCTCGGCGGACAGGCCGGCCCGCAGCTTCGCGCGCCGCTCGGCCGGCTGCGTCTCGAACCAGGCCAGCGTGTCGCGTGCGGTCTCGCGCAGGGGCCGGAAAGTCAGCCCGGCCGCCACCGCCCGGGCGTTGGAGCGGCGGTGCGAGCCCAGCGTGTCGCCCGCGGCCGGGATCCAGACCGGCAGGTCGCTCCAGGGGGCGACCTTCTGCTGCTCCAGGAAGGCCGTCGCGGCCCAGACCGGCGTGGCCTGCGCGCGCGTGCCGGCGCGCACCTCGTCCAGAAGTCCCTTCATGGTCAGCTCGCGGCGCGGGCCCAGGGCGTTGAAGACGCCCAGTTGGCGCTGCTCGGCCAGGCGCACCATCCACTCGGCCAGGTCGCGTGCGTCGATCAGCTGCACCGGGTCGCGGCCGTCGCCGGGCGCCAGGTACTCGCCGCCGCGCTTCAGCCGCACGGGCCAGTAGGTGAAGCGATCGGTCTCGTCGCCAGGGCCGACGATGAGGGCCGGGCGTACCACCGTGACCTGGCGCGGGAACCAGGCCTCGGCCTCGCGTTCCGAGCGGGCCTTGAGCGCACCGTAGAGGCCCTCGAGGTCGGCGCGCAGCGTCTCCTGCGTCTCCTTCAGCGCGTCCTCGCCGCGGTACTCGGCCAGCGGCGCGTCCTCGTCCTGCCCGGGCCGCGCGTCCGAGGCGTAGGCGGAGATGGTCGAGACGAAGACGTAGTGCCGCACGCGGCCCTTCAGCGCCTGGCCGGCGTCGCGCACCCAGAAGGGCAGCGTGGTGGGGTTGTCGATGCACACGTCCCACTCGCGCCCCGCCAGGGCCGCCAGGTCGCCGGTGTTGCGATCGCCCACCAGCTCCTCGACCGCGGCCGGCCAGGCCTGCGGGCGCCGGCCGCGGTTGAAGAGCGTGACGCGGTGACCGCGCGCCAGGGCGTAGCGCACCTGGTGCGGCCCGATGAAGCCGGTGCCGCCCAGGATCAGGAGGCGCAGCGGCCGGGGCGCTCGACCGG
>JBDIBD010000042.1:0-17257 GCA_039812725.1 Vicinamibacteria bacterium | reverse complement strand
CCAGCTCGTGCCCCGCGGCCAGCAACCGCGCCACGGCGGCCCGGCCGACGAAGCCCGTGCCGCCGGCCACCACCACCCGCATGGGGCTACTGTACCGCCTGGGCGGCTGGCGTGGCGAGAGCCCGCTCCAGCGCCGCCAGGCGCTCGGCCAGCGCGGCGATCTGCGCGTCCTTCTCGGCCAGCCGCGCCTCCAGCTCGCGCTGGAGGGCCTGGGCCGCGGCCAGGCTCACGCCCGCCACGTCGGACGGGGCCACGTGCCTGTCGTCGTGGCCCAGGCCGAAGGCGGCCGAGAAGTCCTGGGCCATGGGCCCGACGTGCCGGGCCGCCTGCCCGTCGGCCTTGTAGCTCCAGCTCGACAGGGGCAGGTCCGCCAGCTTCCGGAGCAGCTCCCGCCCGTCGATCTCCTGCACGTCGCGCTTGGCGTTGCGGTCGGAAAGCTGGGTCAGCGTCCCCAGGATCACCAGGTTCCCCGCCCCGTCGAGGGTGAGGTCGAGGCCGGCTGCACCGCCCTTGCTGATGAAGAACTTGTCCTCGGCCACGATCGAGCCGAAGCCCCAGGCCGCGCCGCTCGCGGCGTTCTCGAAGCGTAGCGTGACCGGGCCGTTGTTGATCAAGCGCAACAGGTTGCGGCCGACCACCTGGCTGCCGTAGTCCTGCACGGTCAGGCGCCCGTTGCCCTGCCCGTAGATGCTCAGGCTGCTGCCGTTGTGCGGCGGCATCGACGTGGTCCAACCCAGCGCCAGCGGCGCCTTCACGAAGGCGAACCGGCCCGAGCCCGTGACGCTGTGCAGGAGCATCAGGAGCGTGCCGTAGTCGCCCGGCTCGGCGACGAAGAAGCCGCGGCCGTTGTTGGTGAGGTCCAGGCGGACGGCAGGGTCGCACCACCAGTAGCCGCCGCAGTTCAGGGTGATCGTGGGCGCGCCGTTCTCCACCCAGAGGTTCTCGTAGAAGGTCTGCTCGGGCGCCCGGCCAGCCGTGTCCACCACCTGCTGGGCCGAGACCGTGCCCGCCAGCGCCCAGCCGCAGAAGGCCAGGGCCGTGCTGCCGATTCGTCGCCAGGCTGCCATGCTGTCCCCCTTCCCGGCTCTTGCGACCGGCCGGGCCGGCCCGCTCGGGCCACTGCGTTCTCCGTGCCGAACGCCACCGGAAGTCTCGCGCGGCAGGCTGTCGGGCTGGGCGAGCCTCCCGAGGCAGCTACTCGATCGTGAAGCCCTGCAGCTCCACGGGGACGGGGTCGTACTCCAGCGCGCCGATGTCGGGCGCCGCACCCAGGAAGCCGTCGCTCATGCCGGGGACGAAGACCCCGCGGTCGATCAGCGGGCTGCCCGGGGCCGGCCGGAAGTCCCCGGCAGCCGGGTTGACGAGCTGTGGCGCCGCCGAGAGGCCGTTCGGCTCCTGGCCCGTGCCGGCCTGGTAGGCGGGCAGGGTGTTGTAGTGCGTCCCCATCCAGGTCACGAAGCGCGACGGGTCGCTGGTGTAGACGTCGTCCCAGTCGCCGTACCAGGCCACCGGGTTGACCTTGTCGAGCACGTAGCGCGTCCCCGCGATGACGTTGTTGCGCAGCCAGATCCAGGTCGAGTTGCCGGGGTTCATCAGCGCCACCGCGTCGGTGTTGGGAGAACTGCCCGTGGATGGTGTTGCGCCTCACGACGTGGCCGCGCCCCACGTCGTCGGTCAGGACCACGGCGTTGTTCTCGGCGCTGCTGCCCTTGGTGAAGTCCCAGGGCCAGTTGAAGATCGACGTGTCCCAGATCTCGTTGTCCTCGACCCGGTGCCGGTCGCCGCCCTTGATCCAGACACCGGCCGACTCGACCTCGTGGATCCTCGACGTGCGCACCACGCAGTCGGCCGAGTAGCGCAGGTAGACGCCCTTGCCGTAGCCGTCCGAGCCGTAGTGGCGGATCTCCAGGTTCTCGATGCGCACGTTCGAGACCCCGTCGAGGTAGAAGCCGTTCTCCTGGCTGGCCACGTGCATCGTGTGGCTGGCCGGGCTGCTGTTGTCGGCGAAGCGCACGCGCAGGGTCGTGCCGTCGAAGAAGAAGCCCCCCGGCGCCCCGGCCCCCAGGGCCTGGAGCGCGGCCAGCGTGTCGTAGCGATAGAGCCGTCCGGCCTCGGTCACCACGTGGTCCGTGGCGAAGCCGGTGACCCGCGAGTAGACGCCACCCCCGGCCGCCGCCCAGCTCACGCCCCCTCCGGCGATGGCCGCGTCGGCCCCGTCCAGGATCGCCCCGGTCACGCCCCGGAAGACGATCGGCTGGGCGGCCGTCCCCGACGTGGTCACGCTCACGCTCTCGCGGTAGACGCCCGGCTGGATCGAGATCAGGTCGCCGGGCTGGGAGAGGTCGGCCGCGTGCTGGACCGTCCGCAGCGGCGCCGCCGGGTTGGTGCCGGGGTTGGCGTCGTTGCCGGTGGTGGCGACGTAGAGCGTGCGCAGCGTCGGCTGCGGCAGCGTGTCGGGCCGGGTCACGAGGGCCGCGACCGCCGGCGAGCCCGAGACGCCGTCGGGGTCGGCCAGCGTCACGCGCACCTCGTAGGCCGTCCCGGCGCTCAGCCAGAACAGGCTGCCCACGAAGTGCGTGGCGTCGATGCGCACCAGCGGGTGGGCGTAGGTCCAGGCCCCGCCGGCCGGCCGCCACTCGAGCGAGGCCGAGGCGTTCGAGTTGGCGTCGCCGGAGACGAGCGCGACCACCCCCCCGGCCTGGAGGTTCCCGTAGGCCGAGAGGGACGTGAGCGTGATCGCGTTCTGGGCCAGCGCGGGCGCGCCGGCCGCCAGCAGCAGGCTGGCCAGGAGGGCGAGGCGGGTCATGGTGCGCTCCCCCACGGCGGGAGGCCGAACGGGCAGGGATGCCGTGTACCTCGATCCTAGCGCCGACGCGCCCGGCGGGGTGTGACGAATTTCACCGCCGGCGGCCGCCCGTCACTTCATCTGCGGGAAGCCCAGGTTCACGCCGCGGTGCTGCGGCTCGGGCCAGCGGGCGGTGACGACCTTGCCGCGCGTGTAGAAGTGCACGCCCTCGCGGCCGTGCACGTGGGCGTCGCCGAACAGCGAGGCCTTCCAGCCGCCGAAGGAGTAGTAGGCCATGGGCACGGGGATGGGCACGTTGATGCCCACCATGCCCACCTGCACCTCGTTCTGGAAGCGCCGGGCGGCGCCGCCGTCGTTGGTGAAGATCGCGACCCCGTTGGCCCACGGGTTCGAGTTGACGAGCGCGAGGGCCTGCTCGTAGCCCTCGCAGCGCACCACCGACAGGACCGGCCCGAAGATCTCGTCCTTGTAGATGGTCATGTCGGGTGTCACGCCGTCGAACAGGCAAGGCCCCAGGAAGAAGCCGCCCTCGTGGCCGGGCACCTTCAGGCGGCGCCCGTCCTCGAGCAGCCGGGCGCCCTCGGCCACGCCCCGGTCCACGTAGCCCGCCACGCGCGCCTGGTGCTCGCGGGTCACGAGCGGCCCCATCTCCATGCCCGGCCGGTCGCCCGGCCCGACCTTGAGCCGCGCGATGCGCTCGCGGATCTTCGGCAGCAGCCGGTCGGCCACGTCGCCCACCGCCACCAGCACCGAGATGGCCATGCAGCGCTCGCCGGCCGAGCCGTAGCCCGCGCTGACCGCCGAGTCGGCCGCCAGCTCGAGGTCGGCGTCGGGCAGCACCACCATGTGGTTCTTGGCGCCCCCCAGGGCCTGCACGCGCTTGCCCGCGCGCGTGGCGTGCTCGTAGATGTACCGGGCGATGGGGGTCGAGCCCACGAAGCTGACCGCCTGGATGCCGGGGTGGGCCAGGATCGCGTCGACAGCCGCCTTGTCGCCGTGCACGACGCCAAAGACTCCGGCCGGAAGGCCGGCCTTCGCCAGCAGCTCGGCGCTGAAGTTGGCCGCCGAGGGGTCCTTCTCGGAGGGCTTCAGGACGAAGGCGTTGCCGCAGGCGATGGCCAGCGGGTACATCCACATCGGCACCATGGCCGGGAAGTTGAAGGGCGTGACGCCGGCCACCACGCCCAGCGGCTGGCGGATCGAGTAGCTGTCGACGCTGCTCGAGACGCCCTCGGAGAACTCGCCCTTCAGCAGCTGGGGCAGGCCGCAGGCGAACTCGACCACCTCGAGGCCGCGGTTGACCTCGCCGAGGGCGTCGGCCGCCACCTTGCCGTGCTCGCGGGTCAGGATGGCCGCCAGCTCGAGCTTGTGGCGCTCGAGCAGCTCGCGGAAGGCGAACATCACGCGCGCGCGCACGGCCAGCGAGGCCGCGCGCCACTCGGCCGCGGCCCGGGTGGCCGCGGCCACCGCGGCGTCGACCACGTCGGGGCCGCCGAAGGCCACCCGCGCGCTGCGCTCGCCGGTGGCGGGGTTGGTCACGTCGCCCCAGCGCTCGACGGGCCCGTCCCAGGCCCGCCCGTCGATCCAGTGCGTGACCGTCGCGAGACCCGCCTGCGTCGCCGTCGCCATGCCCGCCTCCTCAGCCCTTCACGGCCCGGTCGGTGATCTCGAGCCCGCGGTCGACGACGGCCAGGCCCTCCTCGAGCTGGGCCTCGGTCACGATCAGCGGCGGGTTGGTGAAGAACGTGTTCCAGCGCACGAAGGTGTAGAGGCCCTGCTCGCGGAAGAAGCGCCCCAGGGCCGCCATCTCGTCCGAGGTGCCGTTGTAGGGCGCCATGGGCTCGTAGGTGGCGCGGTCGCGTACCAGCTCGACCAGGCCGAACAGGCCGATCGAGCGCGCGGCCCCCACCGAGGGGTGCTTGCGCTGCAGCTCCGCCAGGCGTTCCTTCAGCACGCGCCCCAGGCGCTCC
Source organism: Vicinamibacteria bacterium (assembly GCA_039812725.1). Lineage (GTDB taxonomy): Bacteria > Acidobacteriota > Vicinamibacteria > Fen-336 > Fen-336 > JBDIBD01. Next base: position 12,481 of record JBDIBD010000042.1, on the reverse strand, counting down.
GCGTTCTCGATCAGGCCCTCGTCCTCGTAGACCGCGATGGTGGCGAGAGCCGTGGCACAGGCCAGCGTGTGGCTGTTGTAGGTCAGCCCGCCCGGGAAGGCCCGGTCGCGGAAGGCCTGCGCGATCTGCGGTCTCAGTCCCACCGCGCCCAGCTGCACGTAGGCCGAGGTCAGGCCCTTGGCCATGGTGATGATGTCGGGCACCACGCCCCAGTGGTCCACGGCGAACCACTTGCCGGTGCGCCCGAAGCCGCACATGACCTCGTCGGCGATCAGCAGGATGCCGTGCCGGTCGCACAGCTCGCGCACGGCCTGCATGTAGCCGTCGGGCGGCACCAGGATGCCGTTGGTGCCGACCACGGTCTCCACGATGAAGGCCGCGATGTTCTGCCCGCCCTCGTAGCGGATCACGTCCTCCAGCTCGCGCAGGCAAGCGTCCAGCGGCTCGGCCTCGCGCCGGCCCCACTTGTGGAAGTCGGGGGCGCGCACGATGCCGGGGATACCCGGCTCCGAGGCCCAGCGGCGCGGGTCGCCCGTGAGAGCGATGGCCCCGGCCGTGCCGCCGTGGTACGAGCGGTAGCGCACCATGACCTTGTGGCGCCCGGTCACCACGCGCGCGATGCGGATGGCGTTCTCGTTGGCCTCGGCCCCGCCGTTGGTGAAGAAGAAGGTGTCGACGTCGCCGGGCGTGATCTGGGCCAGCTTGACGCCCAGGCGCGCGCGCGGCTCGGTGGCCATGAAGGGGTTGGCGTAGGCCAGCACCGCCGCCTGCTCCTGGATGGCGCGCACCACCTTCGGGTGCGAGTGCCCGATGTTGGTGCACATGAGCTGGCTGTTGAAGTCCAGGAAGCGCTGGCCCTCGGGGGTCCAGAAGTACACCCCCTCGGCCCGCGCCACGGGCAGCGGGTCGACCTTGGACTGCACCGACCACTCGTAGATGGTGTGGCGGCGGCAGAGCGCGACCATCTCCTCGCCGGTCATGGTCGGAACGGCGGTCGTCGTCGTCGTGCTCATAGGCCCACCTCGCTCGCCGGAACCGCACCGCCCGCCTCGACCGGACGCCACCGCATCCACAGCAGGTAGACGCCGAAGGCCAGGCCGAAGCCGACGAACCAGCCGTAGTCGAACAACGGCTTGAACCAGAGGCCCACGCGCTCCAGGCCCGGAAGGCCGAGCTGGGCTCCCAGCCAGGGCAGTCCCACCCCCGCCCAGGAGACGGCGCAGCCCAGGGCGGTGGCCACCACGGCCGGCCGGCTCCAGCCGCGGTAGGCGCCGTGCTCGAGGTAGAGGTCCTCGAGCTGCAGCTCGCGCCGGCGCACCAGCCAGTAGTCCGCGATCAGGACGCCCGCGATCGAGCCCAGGCCGCCCGAGTAGCCGACCAGCCACGTGAAGATGTAGCCGGAGGGATCGGCGAGCAGCTTCCAGGGCTGCATCACGATCCCGATCAGGCCCGTGATCAGGCCGCCGGTCTTGAAGGAGATCAGGCGCGGGAAGGCGTTGGCGAAGTCGTTGGCGGGCGAGACCACGTTGGCGGCGATGTTGACGGCCAGCGTGGCCACCACGGCCGTGAACATCGAGATCGCCACCACCACCGGCTGCTGGAAGCGGCCCACCAGCCTGATCGGGTCCCAGATGGCCTCGCCGTAGATGATCACCGTCGCGCTGGTGATCAGCACGCCCATGGCCGCGAAGACCGACATGGTCGTGGGCAGCGCCACGACCTGGCCCAGCATCTGCTCGCGCTGGCTGCGGCCGAAGCGCGTGAAGTCGGGCATGTTCAGCGAGAGCGTGGCCCAGAAGCCGATCATGGCCGTCAGCGAGGGGACGAACACCGGCCAGAACTCCCGGAAGCTCCCGAGGCGGCCGGGCTGGGCCAGCAGCGGGCCCAGACCGTGGGCCTCCCGGATGGCCCAGCCCAGCAGCACGGCCGTCATGACCAGCACGAACGGGGCGGCCCAGTTCTCGACCAGCCGCAGCAGGTTCATGCCCTTGTAGATGATGGCCACGTTGATGGCCCAGAACAGCAGGAAGGAAAGCCACTCGGTGGTGGTGTGGCCCAGGAGGCCCGAGCCCAGCAGCTCGCGCCACCCGGGCACCAGCACCGTGAACAGGGTCTGCAGGGCCTCGCCGCCGATCCAGGCCTGGATGCCGAACCAGCCGCAGGCCACCAGCGCCCGCATCAGGGCGGGCATGTTCGAGCCCACCGTGCCGTAGGCGGCGCGCGCGAAGACCGGGAAGGGGATGCCGTACTTGGTGCCGGGGTGCGAGTTGAGCAGGATCGGCACGAGCACGATGGTGTTGCCCAGCAGGATCGTGAGGAGCGCCTGCCACCAGTTCATGCCGGCCGTCATCAGGCCGGAGGCCAGCATGTAGGTGGGGATGCAGTGCGCCATGCTGATCCACAGCGCCGCGTAGTTGTAGGTGGTCCAGTCGCGCCGGGCCACCGGCACCGGGGCCAGGTCCTCGTTGTAGAGCGGGCTCCTCTCGATGCGCGCGGTGTCGAGGAGCTCCACCCGCCCGTCGGCGTGCACGCGCGGCGCCGCGGAGCTCACGGCACCAGCGGCCGGCCGGACTGGCGCTTGACGAACTGGCCGCGGCCCGCGCGGCCCTTGAAGACGCCGTGGTCCACGATGACCTCGCCGCGCGAGAGCACGAGGGCCGGCGCGCCCTTGACCACGCGCCCCTCGTAGGGGTTGTAGTCCACCTTCATGTGGTGCGTGGCCGCCGAGAGCGTCAGCTCCCGGTCGGGGTCGAACAGCACCATGTCGCCGTCGCTGCCGACCGCGATGGTGCCCTTCTTCGGCCACAGCCCGAACATCTTGGCCGGGTTGGTCGAGACCAGCTCGACGAAGCGGTGCGGGTCGATGCGGCCCGTGCGCACGCCGCCGTCCCAGACCAGGCTGAGGCGCGTCTCGATGCCGGGCGCGCCGTTGGGGATCTTGGAGAAGTCGTCCTTCCCGAGCGGCTTCTGGTCGGGCTCGTTCATGCAGAACGGGCAGTGGTCGGTGGAGATGCACTGCAGGTCGTTCTTGAGCAGGCCCTTCCAGAGCGCGTCCTGGTGCCACTTCTCGCGCAGCGGCGGCGACATGACGTACTTGGCGCCCTCGAAGCCCGGCCGCTCGTAGTCGTCGTAGGACAGGAACAGGTACTGCGGGCAGGTCTCGGCGTAGGCCGGCAGGCCCATGTCGCGGGCCTGCTTGACCTTCTCGAGCGCGTCCGAGCAGGACAGGTGAACGATGTAGATCGGCACGCCGGCCATCTCGGCCAGGGCAATGGCGCGCCCGGTGGCCTCGCCCTCGGCCCGCGTCGGGCGCGTCAGGGCGTGGTACTTGGGGGCCTTGTGGCCCTGCTTCAGCGCCTCCTTGACCAGCGTGTCGATCACGCCGCCGTTCTCGGCGTGCATGCAGATCAGCCCGCCGTTCTCGCGGGTGCGCAGCAGGGCCTTGAAGATGGTGGCGTCGTCCACCTGGAAGACGCCCGGGTAGGCCATGAAGAGCTTGAACGAGCTGATGCCCTCGTGGCGCACCAGCCGGTCCATGTCGACGCCCACCTGGTCGGTCAGCTCGCGCACGATCATGTGGAAGCCGTAGTCGATGACCGCCTTGCCCTCGGCCCGCTTCATCCAGCCCTCGAAGGCCGGGAAGAGCCCCTGGCCGAAGTCCTGGATGGCGAAATCGACGAGAGTGGTGGTGCCGCCGTGGGCCGCCGCGATGGTGCCGCTCTCGAAGTCGTCGGCCGAGGTGGTGCCGCCGAAGGGCATGTCGAGGTGCGTGTGCGCGTCGATGCCGCCGGGCATGACCAGCTTGCCCGAGGCGTCGATGAGCGTGTCGGCCGGCAGGTTGAGCCCCTGGCCGATCAGCGTGACCACGCCCTTGTCGACGTAGATGTCGGCCTCGTAGCGGTCCGAGGCGGTGACGATGGTGCCGTTCCTGACGAGTGTGCTGCTCATGGACGTGCCTCCGATGTCACGCGGGCCGCGGCCACGCGGCCCGTCCTGCGCTAGTCGGCCTGGGGCCCCTCGGGCTCGGCGTAGCCCTCCTGCGGCTCGTAGCCGCCCTGGTAGTCGGCGTCGTCGGGGCGGCGGATGCGGGAGTGCGCCACCACGCGGTCGCGCAGCAGGCCGCGGAAGTCCTCCAGCTTCTGGAAGCCGCGCTTGTTGGTCTCCAGGAACTCGCGGAAGCCCGCGATCAGCCCCTTGATCACGCCCGGGCCCACGGCGTGGTCGAGCATGGCGGCCGTGCAGACCTGCACCGTGCCGCAGCCCAGCAGGAAGTAGTTGAGCGCGTGGCGGAACTCGCTGATGCCGCCGATGCCCGAGAAGCTCTTGTCGGGGAAGGCCCGCGTCATCTCGGACATCTTGGCCAGCGAGAGCGGCAGGATGGCCGGCCCGCCCAGGCCGCCGCTCGAGACCAGGCCGTCCACGTTGACCTCGAACTCCAGCGTGTCGGGGTCGATCACGGGCAGCGAGGGGAAGGTGTTCGAGGAGACCACCGCGTCGGCCCCGCCGCGGAAGACGGCGCCGGCCTCGAGGGCGATGTTGCTGGTGGCCGGGGTGAGCTTGGCCCAGACCGGCACCTTCGCGACCTCCTTGACCGTCTGGGTCACGAAGGAGCAGAGCGCCTCGTCCTTGCCGATGTTCGAGCCCATGTCGGCCCGGTCCATGTGCGGGCAGGACAGGTTCAGCTCGAGGCCGTCGACGCCCTGCTCCTGGCAGGCCCGCGCCAGTGTGCGCCAGTGCTCCAGCTCCTTCTCGCTGCCCGAGCCGGCCATGATCGAGGCGATCAGGACGCGGTTCGGGAAGGCGCGCTTGATGCGCGCCAGCCGCGGCAGCCACCAGTCCAGGGGCTTGTCGGAGATCAGCTCCCAGTTCCAGGACGAGTGCAGCACACCGTCGCGGCCCTTGTTCATCGAGAGCACGCCGCCCGGGGGGTGGGCGCGCAGGAATTTGGTCTTGGGCCCCTTGACGTTGACCACCGGGTGCAGGCCGATGGTCTTGGTCACGACCCCGCCCCAGCCGGCCTCGAAGGCCCGCAGGATGTTGCTCTCGGACTCGGTCGGCGGCGCCGAGGAGAGCAGGAAGGGGTTCTCGAAGCGCAGCCCGGTGAAGGTGGTGGAGAGGTCGATGGCCATGGCGCCCCCGTGTCCTAGGGCGCCACCAGCGGGCCGTAGGCGTCCGGCCGGCGGTCCCGGTAGAACTGCCAGGTGGCGCGCACCTCGTCGATGACGTCGAGGTTGAGGTCGGCCACCACCAGCGCGTCCTGGTCGCGCGGCGCCTGGGCCACGATCTTGCCGCGCGGGTCGCAGAAGTAGCTCTTGCCGTAGAACTCGCCGATCTTCCAGGGCGCCTCCGTGCCGACCCGGTTGATGGCCCCCACGAAGTAGCCGTTGGCCACCGCGTGGGCCGGCTGCTCCAGCTCCCAGAGGTACTCCGACAGCCCCGCCACGGTGGCCGAGGGGTTGAAGACGATCTCCGCGCCGGCCAGCCCCAGGGCCCGGGCCCCCTCGGGGAAGTGGCGGTCGTAGCAGATGTAGACGCCCACCTTGGCGTAGGCGGTCTCGAACACCGGGTAACCCAGGTTGCCGGGGCGGAAGTAGAACTTCTCCCAGAAGCCCGGCTTGCAGTGCGGGATGTGGGTCTTGCGGTACTTGCCCAGGTAGCGCCCGTCGGCGTCGATGACCGCCGCGGTGTTGTAGTAGACGCCCGCCTGCTCCTGCTCGTAGACCGGCACGATCAGCACCATGCGGTGCTGCCTGGCCAGCTTGCGCATCAGCGTGACCGTGGGCCCGTCCGGCACGCTCTCGGTCAGCTCGTACCAGCGCGGCTCCTGCTCGGCGCAGAAGTAGGGGCCGTAGAAGAGCTCCTGGAAGCACAGGATCTTGACCTTCTTGCGGGCCGCCTCGGCGATCAGGGGGCGGTGCTTGGCCAGCATGGCCTTCTTGATGGCCGGCAGCCCGGCCTCGGGGCCGAGCACGTTTCGGGCCTGGATCAGGCCGCAGCGAACGATGCGGGGCATGGCAGCTCCTCTGCTCAGGTGGTGCCGCCGAGTATGGCACCGTCGGGGGCGCGGCGGAAGCGCTTGGCGCCCCCCACGGCGCCTGCTAGCCTTCGCCCGTGCCCCCCGCCTCCGAGGCCCGCGCCGAGAAGGGCCGCGCGCTGGTCGTCGAGGACGACCCCGACATCGTCGAGCTGCTGGCGCACTACCTGAGCGCCGACGGCTGGGCCGTGGAGTCCCTGGGCGACGGCCGGCGGGCGCTCGAGCGCGTGCGCGCCGGCGGCTACGAGCTGCTGGTGCTCGACCTGCAGCTGCCGGGCCTCGACGGCCTGTCGCTCTGCCAGGAGGTGCGCCGCGACCCACGCACCCGCCACCTGCCCGTGGTCATGCTGACCGCCCGCGGCGACGAGGCCGACCGCATCGTGGGGCTCGAGATCGGGGCCGACGACTACATGGTCAAGCCCTTCAGCCCGAAGGAGCTGGTGGCCCGCGTGCGGGCCCTGAGGCGGCGCCTGGTGCGGCGCGACGAGCCCGAGGGCCCGCTGCTGTTCGAGCGCCTCGAGGTGGACGAGGCCCGCCACACGGCGCGCTGGGAGGGCGAGGCGGTGCAGCTGACCGCCAAGGAGTTCGCCCTGCTGGTGGCGCTGCTCAAGGCCCGCGGCCGGGTGCTCACGCGCGAGCGGCTGCTCGAGGACGTGTGGGGCTACGCCGACCCCGAGGGGACCCGCACGCGCACCGTGGACGTGCACGTGCGCCGGCTGCGCGAGAAGCTGCCCGGCCTGGCGCCGTCGATCCGCACGGTCAAGTCGGCCGGCTACCGGCTGTCGCGCGAGGAAGGGGACTGAGCCGGGCCGGCGGCCGTCGCGCGGCCATGGTACGGTCACGGGCCATGGAGATCGTCGCCCGCACCCTGCCCGTCGTCACCGTGGGACGCTACCTGGTCGCGCCGGCGGAGACGGCCGGCCCCGCGCCGCTGCTGGTCGGCTTCCACGGGTACGCCCAGGGGGCGGACGGGCTGCTGGCCGACCTCTCCGCCATCCCGGGCGCCACGCGCTGGCACCGGGTGTCGGTGCTCGGGCTGCACCGGTTCTACAACACCAGGACGCAGGAGGTCGTGGCGAGCTGGATGACCCGGCTCGACCGCGAGCAGGCCATCGCCGACAACGTGGCCTACGTGAAGGCCGTGGTGGCCGCGCTGCGCGGCGAGCTGGCCGTGGCGGGCGCGCTCGTCTTCGCGGGCTTCTCGCAGGGCGCCTCGATGGCCTGGCGGGCGGCGGCGGCCGTGCCGAGCCAGGGCGTGATCGCGCTCGGCGGGGACGTCCCCCCCGACGTGGCCCAGGGCGGCGCGCGCCTGCCGCCGGCCCTGCTCGGCCGCGGGCGGGACGACACGTGGTACGCGCAGGCCAAGCTCGACGGCGACCTCGCGGCCCTGGCGCCCCTCGCCGGGCGCGTGCAGGCCGTGGTCTTCGAGGGCGGACACGAGTGGACCGACGCGTTCCGTCAGGCCGCGGGGGGCTTCCTGGCCGCGCTCGACGTTTGACCGCCCCCCGGCCGGGGCGTAGTGTGGCCGTGGTGCCCCTGGAACGCTCCGAGATCAGCCTGCACGGCGAGCGCGTGAGCTATCGCCTGGCGGGGCGCGGCCCGCTGCTGGTGCTGCTGCACGGCATCGCCGGGACCTCGTCCACCTGGGACGAGGTGCTGCCGGCCCTGGCCCGCGGCCACACGGTGCTGGCCCCCGACCTGCTGGGCCACGGCGCCTCCGGCAAGCCCCAGGGCGACTACTCGCTGGGCGCCTACGCCAACGCCGTGCGCGACCTGCTCGAGGCCCTGGGCCTGAAGCGCGGCACCTTGGTCGGGCACTCCCTGGGCGGCGGCGTCAGCCTGCAGTTCGCCTACCAGTTCCCCGAGCGCTGCGAGCGCCTGGTGCTGGTCTCGAGCGGCGGCCTGGGGCGCGAGGTGCACGCCGTGCTGCGCGCGGCCGCGCTGCCGGGGGCCGAGGTCGTGCTGCCCTGGCTGTGCGTGGCCGGCCGCAACAGCGTCGGCCGGCTGGTCCACGCCCTGGGCAGCCTGGGTCTGCGCGCCAGCGCCGACCTCGAGGAGACCTGGCGCAGCTTCGTCTCGCTCGAGGAGCCCGGGGCCCGCCGCGCCTTCCTGCACACCGTGCGCGGCATCATCGACCTGGGCGGCCAGCGGGTCAGCGCCCACGACCGGCTCTACCTGGCCGAGGAGCTGCCGACCCTCATCGTCTGGGGCGAGCAGGACCCCCTCATCCCGGTGGAGCACGGCCGCCAGGCCCACGCCCGCATCCCGGGCAGCCGCCTGGAGGTCTTCGGGGGCGCGGGCCACTTCCCGCACCGCGACCAGCCGCTGCGCTTCGTCGAGACCCTGCGCGATTTCGTGAAGGCCACCCGGCCCCTGCCCCTCGACCGCCAGCGGCTGGGCAGCCGCCTGCGCCACGGCCCGCGGGCCGCCGCCCCGGCCTGACGCGCCTCAACGCCCGGCCCCGGCCGCTTCGGCGCGGCCGCCGAAGACCTCGTTCCAGTCCACCCGGGCGGTGATCTGCATCAGCGCGAAGAGCGTCAGGATCGCCCCGATCGTGACGGTCAGGCCGGTGTAGCCCTCGAAGAAGAAGGCGTAGCTGAACAGCACCAGGAAGACCAGCTGGGCCAGCCCCGCCCGCAGCAGCGCGAAGCGCGCCCCGGCCACCAGCCGCAGGTAGCTGACCACCAGGAAGACGCTCACCGCCGACGAGACCGCGAAGGCGGCGTGGATGTCGACGTGGTCCACCAGGTAGGCCAGCAGCAGGTGGAAGGCGAAGAAGGCCGCCGCCAGGAAGAAGTAGTTCATGGGGTGCAGGCTCTGGCGGGTCAGCACGCCCAGCAGCACCATCACGGTCAGGAAGAAGAGCAGCCCGACCGGGGCGAAGAAGGTGATGCGCGCGGCCAGCGGCCCGGGGTTGAGCTTGTTGGGCAGCTCCAGGCCGATGCGCTGACCGGTCACCAGGCTCTCGAACCGCCAGCGCAGCTCCCAGCCGCCGGCCTGGCGGGCCTTGGCGGTGGGCGAGAGCGTGCCGGCCGGGAAGTCGATGCCGTCGACGTTGGTGGCCACCTGCAGCTCGAAGTCGCGCACCTGGCCAACCCCGTCGGACATGACGTAGGTCCAGGTGCCCAGGCCGCGCGAGCGGTAGGTCACGTCGAGGCGCCCCTCCGCCCCGGGGGCCAGCAGGGCCGAGGCCGTGGCGCCCTGCGAGAGGTCGGTGACGGTCCCGGCCTCGCTGCCGGCGAAGCGCAGCACGAAGGCGTCGTAGAGGCCCTCCTTGGCCGGGAAGGGCAGGCGCACGGTCACGAAGCGCGCCTCGCGGTCGGGGTTGCGGAAGACGTAGTGCCCCTCGAAGGCCACGGCGTAGGTCGGGTACCAGAGCGGCCCCTTGCGGCGGTGGTCGACGTCCAGCCGCACCCGCACGCGGCTGCTCTGCAGTGGCGCCGCCACGTCGTCGAAGACCACCCGCGTGCGCCTGACCCGCGCGGGCTTGCCCGCAGCGTCGTGCCCGTCCACTTCCTCCTCGACCTCGCGTGGCACCGGGTAGCTGGCGGTGGGGGCGTGCTGCTCGTGGCGGCCGCCCCACAGCTGGGCCACCTCGTGGGCCAGGCGCTGGTCCGACTCGCCCGTGCGGGCCACCACCGACCCGCCCAGGATCGACCAGGCCATGGCCGTGCAGAAGAAGATGAAGCCGACTGCCAGCACGCGTCCCGTCGTCATGGTTGCCTCCCTCGCTCGGCGCGTCACGGGGCCCGCCGCGCGCCAGCGGCCGCGGCGCCACCCCCGCACCGAGTACAAGTTGCGGCCCGTCAGCGGGATCCGCCTCAGGCGCGGGTGAGGCCCAGGTGAGGGTTCGGTGAGGTCGCGCCCGGCGGCGCGTGTCGGCGTCGGGCCACGCCGTTGGTCGCGCTACCATGGCCGCATGCCCGCTGCCGGTCCCCCCGAGAACCCCGCCGTGGTGGCGGCGCTGGTCGAGAATCACCGGCGCTTCCTGGCCTTCCTGGAGCGCCGCGTGGGCAGCCGGGCCGAGGCCGAGGACATCCTGCAGGCCGCGTTCGTGCGAGGACTCCGCAAGAGCGGCACGGTCGCGGACCCCGGCAGCAGCGTGGCCTGGTTCTACCGCCTGCTGCGCAACGCCCTCACCGACCACTACCGCCGGGCCGGGGCCGAGTCCCGCCGCCTGGCCGGCGAGCCCGACGAGGCCGACGCAGCCTTCGAGCCGGAGCTCCGGGGCGAGGTCTGCGCCTGCATCGAGCGGCTGCTGCCGGCGCTCAAGCCCGATTACGCCGCGATGATCCGCCGCGTGGACCTGGCCGAGCAGCCCGTGGCGCAGGTGGCGCAGGAGCTGGGCATCACCCCCAACAACGCCGGGGTGCGGCTGCACCGGGCCCGCACGGCGCTGCGCCGGCAGCTCGAGCGCAGCTGCGGCACCTGCGCCACCCACGGCTGCCTCGACTGCCGCTGCGGCGGCGGGCCGCGCTCCCAGGGGCCGAGCCGCTAGCCTGCGGCTGCAGTACACCTCGGTTGACTGTTTCTACCAGGCTGCCCTATTCTGCCCGAGGGAGGCCGCCTTGGCCCTGAACATCAAGAACCTCGAGGTCGAGCGGCTGGCCGAGGAGACGTCCCGCCTCGCCGGGGAGACGAAGACCGAGAGCATCCGCAAGGCCCTCGAGGAGCGCCTGGTCCGGCTGCGCCTGCGGGTCGTCAGGCGCGATCGCGAGGCCGACATCCTGCGCTACCTCGAGCGGGACGTGTGGCCCGCCGTGCCGAGGAAGGCCTTGGGGAAGCCGCTCTCCCGTCGTGAGGAGGACCGCATCCTCGGCTACGGCCCGGAGGGCGTGTGATCCTCGACAGCTCGGCCATCGTGGGGATCGTGCTGCGCGAGCCCGGCTTCGAGGAGCTCGTGCGAAAAGTGGCGCGCGCCGGGACGCTGGCCGTGGGGGCCCCGACCCTGGCCGAGGCCGGGATCGTCCTCAGCGCCCGCCTCGGCCGCGACGCCCGTGGGCTGCTGCAGGGCCTCCTGCGGGAGTGGGACGCCCAGACGGTCTCCTTCGGCGAGGAGCACTGGCGCGAGGCGGTGACCGCCTACGAGCGCTTCGGCCGCGGCCGGCACCCGGCCCAGCTCAACTTCGGCGACTGCCTCGCCTACGCCGTGGCCCGCCTGGCGGGCGAGCCGCTCCTCTGCCTGGGCCGGGACTTCCCGAAGACGGACCTGTCCCTCGCCTGACAGAGGCGCCCTCGCGCCGAGGCTCCGCTTCAGCCCTCGTCGGGCAGCGCGTAGACCCCGCCCTCGTCGTGCGCCAGGCGCCAGGCGGGGCAGCGGGCCAGCTTGCCGGAGAGCGCCAGGGCCGAGAGCTGCGAGGTGACCAGGCGCTCGAAGACGCGCCGCAGCTCGCGCGCGCCGTGGGCGGGGCTCAGACCCTGCTGGGCCAGGAAGCTCAGCGCCTCGGGCTCGAGCCGCAGGCGCGCGCCGTGCTTCTCCGTCAGGCTGGCCGACAGCTCCGCGGCCAGGCGCTCCACGATGCGCTCGGCCGCGGCCCGTCCCAGCGGCCGGAAGACGAGCGTCTCGTCGACGCGGTTGAGCAGCTCCGGACGGAAGAAGCGCCGGGCGTCCTCCAGCGCCGCCGCGGCCGAGGCCTCGGGCGCCGCCCCGGCCGCGAAGCCCAGCCGCTCGCGCGCCGCCTCCCCGCCCAGGTTCGAGGTCAGCACGAAGACCGAGTGGCGCGCGTCGGCCACGCGCCCCTGGCCGTCGGTCAGCCGCCCGGCGTCGAAGACCTGCAGGAACAGGTCGAAGACGCGCGGGTGGGCCTTCTCGACCTCGTCCAGCAGCACCACCCCGTGGGGCCGGGCCCGCAGCCGCTCCGTGAGCTGCCCCTCCTCGTCGTGGCCCAGGTAGCCCGGCGGGGCGCCGATCAGCCGGGCCACGCTGTGCTCCTCCATGTACTCGGACATGTCGAAGCGCGCCAGCTCGTCGGGGCTGCCGAACAGGAACTCCGCCAAGAGGCGCGCCAGCTCGGTCTTGCCCGTGCCCGTGGGCCCGAGGAACAGCAGCACCGCCAGCGGGCCGCGGCGCTGGCCGAGCCCCGACCAGGCCAGGCGCAGGCGCTGCGCCACGCGCTCGACGGCCTCGTCCTGGCCGAACAGGCGCTCCTTCAGGAAGGCCTCCAACCGCAGCAGCCGCTGCGCGCCGCCTCCCAGCCCCTCGCGCACGAGCTCGAGCGGCAGCCGGCGCCGCTCGGCCAGCACCTGGGCCACCAGCAGCTCGGTTACGGCCTCGCGCGGCGCGGCGCGCGGCGGCTCCCCGGCCGGCGTGCCCGGCGCCAGCCGGCGCAGCAGCGGCACGCGCGCCCGGGCGCAGGCCTGGTCCACCAGGTCGACGGCCTTGTCGGGCAGGCGCCGGTCGGGCTCGAAGCGCAGCGACAGGTCGACGGCGGCCTGCAGGGCCAGGTC
>JBDIBD010000041.1:0-17341 GCA_039812725.1 Vicinamibacteria bacterium | reverse complement strand
CAGCGGCTGCAGCGCCCCGGCGACGCCCTGGACGCCCGCGACGTGGCGGTGGCCGACGACCTCCTCCAGCGCCACCCCGACGACCCCGGCCTGCGCCGCGCCCGCGCCGCCGTGCTCCTGCGCGTCGGGTCGCGTGACCAGGCCGAGCGCCGCTACGAGCTGGCGGAACAGCGCTTCCGCCAGGCGCTGCCCGAGGCGCCCGCGCAGGCGCGGCAGGGCCTCGTGGGCCTGTTCCTCGTGACCTCCGCCTGGGCGCAGGCCGAGGCCGAGGCCCGCGAGCTGCTGGCGCTCGAGCCCTCCAGCCTCGAGGGCCGGCGCGGCCTGGCCTACGCCCTCTTTCGCCAGGACCGCAACCGCGAGGCGGCGGAGATCCTGGAGGCGCTGCTGACCACCCAGGCCGATGCCCAGTCGCGCGAGCTCCTCGAGCGCATCCGCAAGACCGGCGGCGACGAGCGCGGCATGACCGAGCAGCGCCTCCTGCGCTTCCACGTGCGCTACGACGGCCAGGCCCACGACGACGTCGGGCGCGAGATCCTGCGGGCGCTCGAGCGCCACTACGCGACCCTGGCGCGGGCCTTCGACCACTCGATCGAGAGCCCGGTGCCGGTGATCCTGTTCTCGGAGCAGAGCTACTACTCGGCCAACGGCATGCCGGCCTGGGCCGGCGGCCACTACGACAACACCGACGGGCGCATCCGCATCCCGATCGGCGGGCTGACGGCCTCGCTCACGCCCGACCTCGACGGCACGCTGGTCCACGAGCTGACTCACGCCTTCGTGGCGGACATCAGCCGCGGCCAGGCGCCCCGGGAGATCCACGAGGGACTGGCGCAGTACCTGGAGGGCGAGCGCCTGGAGGCGCGGCTGTCCCCCGACGACCTGGCCCGGCTGGCCAGCGGCCAGGCCAGCGGCGTGGCGGGCTTCTACCTCGAGGCCCTGTCGTTCGTCGAGTTCCTGATGCGCCGGCGCGGCCAGGCCGGCATGAACGAGATGCTGGCGACGCTGGGCGCGACGGCCAGCCTGGACCGGGCCTTCGAGCAGGCCTACGGGTCCGACTACCGCCGCACGCAGCAGGCCTGGCGCGAGCACGTCGCGCGCCAGTACGGGCGCGCGGAGCCCTGACGGCCGGCCCTCAGCGGATGCGCAGCTCGAAGGGCAGCCGGGCCAGGGGACCGGGGCCCGCGCGCAGGGCGAAGCCCATCAGCCGGCGCGCTTCGGCGGGCAGCAACCCGACCTCGGCCAGCTGGTCGTCGCTCTCGGAGAGCATCTCCCAGAAGCCGCGCGGCTCGGGCAGCACCTGCAGCGCGACCTCCTGGTCGGCCGCGACGTGGGCCCGCTCCTTGGCCAGCGCCACCGCCTCCCCGAGCCCGCCCAGGCGGTCCGCCAGCCCGCGCTCGACGGCCTCGGACCCGCTCCACACGCGGCCCTGGGCCACGGCGTGGATCTCCTCGAAGCTACGCCCGCGGCGCTCGGCCACCTTCGAGACGAACTCGCGGTAGAAGGCCGTCATGAGGCCGCGCACGTGGGCCCGCTCCTCGTCGCTCCAGGGCCGGTAGTCCGTGAACAGCGCGGCGTTGCGGCCGCGCGACACGATCTCCTTCGACAGGCCGAGCTTGTCGTACAGCCCGCGCAGGGAGAACTTGCCCCCGAAGACCCCGATCGAGCCCGTGATGGTGCCGGGCTCGGCCACGATCGCGTCGGCCCCCATGGCCACGTAGTAGCCGCCCGAGGCCGCCACGTCGCCCATCGAGGCCACCACGGGCTTGCGGGCCGCGGTCAGGCGCAGCTCGCGCCAGATCACGTCGGAGGCCACCCCCGAGCCGCCCGGGCTGTCGATCCGCACCACCAGGGCCCGCACGCCCTCGTCCTCGCGGGCCTTGCGGATGGCCGCGGCGACGGAGTCCGAGCCGGCCACGTCGCCCCCCAGCCCGCCGCGGGACGAGCGCCCGCTGGCGATCTCGCCCACCACGTAGACCAGCGCCAGGCGCGGGCGGGAGTCGAAGGCCGAGGGCCCGTCGGAGCGCAGGTAGCGCCCGACGGTCAGGCGGCTGGCGTCCTTGAAGCGTCCTTCCAGCTCGTCGGCGTAGACCAGCTCGTCGACCAGGCCCGCCGCGACGGCCTGACGCGCGTCGTAGGGGCCGCCGTCGACCAGCGCCTGGGCCTCGTCCCGGCTCTTGTGGCGCCCCGCGGCGATGGCGGCCAGGTACTGCTCGTACAGCGACCCGACCAGGGCCTCCATCTGCTCCCGGTGGGGCTCGGTGAAGCCCCGCTCGGTGTACTGGTTGGGGGCGTTCTTGTACTTGCCCACGCCCTCGAACTGGGCCTCGACCCCCAGCTTCTCGAAGGTGCCCGCGAAGAAGGTCACCTCGCTCGACAGCCCCGAGACGTCGAGGATCCCCGTCGGGACCGCGAAGATCCGGTCGCAGGCGCTGGCCAGGTAGTACTCGGCGTTGCCGCCGCTCTCGAGGTGCGCGTAGACCGGCTTGCCCGTCTTGCGGAAGCGCCCGATGGCCGCCCGCAGCTCGCCCAACCGGGCCCAGCCGGCGTCGGAGGGCCCGATGCGCAGCACGACCCCCCGCACCGAGCCGTCGCGGGCCGCCCGGTCGAGGGCCTCCACGAAGGCCCGCACGGAGCGCCTCGGCCCCGACTCGAAGAGCGTGCTCAGGTCCTCGGCCGGGAGCTCGGGCAGGCTGCCGTGCAGGTCGACGTCGAGATAGCGCGCGCCGGCAAAGGCCGCGGAGCCGCCGGAGCGCCGCTTGGCCAGCAGGGCCACGGCCGCCACCACGGCGCTGCCGAGGGCCAGCGCCACGAGGCCGGCGGCCAGCAGCCGCGCGCTGCGACGAGTCACGGCCGCGCTCAGCTCCGGCTCTGGGGTTGGAGGTACTCGGCGCGCCGCTCGGCCTCGGCCACGTAGCCGCTGCCCGGGAAGTCGCGCGCCAGGCGACGGAAGGCCTAGGCGGCCTCGGCCCCGCGCTGGGCCTGCTCGAGGGTCAGGCCGAGCCGCAGGAGAGCGTAGTCGCGGGGCAGGCCGTCGTCGGGGTCGTCGGCCAGCTCGCGCAGCGCCTGGACGGCCTTGTCGACCTGGCCCGAGCGCGCCTCGAGCTCAGCCAGGCCCAGCCGGGCCTGGCTCGAGGCCAGCTTGTCGCCGCGCTCGGCCGCGAGCGCGGTCAGCGCCTTGCGGGCCGCGTCGAGCTCGCCCATCTCCATCCGGCCGACCGCCGCGAGGTAGGCGGCCTGCTTGCCGGCCGGCAGCGAGCCGTAGCGGGCGGCCACGCCGTCCAGCAGGGCCACGGCCTTGGTCTGCTTCTCGCGCGTGGTCGCGAAGCTCGGCACGCCCGGGGGCAGCGGAGCGCCGGCGGCCTGCTCGGCCGCCACGGGTCGCTCGAGCACGTCGAGCGCCTCGCCGAGGGCCTCCTGGCTCTGCGCACGCCGGTTGGCGCTGAAGGTCTGGAACGCCAGGCCGCCGCCCACGACCACCAGGGCCACGATGCCCCACAGGCGGACCTTCTCCTGGTTCTGCTTGACCCAGGAAGTGGCC
Source organism: Vicinamibacteria bacterium (assembly GCA_039812725.1). Lineage (GTDB taxonomy): Bacteria > Acidobacteriota > Vicinamibacteria > Fen-336 > Fen-336 > JBDIBD01. Next base: position 13,803 of record JBDIBD010000041.1, on the reverse strand, counting down.
TGCTCGACCCCGCTGACGAGGTCGTCCTGCTTGATCTGACGCTTCAGCTCCCTGTCCAAATCGATGACTCCTTCGGGGTCCGGGCCGCTGGTGCGCCTGGAGGGACTCGAACCCCCAACCTTGAGCTTAGGATGCTCCTGCTCTATCCTGTTGAGCTACAGGCGCCCGGACAGGCAAGATTAGCACGAGCCGGCACGCCGCGCAGCCCCGCCCGGGCGCTCAGTAGCGGATCAAGCTGAGGACCTCTGCGCCGCCCAGCTTGGCGCGCCCGCCCAGGAAGTCCAGCTCCACCAGGAACGCGAAGGCCGCCACGCGCCCGCCGAGCTGGCGCACGAGCTCCGCCACCGCGGCGGCGGTGCCGCCGGTGGCGATGACGTCGTCGACCACCAGCACGGACTCCCCGGGCAGCACCGCGTCGGCGTGGATCTCGAGCGCGTCCTTGCCGTACTCCAGCTCGTACTCGGCCCGCAGGGTGCGCCAGGGCAGCTTGCCGGGCTTGCGCACCGGCACGAAGGCGGCGGCCAGCCGGTCGGCCAGCACGCTCCCCAGGATGAAGCCGCGGCTCTCGATGGCCACGACCTTGTCGACCCGCAGGTGCCCGCACTGCGCGGTCAGCAGGTCGGCGGCCCGCCGGAAGAGCCGCGGGTCGCCCAGCAGCGTGGTGATGTCCTTGAACACGATGCCGGGCTTCGGGAAATCGGGCACGTCCCGCACGGCCCGCTTCAGCTCGTCCACGCTGGCGTTCCAGTCCAAGGGAGGCTCCTCCTCAGCGGATGTCGAAGCCGGGGACGCCGCGGGCCGCCGACGGCTGGCGCTCGCACGAGTCCACCGCGGCAAACGCCGGCCCCGTGCGCAGGGCCTCCTCGAGGCCCGCCAGGGCCTGCTCGGAACCCTCCGCCACCACCTCGACGCTGCCGTCGGGCAGATTGCGCACGAAGCCGTCGAGACCCAGCGACTGGGCCGACCGGCGCACGAAGTAGCGGTAACCGACGCCCTGCACACGGCCACGCACGAGATAGCGGAAGCTGGCCACGAGTGTCACCCGTATCGAAATGGCGGGCGGGAGCTTAGCCCAGCCTCGTCGCGCCCGCAAGGGATCCTCGGGCGCAATATTCGCGTGGACGGCTTGTTGAATTTGGCGCTATGATGCAATTCGTGCGCAATAAATCCGCGTCACGCTTGGTTCGCCGCTTGCATAGTCTGCGGTGACGATGGCCACGCCGGGTACGGACCGCAAGCCGACCTCGCAGGAGCGCCTCCACGAGCTGGAGCGGGCCCTCGCGGCTCGCGACCGCGAGCTCGCGACCCTGTCGGACCTGGCCGCCCGCCTGCACGCCGAGGACGATCCCCAGCGCATCTTCGACGTCGTGCTGGACTCGGTGCTGCAGCACATGGGGCTCGACGCGGCCTGGATCTTCTGGGGCAGCGACGACGACAAGCGCCTGCACCTCGCGGCCGGCCGCGGCATCTCCCAGGAGTACGTCGAGCACATCAAGCGCGACGGCCTCGAGGACTGCCTGTGTCCCGAGGTCTTCTGGACCGGGCACCGCATGCAGGCCCGCAACACGCTGCAGTGCCCGCGCATGCCGACCATCATCCCCAACCTCGAGGCGCCGGTCGCGCACGCCTGCATCCCGCTGCGCTTCGAGGGGCTGACGCGCGGCGTGCTCAACGTGGCCGCCCGGCCGGCCGCCACCTTCTCGGACCGCGAGCTGCACTTCCTCGAGACCGTGGGCTACCAGCTCTGCCTGGCGGTCGAGCGCGCGCGGCACATGCAGGCGGAGCGCTCGCGCAACCGCGAGGCCCGCGCCCTGGCGTCCATCACCAAGGCCATCGGGCGCTCGCTGGACCTCTCGGCCGTGCTGCGCGCCGTGGGCGAGACGGCCCGCGACGTGCTGGCGGTCGAGCAGGTGCTGGTGCTGCTGGGCTCGCAGCCCGCCGAGATGAGCGTGGCCTACCAGTCCCAGCCGGGGCACCTCGAGCTCGAGACCGGCCGGCGCGTGGACCTGGTCCAGCGCGGCTTCAAGCTCCTGCGCATGGTGATCAGCGAGCACCTCAGCGCGGCCATCGACGCGGCCGTGGACGACCCGCGCGTCAACCCCGACCTGACCCGCCGCTATGGCGTCGGCTCCTGCGCCGCAGCGCCGCTCCTGGCCGGCGAGCGGGTGCTGGGCCTGTTGTTCTTCACCAACAGCCACAAGCGCCACTGGAGCGAGGAGCAGATCGTGGTGGTCGACGGCCTGGCGGCCCAGGCCGCCGTGGCCATCGAGAACGCCCGCCTGTACGCCGACGCACGCCAGGCCCTGGGCGACCTGCAGCGGGCCCAGCAGCGCGTGCTGCAGCAGGAGAAGATGGCGACGCTGGGCACCTTCGCCTCGGGCCTGGCCCACGAGGTGCGCAACCCCCTCAACTCGATGGGGCTGCAGCTGGCCCTGCTGGAGCGCCGCATCAACCGGCTCGACCCGGCCCTGACGCGGGACCTCGACAACGTCATCGGCATCCTGCGCCAGGAGATCCGGCGGCTGGACGCGCTGGTGGGCGACTTCCTGCTCTTCGCGCGCACGGACCGCATGCAGTACCGGGACGCCCGCCTGGACGTCCTGATCGACGAGGTCATTCAGCTGCTGGCCCCCGAGGCCGCCACCAACGACGTGGCCCTCGAGCACCAGCACGGCGGCGCGCCGCTGCCGTTCATGCAGATGGACGCCGAGAAGATGCGGCAGGTGCTCATCAACCTGATCCGCAACGCCATCGAGGCCATGCCCGAGGGCGGAACCGTGACGGTCGAGAGCGACCTGGCCGAGGGCCAGGCCCGCATCGTGGTGCGCGACACCGGGCCCGGGCTCCCGCAGGGGCTGGACGTGTTCCAGCTCTTCGTCACCACCAAGCCCAAGGGTACCGGGCTGGGCCTGGCCATCGCCCAGCAGATCGTGCTGCAGCACGGCGGCGACATCGCCGCCGGCAGCCGGCCCGGCGAGGGCGCCGCCTTCACCATCAGCCTGCCGCTGGGCGGCGGCGCCCAGGAGGACCGATGAGCAGCAAGGGTCGCATCGCCGTGATCGACGACGAGGTCAACGCAGCCCAGGCGCTCGAGACGCTGCTGCGCGAGGACGGCTACGAGGTCCAGAGCGCCCACGACGGAGCCGGCGGGCTCCAGCTCATCGAGAAGCTCGACCCGGACGTGGTCCTGACCGACCTGCGCATGCCGGGCATGGACGGGCTCGAGCTGCTGCAGCGCGTCAAGCAGATGCGCCCCGACACCATGGTCCTGCTCATGACCGCCTACGGGACGGTCAAGACCGCCGTGCAGGCCATGAAGTCGGGGGCCGAGGACTACCTGGCCAAGCCGATCGACGTGGACGAGCTCGAGGTGGTGCTGCAGAAGACCCTCGAGAAGAAGCGCCTGCTCGAGGAGACCCGGGTGCTGCGCGAGCGCGTGGCTCACAAGTACCGCCTCGAGAACGTGGTCGGCGAGAGCCCGCAGATGCTGGCGCTCTTCGAGACCATCCGGCAGGTGGCGCCCTCCAACGCCTCGGTGCTGCTGCTGGGCCAGAGCGGCACGGGCAAGGAGCTGCTGGCCCAGGCCCTGCACCAGCTCTCGCCGCGCCGCAACCGGCCCTTCATCAAGGTGGCCTGCGCCGCCCTGCCCGAGACGCTGCTGGAGAGCGAGCTCTTCGGCCACGAGAAGGGCGCCTTCACCGGCGCGCTCTACACCCGCGCCGGGCGCTTCGAGGCCGCCGACGGCGGCACCCTGTTCCTGGACGAGATCGGCGACATCTCGCCCACCGTGCAGGTCAAGCTGCTGCGCTTCCTCGAGGAGCGCGAGTTCGAGCGCGTGGGCGGCAACAAGACCTTCAAGGTGGACGTGCGCATCATCGCGGCCACCCACCGCGACCTCAAGAAGAAGATCGAGGACGCCTCGTTCCGCGAGGACCTCTACTACCGCCTCAACGTGATCGAGATCTACGTCCCCTCCCTGCGGGAGCGCACCGGGGACATTCCCGTGCTGGCCCACCACTTCCTGCACAAGTACTCGGAGAGCAACGGCAAGGACATCCGCGGCATCTCCGACGACGCCTTGGCGCTGCTGCTGCAGCACGCCTGGCCGGGCAACGTGCGCGAGCTCGAGAACGCCATCGAGCGCGCGGTGGTCCTGGCCCGCGAGGCGGTGCTGACGCCCTCCGACTTCCCCACCCTGCAGCCTGCGGCCCAGGCGGTCACCCGCCACGGCATCGCCATCCCCGGCAGCACCCTGTCCGAGATCCAGCGCGAGGCCATCCTGCGCACCCTGGAGGCCGTGGGCGGCAGCACCTCGCGGGCCGCGGCCATGCTGGGCATCAGCCCGCGCAAGATCCAGTACAAGCTCAAGGAGTACCAGCAGCAGGGCAGCCTGCGGCCCCGCAGCCGTTGAGCCGCTGGCCCGCGGAGCCCGTTTCCTGCACAATGCTGGCGGTCGGGCCGGCTCCGGAGGCCGGCCAGGGACCGCGCGCGACATGAGACTGGCGACCCGCTACCTCGGCCTCGAGCTGGCCCACCCCTTCGTCCCGGGGGCCTCGCCGCTGGCCGACGACCTCGACAACGCGCGCCGGCTGGAAGACGCCGGCGCGCCGGCGCTGGTGCTGCACTCCCTGTTCGAGGAGCAGATCGCCCACGAGCAGGCCCACCACGCCGCCGGGGGGCTGCGGCCCCCGCCCAGCGACGCGCGGCGGGTGACGCCCGGCCCGGAGCGCTTCGCCCACGGCCCGGAGGACTACCTCGAGCACCTCGCGCGGCTGCGGCACGCCCTCTCGATCCCCGTCATCGCCTCGCTCAACGGCACCACCCTGGGGGGCTGGCTGTCCTACGCCCGCTTCCTGCAGCAGGCCGGCGCCAGCGCCCTCGAGCTGAACGTCTACTCGGTGGCCTCCGACCCGCACCTCAGCAGCGCCGCCATCGAGGCCCGCACGGTCGAGATGCTGTGCGCGCTCAAGGAGCAGGTCGACCTGCCGATCGCCGTCAAGCTCTCGCCCTTCTACACCGGCCTGGCCCACTTCGGGCGCCAGCTCGAGGAGGCCGGCGCCGACGGGCTGGTGCTCTTCAACCGCTTCTACCAGCCCGAGATCGACGTCGAGGACCTGGCCACCGTGCGCTCGCTCTACCTGTCGCACCACAGCGAGCTGTCCCTGCGCCTGCGCTGGCTGGCCATCCTGTCCGCCCACCAGCGCTGCTCGCTGGCGGCCACGGGCGCCGTCCACACCGGCCTCGACGCGGCCCGCTGCATCCTGGCCGGGGCCCACGTCGTGCAGGTGGTCTCGATGCTGCTCCAGCACGGCCCCGAGCACCTGCGGGTGCTGCGCGAGGAGCTGTCGCAGTGGATGGAGCGGCGCGGCTTCGAGAGCCTGGAGCGCTTCCGAGCCAGCCTCAACCTGCACGGCTGCCCCTCGCCCGAGGCCTACGAGCGCGCCAACTACATGCTGGTGCTGCAGGGCTGGTCGCGGGGCTGAGTCGCGCGCGTACGCCGTCCTCTCGTGTGCCCGCTCGGCGCTGATTCCGCAGGCTGTGCTTCCGTCGGCTGAGTCTGGGCGTACGCCGTCCTCTCGTGTGCCTGCTCGGCGCTGATCCGCGGCGCTGCGCTTCCGTCGGTTGAGTCTGGGGGGGCTACGCCGCCCCCAGACCCCCCCGGAGCTAGGGCCGAACCCCGCGTCGGCCGGCCTCGACCGTGAAGGCCGCCAGGGTGCGCACGGCCGAGCGCGGGTCGCGCACGTCGTCCACCGCGCGCAGCTCGGCCCGCGCCTCCCCCGGCCTCAGCTCCATCCTCAGGTAGCCGCGGTGCTCGGCCTCGCAGTAGCGCACGTGCGGGTTGTCTGACCTCAGGCCCTCGACGGCCGCGTTGCTGCGGCCCGAGGCCGCGGTCACGGAGGTGCCCACGAACTCCGCCGCCACCACCGGCGAGTCGGGCTGCTCCGGCACGCGGTGCAGGTCGCTGACCCAGAACGAGTGCACGTCGCCGCCCACCACGATCGGGTTGTCGGCCCCCGCCAGCTGCTCCATCAGCCGCCGCCGTGCGGCCGGGTAGCCGTCCCAGCTGTCGGTCCAAAGCCGTGTCCCGGGCCCGGGCCGACGGTCGATGGGCGCCACCATGTTGGGCTGCGCCAGCACGTTCCAGGTCACGCCGCCGCGCCAGAACTGACGCTGCAGCCAGGCCTCCTGCTGCGCTCCGAAGAACGAGCGCTGCGGGTCCTCGAGGCCCGCGCAGGGCTCGTCGATCTCGCGGCCACCGGTGAAGCCCGGCTCGTTGCAGGGCGCCTGGGAGCGGTACTGCCGGCCGTCGGCCACGAAGACCCAGGCCAGCCTGCCGAAGCCCTGCCGTGCGTAGAGGTTGGCGTGGCCGACCAGCGGCACCTGCGAGCGCCTCAGCGGCATGTGCTCGTAGTAGGCCTGGTAAGCCGCGGCGCGCCGGGCCATGAACCAGTCGCGCGGGTCCCCATCCTGCGACAGCTCGCCGGCGTAGTCGTTGTCGACCTCGTGGTCGTCCCAGGTCACCAGCCACGGGCAGGCGGCGTGGGCGGCCTGCAGGTCGGGGTCGGTGCGGTAGAGCGCGTAGCGGGCGCGGTAGTCCTCGAGCGTCACGACCTCGGACGCGTCCGGGAAGTGCCGCACCTTGTCGCGACCCCAGGAGGTCTCGTAGACGTAGTCGCCCACGTGCAGGCACAGGTCGAGATCGCTGCGGGCGGCGTCGCGGTAGGCGGTGAACCAGCCCTGCTCCCAGTGCGCGCAGGAGCAGACCGCGAAGCGGAGCCGCTCCGGCGTCGCGTCGGGCCGCGGCGCCGTGCGGGTGCGCCCCACCGGGCTGGCGAAGCCGCCCTGCCGGAAGCGGTAGTAGTACCAGCGCTCGGGCTCGAGCCGGTCGACCTCGACGTGCAGCGAGTGGGCCTCGTCGGGCCGCGCCCAGGCCACGCCCGAGCGGACCACGCGCGTGAAGCGCTCGTCGTGCGCCACCTCCCACTGCACGGGGACGGGGACCGGCGGCAGGCCTCCGCCCGCCGGCACGTCGGGAGCGAGGCGCGTCCAGAGCACGACGTTCTCGGGCAGCGGGTAGCCGGAGGCGACCCCCAGGGTGAAGGGATCGTTCCTGACCTTCTGCGGGGCGGCGTGCAGCCGCAAGGCCGGGAAACCCCACGCGCCGGCGGCCGCCAGGGCCGCCCGGCCGACGAAGCGCCGCCGCGAGCGCGACTGCTCCACGCTTGCCTCCCTCCCCGGCCCCTCCGCCACGGCGGCCGGAAATGCGTCGAGGGCCCCTTGCGAGGCCCCCGCGGGAACGGCCCTGTATGAATCAGTGGTCGGGGCGAGAGGATTCGAACCTCCGACCTCTTGGTCCCGAACCAAGCGCTCTAGCCAGGCTGAGCCACGCCCCGATCGGAAGCAGGCGCGAAGATATCACGGAAGCTCGCGGCCGCCAACCGGGTCAGTCCCGGGGCGTGTCGAGCCACTCCCGCACCGCGGCCAGCGCGCCGTGGTGGGTGGTGTCCGTCTGCAGGGGCGTCACGGAAACGTGGCCGTCGCGGACGGCCTGGATGTCGGAGAGCTCGTCGCTCTCCCACTCGTCGCGCCCCTGCTCGATCCAGTAGTACGTGCGGCGGCGCGGGTCCAGCCCCTCGAGGATGGTGCCCACGTGGTCGCGCCGGCCCTGTACGGTGACCCGCACGCCGCGCGGACGGCCCGGGGGCACGTTGACGTTGAGCAAGGTGCGGGGCGGCAGGCCGCGCTCCAGCACGCGCGGCACCAGGCTGGCCACGAACTCCGCCGCCGGCCCGAAGTCGTGCTCGGCCCGGGCGGCCAGCGAGACCGCCAGCGAGGGCAGCCCGAAGAAGACCCCCTCGCGCGCCCCGCCCACCGTGCCCGAGTAGAAGACGTCGTCGCCCAGGTTGGCCCCGCGGTTGATGCCCGAGACCACCAGGTCGGGGCGCCGCGGCAGCAGCTTGACCAGCGCCAGGTTGACGCAGTCGGCGGGAGTGCCGTCGACGGCGTGGACGCCCGGCGCCACCTCCTCGGCCCGCAGCGGGTGCTTGAGCGTCAGCCCCTGGCTGCAGGCGCTCACCTCGCGGTCGGGGGCCACCACGCGCACGTCGCCGAGGGAGCGCAGGGCCTCGGCCAGGGCCTTGAGCCCCGGGGCGTGGACGCCGTCGTCGTTGGTCAGCAGGATCAGCGGGGTCATGGGCCTGAAAAAAAGCCCCGGGGGGCCGGGGCAGGAGTGCGAAGGAAAGTTGGTCGGGATGGCCGGATTTGAACCGGCGACCACCTGCACCCCAAGCAGGTGCGCTACCAGGCTGCGCTACATCCCGAGCCGAAGCTAGCGGCGGGTTTTACCACCGCCATCCAGGAGAGTCAACATCTCGCGCAGCTGCTGGCGCACCTCGAGCAGCACCAGCCGGGTGCGCTCGTCCTGGGCCGCCGCGGCCGGCGGCACGCCCAGCTCGTCGTCGGGGACGCCGCGCCGGTCCGTTCCGTTCTTCTCGAGCAGCTCCTGCTCGAGCCGCTTCTTCGCGCCCGCGATGGTGAAGCCCTCGTCGTAGAGCAGCTGCTTGATCCGCAGCACCGTCTCGATGTCGCGCCGGCGGTAGATGCGCTGCCCCGAGCTGTTCTTGGCCGGCGCCAGCGCCGGGAACTCCGACTCCCAGTAGCGCAGCACGTAGGGCTGGGTGTCGGTGATCTCGCACACCTCGCCGATCTTGAAGAAGAGCTTGTTGGGGATGCGCGTCGTCTCGGCCATCGGAGGCGGGCGCGGCTAGCGGCGGGCGTCGCCGAAGAGCTTCGAGGGCCGGAACACGACGGAGCTGCGAGGCTGGATGAGCATTTCCTCTCCCGTCTGCGGATTGCGTCCGCGCCGCTCGCGCTTGTGGCGCACCAGGAACGTGCCGAAGCCGGTGATCTGGACCTTGTCGCCGTCGCCCAGCCGTCGCTTGATGGACTCGAAGATGACCTCGACCAGGCGCGCCGCCTCGCGGTTCGAGAGCCCGCCGTGGCGCTCGTAGACAATCCGGGCGAGGTCAGCCTTGGTCATGCGTTGAGCCTGTCAAGCCACCCGGTGACGTGCTGAAATATCTAATGACTGTAGATGTTTACAGTACGAAGTGTGAGGGATTATATGAGTCGGCCGCAGGGCTGTCAAGAACTATAACCCTGTGACCTGCATCACTTTGTGAGCGCCGAGGGGGCTTTGGCCTGCCCCGTCGACCACTTCGCTAGTGACGGCGAAAGCGGACCTTGAGGACGATGGGCGTGCCCTCGAAGCCGAAGCGCTCGCGGATCTGGTTCTCGACGTAGCGCAGGTAGGAGAAGTGCAGGTCCACCGGGTGGTTGATCGACAGCGCGAAGGTCGGCGGCTCGGTCCCGATCTGGGCCCCGAACAGGATCGTCACGGCGTGGGCGCCCTTGGCCTTGGGGGCCTGCTTCTTCTGGAGCTGGGCCAGCAGGCGGTTCAGCTCGCCCGTGGTGACGCGCTGGCGCCAGCTCTCGCGGGCGCGCCGGGCCTCCTGGAGGAGCGCCGCCAGCCCCTTGCCGCTGCGGGCCGAGACGTACACCACGCTGGCGAAGGGCAGGAACTTGAGCCGCTCGCGCAGCCCCTCCTCGAACTGGCGCTGCTTCAGCCCCAGCTCGTCCTTCAGGTCCCACTTGTTGACCGCCAGCACCACGGCCCGCCCCGCGTCGGCCACGTAGCCGCCGATGGTGGCGTCCATCTCGCGCAGCCCCTCGGCCGCGTCGAGCACCAGCACGGCCACCTCGGCCCGCTCGATCGAGCGCTTGGCCAGCACCACGCTGACGTGGTCGACGTTCTCCTTCAGCAGCCGGTTGCGGCGGATCCCGGCGGTGTCGACCAGGAGGTAGCGCTGGCCGCCGCGCTCGAGCAGGCTGTCCACCGAGTCGCGGGTGGTCCCCGGGATGTCGGAGACCACCGCCCGCTCCTGGCCCAGCAGGCGGTTGAGGAGCGACGACTTGCCCACGTTGGGCCGGCCCACCAGCGCCAGGCGCAGGGGCGCGTCGGGGTCCTCCTCCAGCGGCTGGCGCGGCAGGAGCTCGAGGGCCGCGTCCAGCAGGTCGCCCACGTTCTGTCCGTGCTCGGCCGAGATGGTCACCTGGCGCTCGAAGCCGAGGCGCGCGAACTCGGGCGGCGGCTCGCCGCCCCCTTCGACCTTGTTGACGACCAGCAGCACGGGACGCCCCGCCTTCCTCAGCTGGGCGGCGATGGCCTGGTCGTCCGGAAGCAGGCCAGCCCGGGCGTCGACCAGGAACAGCACCTGGTCGGCCTGCTCGATGGCGCGCCAGGCCTGCTCGGCGGCGGGGCCCAGCAGCGGGTCGTCGCTGCCCAGCAGCAGGCCGCCGGTGTCGACCAGCTCGAAGCCGCGCCCCTGCCACGAGCACTGGGCGTAGTTCCGGTCGCGGGTGGAGCCCGGGCGGCTGTCCACGATGGCCTTGCGCTGCCCGCAGATACGGTTGAACAGCGTGGACTTGCCCACGTTCGGCCGCCCCACCAGGGCCAGCCGCGGCAGCTCGATCACGAACACTCTCCCTCATGCCGCCGGTCGCGTCCCGGCCCGGCCCTGCGTTGACAGTCGAATCGCCCTAATCCTAAACTATCCGAGCACTTAGGGGGAGGTTCGCGGCCATGATCAAGGTCGACATCATCAACGAGGTCTCCAAGGCCGCCGACATCACCAAGGTGAAGGCCGAAGAGGCCGTCGAGGCCGTGCTGGCCGCGATGAAGGAAGCCATGATGCGTGGCGACCGCATCGAGCTGCGCGGCTTCGGCGTCTTCCAGGTCAAGCCCCGCAAGCGCGGCATCGGCCGCAACCCGCGCACCGGCAAGGAGGTGCGCATCCCGCCCGGGCGCACCATCCGCTTCAAGCCGGGCAAGGACCTGCAGAACCTCGGGCAGTAGACGCGCCCCTTGGGCTGGCCCCAGCCGCTGACGCCACAAGAGCCGCCCTGGCAGGCGTACGTCCCGGAGGAGTACGTCCCCGGCCGCCGGCCGCTCCCGCCCGTGACGCTGCGCAGCACCTGGCTCAACCTGCTGCTGTTCGTCCTCACCGCCGTCTCGGTCTTCCAGACCCACGGGCTGCTCTGGCAGGCCCTGCCCCACGGCGGCGGCGTGGTGGTGATCGACTGGCTGGCCGGCACCCAGATCGCGGTCAGCCTGCTGGCCATCCTGCTGGCCCACGAGTTCGGCCACTGGATCACGGCCCGGCGCCACGGCGTCGACGCGAGCCTGCCCTACTTCATCCCCTTCCCGCTCTCCCCCGCGGGCACGCTGGGCGCCTTCATCCGCATCCGGGCCCTCATCCCCCACCGCGAGGCCCTGTTCGACATCGGGGCCGCCGGCCCGCTGGCCGGCTTCGTGGTCTGCCTGCCCGTGCTGGTGCTGGGCGTGCTGCAGGGCCAGTGGGTGCCGCTCCAGAACGGCGGCGAGGGCCCGGGCTACTTCGGCGAGCCCCTGCTGTTCCAGTGGGCCGTGGCCTGGATCAAGGGGCCCACCCCCGCGGGCATGACGCTGGAGATCGGGCCCTTCGGCATGGCGGCCTGGTTCGGGCTGTTCGTGACCGCCCTCAACCTCATGCCGGTGGGCCAGCTCGACGGCGGCCACATCACCTTCGCGCTGCTGCCGCGGCGGGCGTTGTGGATCTCCCGGCTGGGCGTGCTGCTGTGCCTGGGCCTGGTCTGGCTGCGGCCGACCTGGCTGCTCTGGGCGCTGATGCTGGCCCTGTTGGGGCTGCGGCCGCACCCCCCCACCTGGGACCACGAGCGCCCCGTCGGCCGGGGCCGCTACGCGCTCGGCCTGGTCTCGCTGGCGGTCTTCGTGCTGTCCTTCACGCCCGAGCCCGTGCTGATCTCCTGGCCCCAGTTCCTGGAGCTGCTCGGCCTCACATGACGCTGACGGGGTCGAGGTCGATCGAGAGGCCGGGCCAGCGCGTGGCGCCGTAGAGCTTCAGGCAGGCCTCGCGCAGGGCCTTTCGCATCGAGTTGCGGTCGCCCTTCAGGAGCAGCTGGAAGCGGTGCTCCTGCTTCAGGCGCGCCAGCGCAGCGCGGGCCGGGCCCAGCACGCGGAAGCGGCCGGGCGCGCGCTCCCGCAGCAGCCGCGCCAGGGCGTCGGCCTGGCGCGCCCCCTCGCTGGCGTCGCGGCAGCGCACCACCACGTTCACCAGCGCCGCCACGGGCGGGTAGGACATGGTGCGCCGGAACTCCATCTCCTGCTCGAAGAAGGCCGGGTAGTCCTGGGTGCAGGCCAGCCGCAGCGCGTAGTGGTCGGGCAGGTGCGACTGCAGGATGACCTGCCCCGGCACCTCGCCCCGTCCCGCCCGGCCTGCCACCTGCGTGAGCAGCTGGAAGGCCCGCTCGGCCGAGCGGAAGTCGGGCAGCCCCAGGCCCACGTCGGCGTCGATCACGCCCACCAGCGTGACGCGCGGGAAGTCGTGCCCCTTGGCGATCATCTGCGTGCCCACCAGCACGTCGAGCTGGCCGGCCTCGAAGGCGGTCAGCACCCGCGCCACCTCGCCGCGCCGCTGCGCCAGGTCGCGGTCGACCCGCTCCACGCGGGCCTGCGGCAGGGCCTCGCGCAGGGCCTCGACCACCTTCTCGGTGCCGTAGCCGGTGAGGCGCAGGTACTCGCCGCGGCAGGAGGGGCAGGCCCGCGGGGCGCCCACCTGGAAGCCGCAGTAGTGGCACTGGGCCTCGCGCCCGCCCTGGTGCAGCACCAGCAAGACCGAGCAGTTGGGGCAGCCGGCCTGCACGCCGCACTCGCGACAGACCAGGCTGGTGGCGTAGCCGCGGCGGTTGAGGAGCAGCAGGCTCTGCTCCCCCCGCGCCAGGCGCTCGGCCAGCGCCTCGCGCAGGGGTGGCGTGAGGATCGGGTCGGAGCCGGCCTTGATCAGCGCCCTCCGGTCCACCACCTCGACCCGCGGCAGGGCCCGCTCGGCCACCCGCACCGGCAGGCTGAGGGCGGCGTACTTGCCGCGGCTGGCGTTCCACTGCGACTCGAGCGAGGGCGTGGCCGAGCCCAGCACGACCGGCACGCCCTCGAGGCGGGCCCGCATGACGGCCACGTCACGCCCGTGGTAGCGCGGGCTCTCCTCCTGCTTGTAGGCCGCCTCGTGCTCCTCGTCGACCACGATCAGGCCCAGGTCGGGGAGCGGCGCGAAGACCGCCGAGCGCGCGCCCACGACCACGCGGGCGCCGCCCTCCCGGATGCGCCACCACTGGTCGTGGCGCTCGCCGGCGGAGAGCTCGCTGTGCACCAGCGCCACCGTGCGGCCGAAGCGCGCCAGGGCCGCCCGCACCAGCAGGGGCGTGAGCGCGATCTCGGGGACCAGCACCAGCACGCCGCGGCCGCGCTCCAGGGCCAGCTCGGCGGCCCGGAAGTAGACCTCGGTCTTGCCGCTGCCGGTCACGCCGTGCAGCAGCGTGGGCGCGAAGCTGGGCTGCTCGACGGCCGCCCGCAGCGCCGCCAGGGCCCGGTCCTGGTCGGGCGAGGGCTCGGGCCGGGCCGCGTGGCCCCCGTCGAGCAGCTCCGGGTGCCGCAGGTCGCGCTGGCTGGCCGTCGCCACCACGCCCAGCTCGGCCAGGCGCTTGACGGCCGCCCGCAGCTGCGGCTTCTCGCGGCACAGGTCGGCCAGCGAGAGCGGCGCGTCCGCCGCCGCCAGCCGCTGCATCACCTCGGCCTGGGCGCGGTGGCGCGGCGCGTGGTCCGGCCGGGCCAGCTCCACCACCAGCTGCTCGCGGAAACCCGGCGCGGCGAGGTCCTGCTCGATCTCGACCCGCCCCTCGCGCACGAGC
>JBDIBD010000040.1:0-17353 GCA_039812725.1 Vicinamibacteria bacterium | reverse complement strand
GGAGCTGGCGCGAGCTGGCCCCGACCTTCTCCCCCGACGGCCGCCGCCTGACGGCCCTCGCGGACGCCGGCAGCCCGGGCCAGGCGCAGGTCTTCGTGGCCGAGCTGTCGCGCGACGGCCGCGCCGGAGCTCCGCGCCGGCTCACCACCGGGCTGAAGGGCGACCTGACGGCCCTGCGCTTCGCGCCGGACGGCGCCTCCCTGGCGCTGCTCTACGTCCCCGGCGCCTCGGGCGCGACCGGGCCGCTCGAGGCCCACGCGCGCGACGCCGGCGTGGTGGAGGAGCGCGAGACCCCGCAGCGCCTGGCGCTGGTGGACGCGGCCAGCGGCGCCGTCCGCGACCTTTCCCCCGCCGCCCTGCACGTCTACGACTTCGACTGGGCCCCCGACGCCGGCTGGCTGGCCCTCGAGGCGGTGTTCGGCTCGGGGACCAACGACTACTGGATCGCCGGCCTCTACCGCCTCGAGGCCACGAGCGGCGACCTCACGGAGCTGTGGAAGCCGAGCCTGCAGCTGGCCGCCCCGCGCGTCTCGCCCGACGGGCGAGGCGTGGCCGTGATCCAGGGCCTGATGAGCGACGAGGGCTCGAACGGTGGCGAAGTCTGGCTGGTTCCCGCGGCCGGCGGGCCCGCCCGCAACCTGACGCCGGGGTTGCCCGCCTCGGCGCGGGACCTGCACTGGCGCTCGCCGGGCGAGCTGTGGCTGCTCGAGTCGCGCGCGGGCGGCATGGCCCTCGAGAGCCTCGAGCCCTCGACGGGGGCGCGCCGCGAGCTGTGGGCCGGCCTCGAGAGCCTGTCGAGCTTCGTGGTGGCGCCCTCCGGCCAGACCGCCACCGTGCGGCACTCCTTCGACCACCCGCCGGAGGTGCAGGCCGGGGCCCCGGGGAACTGGCGGCCGGTGACCGCCTGGAACGCCGGTGTCCAGCGCTTCTGGGGCCCGGCCCGCAGCCTGGAGTGGGAGACCCCCGCGGGACGCGCCCAGGGCTTCCTGCTGCCCCCGCTCGGGGTCGAGCCGGGCCGCCGCTATCCGCTGGTGGTGGTGGTGCACGGCGGGCCGGGCGGGGCGCACCAGGCGGGCTGGCCCTCGCGCTGGACGGGCCTGCTGCCGAGCCAGGGCTTCTACACGCTGTTGCCGAACCCGCGCGGCAGCTTCGGCTTCGGGGACGCCTTCGCCCGGGCCAACGTGCGCGACTTCGGCTGGGGCGACCTGGACGACGTGCTGGCGGGCGTCGACGCCGCGCTGGCGGCCGCGCCGATCGACCCGCAGCGCCTCGGCATCGCCGGCTGGAGCTACGGCGGCTACATGGCCATGTGGGCGCCCACGCGCACCACGCGCTTCAAGGCCGCCGTGGCCGGGGCCGGCATCGCCAACTGGCAGAGCTACTACGGCCAGAACCGCATCGCGCGCTGGATGGTGCCGTTCTTCGGCGCGACGGTCTACGACGACCCCTGGATCTACGCCCGCTCCTCGCCCATCACGTTCATCCAGAGGCACCGCACGCCGACGCTGGTCCTGCACGGCGAGCGCGACGCGGAGGTGCCGGCGCCGCAGGGCTACGAGCTCTGGCGCGCGCTGCGCACCCTGGGCGTGCCGAGCGAGCTCGTGGTCTACCCCGACGAGGGCCACCACTTCCGGCAGGCCGCGCACCAGCTCGACCTGGCGCGCCGCAGCGTCGAGTGGCTGCAGCGCTGGCTGGGCGCGGCCGACGGTCAGGGCAAGGGCTGCAGCGTGGACTCGGAGGGGTAGGAGAGGGCCTTGAGCGTGGTCAGGGGCGGCGGCACCGTGCCGTCGCGCAGCAGGCGCGCCACCGCCTCGAGGGCCCTGGCGCTCGAGCGCGGCAGCGCCACCGTGGCGAGCAGGCGGCGCTCGCGCACCAGCGTCTGGCCCAGCTGGGGCGTGCCGTCGCAGCCGCAGACCGGGATGCGGCCCAGCTCCGGGCGGCCGGTCTCGGCCGCCACGTCCTGCAGCGCGTCCAACACGCCCAGGGCGATCTGGTCGTTCTGGCAGCTCACCAGGTCCACCGCCAGGTCGCCCCGCGAGACGATGCGGAGCCACTTGGCCACGGCCGAGCGGGCCTCGGCCCGGGTCCAGCCGGCCTCGATCAGGTCGACGTCGAAGGGCGCCCCGCGGGTGGAGTCGCGCATGCCGGCGGTGCGGTCGCGGGCCGCCACGCTGCGCGTGCTGCCCTGCACGTAGAGCACCAGGCCCTTGCGCGGCAGCAGCCGCAGCAGCTGGCGGCCCTGGACGCGCCCGGTCTCGACCTCGTCGGCGCAGACGGTGAAGACCGAGCTGCCGGTCCTGGCCTCGCGCCGCAGCTCCTCGAGGTCGTCCTCGGTGCGGTTCAGGAAGACGAAGGACGTCCCGGCGCGGGCGGCCTCGCGGGCGGCCATGCCCAGGCCGTGGTCGAAGGCCGCCAGGATCACGATCGCGCGCGGGGCCTCGCCCGCGATCAGGGCCCGCACCTGGCGGATCTGGGCCACCAGGTCGTGGCCGGTGTAGTGCACCTCGAGGCGCAGCTGGCTGCGGCGCGCCTCAGTCTCCGCCTCGCTGCGCAGCAGGGCCTGGAAGTCGTTGGCGGCGTCGACGAGGCACAGCGCCACACGCTCTTGGGCCACGCGGGTCCTCCCCGCGTCGAGTCTACACCCCGCCTGGCCGGCGGCTCAGGGCGCGGGAGGCGCTGTCGCCCCGGGCGGGGGCGCCGGCGGCGCGGCGGCCGGCTCCTCGGGCTCGGCCGGCTCCGGGCCCTCGTCGTCGGCCCGCTCCTCCGGCGGCTCGGCGCCCAGCCCCCCCACGTCGCGCTTGACGTAGCCGGCCCGCGCCATCAGCCACAGGATGCGCTTCTGGGCCCGCGCGTGCCGGGCCGGGTTGACGCGCGGGTTGATGCGGCGCGGGCTCGGGATCATGGCCGCCAGGCCGGCCGCCTCCTCCAGCGTCAGGGCCGCGGCCGGCTTGCCGTAGTAGCGCTGGGCCGCGGCCTGGCAGCCGTAGACCCCGTCGCCCCACTCGATCACGTTGAGGTAGATCTCGAGGATGCGGCGCTTGCTGAGGTCCTCCTCCAGCCAGCGCGCCACCACCAGCTCGCGCAGCTTGCGGGTGATGCTCTTGCGGGTGGTGAAGAAGACGTTCTTGGCCACCTGCTGCGTGATCGTGCTGCCGCCGCGGGCGAAGGCGTGCTTCTTCAGGTTGGTCTCGAGGGACTCCTGGACGGCCTCCCAGTCGACGCCCTCGTGGCCGAAGAACTTGGGGTCCTCGGCCGTCACCACGGCCTGGACCAGGTGGCGCGAGACCTGCCCGATCGGCACCCAGGCCTGCACGCGGCGGGCCTTCCTGTTCGCCGCCCGGGCCTCGTCCTCGCGCTGGCGCATGACGCCGGTGAGGCCCGGGTTGCGCTTCTGCAGGGCCCGCACCTCGGCCCGCGGCGGCAGGCCCCACAGCACGAAGCCCGCGTAGCCGACCAGCACCACGAGGGCCACGAAAAGCAGCCGCTTCCAGAGCGGCGCCGCGGCCCGGCCGGCGGCCATCGGGTCAGTGCGCCCGCAGCGAGCGCGCCACCAGGCCCAGGCCGCCCGCCAGCAGCACCAGCATGACCAGCGTGTTGAACAGGCTGGTGGGCCGGAAGTAGATCTCGAGGTTGACCAGCACGCCGACCAGGATGATCACCAGCCCCGCCAGGGTCAGCAGCCAGCCCCAGGCCGAGCGCCCGTCGAAGAACAGGCGGCCGATGCCGACCATCAGGGGCAGCAGCGACAGCCCGAAGGCGTTGTGGCCCCACAGCGTCCAGAAGCCGCTGGTGACCGTGACCTGGTTGGTGAGCAAGTAGCCGCCGGCCACGGCCATGCAAAGACCCAGCAGGAACTCGCCCACTCCGCCGGGCGTCCCGCCCGGGCCGGCCTTCGGCTCGTCGAGGTCGTCCACCGCGCCCTCCGTGGCGAGATGCTAATCCCGCGGCGCGCGCCGGGCCAGCCGCCACGGCAGCGGCACTATCGTGCAGCTCGCCGCCCCGCGAGGTGCGACAAGCTGCGCTATCATTCCGGGGCCCCGGCGGCGCGGGCCGGCGGCCACGTCAGGAGGGTCCCCTTGGAGTTCAGCCTGAGCGAGGAGCAACGGCTCCTCAAGCAGACCGTGCGCGACTTCGCCGAGGCCGAGATCGGGCCGCACTCCCGCGAGTGGGACGAGCGCCAGGAGTTCCCGCGCGAGCTGTTCGGCCAGCTGGGCGAGCTGGGCCTGATGGGCGTGGTCTGGCCGGTGGAGTACGGCGGCTCGGGGATGAGCACGCTGGACTACGCGGTGGTGATCGAGGAGCTCTCGCGGGTCGACGCCGGCGTGGCCCTGTCCGTGGCGGCCCACAACAGCCTCTGCTCGGGCCACATCTACCTGGCCGGCAGCGAGGAGCAGAAGAAGAAGTACCTCGTGCCGCTGGCCAAGGGCCGGTTCGTGGGCGCCTGGGGGCTGACCGAGAACAGCGCCGGCTCCGACGCGGGCGGCACCAAGACCACGGCCGTGCGCGACGGCGCGCACTGGGTGCTGAACGGCTCCAAGACCTTCATCACCAACGCGCGCGTGGCCGACGTGGCCGTGGTCATGGCGGTCACCGACAGGACCCGGGGCAAGAAGGGCATCTCGGCCTTCGTGGTCGAGCGTGGCACGCCCGGGTTCCGGCCCGGCAAGAAGGAGGACAAGCTGGGCGTGCGCTGCTCCGACACCTCCGAGCTGATCCTGGAGGACTGCCGCATCCCGGCCGGGCAGCTGCTGGGCCAGGAGGGCATGGGTTTCGTCGACACGCTGCGCATCCTCGACCGCGGCCGCATCGGCATCGCGGCCTGGTCGCTGGGCATCGCCCAGGCCTCGCTCGAGGCCTCGCTCAAGTACGCCAGCGAGCGCAAGCAGTTCGGCCACGCCATCGCCGACTTCCAGGCGGTGCAGTTCAAGATCGCCGAGATGGCCACCCGGGTCGAGGCCTCGCGCCTGCTGACCCACCGCGCGGCCTGGCTGCGCGACACGGGCAAGGAGCACACCACCGAGTCCTCGATGGCCAAGTGGTACGCCAGCGAGGTGGCGGTCGAGGCCGCCCTCGACGCCGTGCAGATCCACGGCGGCTACGGCTTCACCAAGGACTACCCGGTCGAGCGCTACCTGCGCGACTCCAAGCTCGGCACCATCGGCGAGGGGACCAGCGAGGTGCAGCGCCTGGTGATCGCCCGCGAGCTGCTCAAGCTGCACGGGATGGTGCGCTAGACTCCGCTCCGTGAGCCTGCCCCGCGACCCCCAGACCCTGGCCGCCGGCGTGCTGCAGGGCGACGTGCGGGCGGTGGCGCGCGCCATCACCCTGGTCGAGAACGGCCACGCGGACAAGGCCGCGCTGCTGCGGGCCTTGTTCGCCCACGCCGGGAAGGCGCTGGTGATCGGCGTGACGGGGCCGCCGGGGGCGGGCAAGTCGACCCTGGTGGACCGCCTGACCGCGCTGCTGCGGGCGCGCGGCCTGAGCGTGGGCATCGTGGCGGTCGACCCCACCTCGCCCTACACGGGCGGCGCCATCCTGGGCGACCGCATCCGCATGCAGGCCCACGCCACCGACCCGGGCGTGTTCATCCGCTCGATGGCCACGCGCGGCCACCTGGGCGGCCTGGCGGCCGCCACCGACCAGGTGCTGACCGTGCTCTCGGCCTCCGGCAAGGACGTGCTCCTGGTGGAGACGGTGGGGGTGGGCCAGGACGAGGTCGACATCGTCGGCACGGCCGACGTCAGCCTGGTGGTGCTGGTGCCCGGGCTGGGCGACGAGGTGCAGGCCCTCAAGGCCGGCATCATGGAGATCGCCGACGTGTTCGTGGTCAACAAGGCCGATCGCGACGGCGTCGAGCGCATCGTGGCCGAGATCCATTCGATGCTCTCGATGGCGGCCCACGACGGCCCGCCGCCCGAGATCGTCAAGACCGTGGCGGCCCGCGACCGCGGCATCGAGGAGCTGTGGGCGGCCATCACGGCCTACCGCGAGCGGGCCGAGAGCAGCGGGGCCCTGGTGCGCAAGCGCCGCCAGCACCTGCAGCGCCAGCTCGACGAGGCCCTGCGCGAGCGCCTGCTCGAGCGCGTGCAGGAGCGCTTCCTGCCGCCCGCCGAGCGCGAGCGGCTCGTGTCGGCGCTGGAGCGCCGGGAGCTCGACCCGCTGTCGGGGGCCGACGGCATCCTGGCCAGGATGGGACTATGAAGATCCTGAAGATCGACCACCTGGGCATCGCCGTCCCCAGCCTCGCGCAGGCCCGGGCGGCCTTCGAGGCCCTGGGCTTCGTGGTCGAGGGCCAGCACGACGTCCCGACCGAGAAGGTGCGGGCGGCCTTCCTGGCCGTGGGCGAGTCGCACCTGGAGCTGCTCGAGCCCAGCGACCCCGGCTCGACCCTGGCCCGGTTCCTCGAGACCCGCAAGGGGCTGCACCACGTCTGCGTGCAGGTGGACGACATCGAGGCGGCCCTGGGCGAGCTGAGGGCCCGCGGCGTGCAGCTGCTCGACGAGCAGCCGCGCGTGGGCGCCGGCGGCTGCCGGGTGGCCTTCGTGCACCCGCGCTCGGCGGCTGGCGTGCTGCTCGAGCTGAAGCAGGCCTGAGGCGCGCGGCGGGGTAAACTGGGGCATGGCCTTCTGGGAGTGTCCGGCCTGCGGCCGGAAGGTGCCTGGCTACTCCGCCACCTGTCACTGCGGTGTCGGCCGCGAGGCCGCCGCGCAGGCGGGGCCGAGCGACCGCCTCCGGCCGGGCGCGGGTCCGGTGCGGTTCTCGACGGCCGACGTGCCCCGCTCGGCCTGGGTGGCGCTCGCCATCGTCGTGCTGGCGCTGCTGGCGGGACTGTGGCGCCTGCTGCAGCCGCGCGAGCCCAACGCCATCCCCCCGCTTCTCGGACACTGGGACCATGGCGCGCCGCCCCCGGCGAAGCCGCTCGAGCCCCGCGCCACGCCCCTGCCCGGCCAGACGGGCTCACCCGAACGGCCGGTGGTGATCATCACGCCGATGCCCCTGACGGACGAGAGGAAATAGCCAGTGAAGCACACGGCGCAGATCGGCATCATCGGCGGCAGCGGGCTCTACGAGATGGAGGGCCTCACCGACGTCCAGGAGCTGGACGTCGAGACCCACTTCGGCCCGCCCTCGGACCGGATCGTGGTGGGCACGCTGGAAGGCCGCCGGGTGGCCTTCCTGCCGCGCCACGGGCGCGGCCACCGCCTGCTGCCCAGCGAGCTCAACACCCGCGCCAACATCTTCGCCCTGAAGGTGCTGGGGGTCGAGTGGATCCTCTCGGTCTCGGCCGTGGGCTCGCTCAAGGAGCAGTACGTCCCGCAGCACATCGTGATCCCCGACCAGCTCGTCGACCGCACCACCCAGCGCCCGGCGACGTTCTTCGGCCGCGGGCTGGTGGCCCACGTGGCCTTCGCCCACCCGTTCTGCGAGCCGCTCTCGCGCCTGGCCGCCGAGGCCTGCGCCGAGGCCGGGGCCAGCCACCACCTGGGGGGCACCTACGTCTGCATCGAGGGGCCGGAGTTCTCCACCCGGGCCGAGTCCGAGCTCTATCGCTCGTGGGGCATGGACATCGTCGGCATGACCAACATGCAGGAGGCCCGCCTGGCGCGCGAGGCCGAGATCTGCCTGGCCACGCTGGCCATGGTCACCGACTACGATTGCTGGCACCCCGAGCACGACGCGGTCACGGTCGAGGCGGTGGTGGCCAACCTGGTCCAGAACACGGCCACCGCCAGGGCCGTGGTCAAGGCGGCCGTGCGCCGCCTGCCGATCGAGCGCGGCTGCGCCTGCGCCCGGGCCCTCGAGAACGCCTTCCTGACGGCGCCGGCGGCGGTCCCGGAAGAGGTCAAGCGCGAGCTGCAGCCGATCGTCGGCAAGTACTTGAAGTAGCCGCGGGCCTCGGCCCGCCGGCCCGTCCCGCGCGCCCCCGGCGCGCCGCGGAGGACCTCCCATGTCGATCCTGGTCGTCGGTAGCGTGGCGTACGACACCGTCGAGACACCCTTCGGCAAGGCCGAGCGCGTGCTGGGCGGCAGCGCCTCGTTCTTCTCGGTGGCGGCCTCCTTCTTCACGCCCGTGCGCCTGGTGGCGGTGGTGGGCGAGGACTTCGGCGACGCCCAGCTGGCCGCCTTCCGCGGCCGCCAGATCGACCTGGACGGCCTCGAGCGCACGGCCGGCAAGACCTTCCACTGGCAGGGCAAGTACTCCTACGACCTCAACCACCGGGACACGGTCTGCACCGACCTGAACGTCTTCGAGTTCTTCAAGCCGCGCCTGCCGCAGTCCTACCGCGACGTCGAGAACGTCTTCCTGGGCAACATCGACCCCGAGCTGCAGCTGGACGTGCTGCAGCAGGTCGCCCGCCCGCGGCTGGTGGCCTGCGACACCATGAACTTCTGGATCGACGGGAAGCTCGAGGCGCTGCGCCGTACGCTGGCGCGCGTGGACGTCCTGCTGGTCAACGACGCCGAGGCCCGCGAGCTGTCGGGGGAGTGGAACATCGTCAAGGCCGCGCGCGCCATCCGCGCCATGGGGCCGCGCACGCTGGTGGTCAAGAAGGGCGAGCACGGCGTGCTGATGTTCAGCGACGCGGGCAGCTTCGCCGCCCCGGCCTACCCGCTGGAGGACGTCTTCGACCCCACCGGCGCGGGCGACACCTTCGCCGGCGGCTTCATGGGCTACCTGGCCGGCGCCGCCGACGGCGGCGAGGCCACCCTGCGGCGGGCCATCATCATGGGCTCGACGCTGGCCTCGTTCTGCGTCGAGGCCTTCAGCCTCGACCGCCTGCTGCGCCTGACCCGGCCGGAGATCGACGAGCGCTTCCGGCTCTTCAAGAAGCTCACGCACTTCGAGACGATCTGAGCCGGGCCCCGGGGGCAGGCTGCTAGAACGTCAGCGAGAGGCCGGCCGTGGCGCTCCACAGGAGCGGGTCGAACCGGATCGGCTCGAGGCGCCCCAGCAGCTCCCGCTGCAGGGCTTGCTCGACCGCGTTGGCCGGAACGCCCAGGGCGCTCCAGGTCAGGGTGCGCTCCTTGAAGGCGAAGGCGCGCACCTCGCCCTGCAGCGACAGCGTCTGGCCCAGGCCGATCTGCAGCCCCAGCCCGGCGTTGACGCCGAACTGCCCGTCGTCCTCGCCCGGCGGGGCCACGGCCGCCAGGTTCACCCGCACGGGCGGCAGCGGCACCGGCAGGCTCGAAGAGAGCGTCCCCACCAGCGCGCCCTGCACCTGGATGGCGTCGAGGTAGCTCACGCCGCCCGAGAGCACCAGGCGTACCGCGCCCGGGGTGCGGAAGCGCAGGTTGAGCGAGACCGGGTGGACCGAGTCGAGCTGCAGGTCCTCGGCCCCCAGCGCCAGGCGGGCGTTGAACGAAGGCACGCCGGGGACGGCCACGACCCGCACGTCGTACGTCGCCCCGCTGGCCTGGAGGTCGGCCGTGACCGAGTCGTAGCGCGCCTCGAGCCCCAGGCCGCCGAGGAAGTAGAAGGTCAGGCCGCCGTGCCAGGCCAGGCCGCCCTGGGCCTCGAGGTTCAGCGGCCCGCTGGCGCTCAGCGTGACGCCGGGCGTGGGCGGCACGTACGTGGCCGGGTCCCAGCTCAGGCTCTGCTCGTAGCGCGGGAACGAGGCCCCCACGCCGGCTTCCAGCTCGAAGCCACCGGCCAGCGCGGGCGGGGCCGCGAGGACCGCGGCCAGGGCCAGCAGCCCGGCCGCCTGCCTCACTCGGCCAGCATCCGCTGCGGCTCTTCCACGGCGGGCGGCTCGGCGGGGTAGAGCTCCAGCAGCGGGTAGGGGTCGACCAGCGTGCCCTTCCAGCATTCCTTCTCCTCTCCCAGCTCCAGGACCGAGAAGTGCAGGTGCGGACCGCGCGCCGCGCCGGTCGAGCCGACGAAGCCGAGGAGGTCGTCGCGCGAGACTTCCTGGCCCACCTTCAGGCCCGGCGCGTAGCGCTGCAGGTGCGCGTAGTAGAAGCAGTAGCGCCCCTCGCGGTCGACCTGCTCGACGCTGATGCCGCCCCGCCGGCTGCGCCGCAGGCGCTGGATGGTGCCGTCGGCCACGGCCCGGATGGGGGTGTTGCGCGGCGCGCCGATGTCGACGGCGTGGTGCAGCTTGCGGCCGCGCCGGGCCAGGAAGTGCCGCTCCAGGCCGACCTTCTTGCCGCCCGGCACCGGGAACATCAGGCGCAGCGGCGGGACCTCCGGGGCCGTGTCGGCCGCCGTGGGCGCGGCGCGCTCCTCGCCGAAGCCGTCGTCGAGGGGCTCGTCGAGGACCGGGTCGGGCGCCTCGCTCGAGTAGGGCGGCGGCACGGGCAGCGCGGCGGCGTTCAGGGCCCGGGCGGGTCCGGCCGCGGCCAGGCAGAGGCCTACGGCCAGGGCGGACAGAGATCGGCGGACGGCCTGGGAGGGACGTTCAGGCATGGAACAGGCATTGTGCCCGAGTCGGGACGGGAAGGCCACCCGCTCAAGGGGCTGCGGGCTCCGCGTGGCTGGCCCACAGCTCGGCGGGCAGCGGGGCGAAGTCGGCGGCCCGCAGGAAGTCGGGGAGCGTCGTCCCGCGGGAGCGGTTGTCGAGCCGACGCCGCAGGCGCTGGGGCTCGAGGTCGTCCTGCAGCACCACCCGGAACTCGACGCTGAAGCGCGTCGTGCCCGAGTCGTGTCCGCGCGTGCCGTGCAGGTGGCTGCCGGAAAACAGCAGGCACTCCCCGGATCGCGCCGGCACGCGCAACTCCGGGCCCGCCGGGTCCTCCAGCACGACCGGGTAGCGCTTGCGCGCGTCGGGGACCTGCCAGCCGCCGTACTCGACCCAGCGGGCGTAGTCGAAGACCTCGGAGTCGTTGGCGATCGGGCGCTCCCAGTGCTCGGGCCAGAAGGCGAAGGCCTGCTCCTCGCTGACATCGCTCACGGCCGTCCAGACGTTGACCTGGGCCGGCGGGTTGGCGTACCAGGTGTCACGGTGCAGCAGGTAGGCGTGGGCCGCGGCCGGGTTGCGGTGCCCGCCGCCGAGAACGGCCCGCAGCCGCAGCAGGTCGAACCAGGTGCGCTCGAGCGGCCAGCCCTGCTCGCGCAGCAGCTCGCGCAGGCGTTCCCCCGTCTCGGGCAGCTCCAGCAGCTCGCGGCGCACGCGCGTCAGTCGCCGGAAGTGCTCCTCGGGCGCGATCACGAGCTGCGCCCGGCGCGGGTCGTCCTCGGGGTAGGCGCGCTCGAGCAGCCCCCACACGAAGGCCACCAGCGCGCGCGTGGCGGGGCTGGGCGAGTCGAGGAACAGCTGGCCGTCGTGCAGCCGAGGCAAGCGCTCGAGCAGCGGCAGCGGCGAGTCGCGGTGGAGCCGCACGGTCACGACGCCGCCACCGCCGGCCAGGGCTCGTCCAGCACCTGCTCGACCGCCGCCACCGCGCGCGCGAAGCGCTCGTCCCAGCCACCCGCGATCTCGACCACCCGGCAGCCGTGCTCGCGCAGCTCGCGGCGGAAGAGCTCCCGGAAACGGTCGCGGGCGTGGGGCTGGTCGCGCAGCGGGTCGGCCACCCAGGGGACGTCCACGTCGAGCTGCAGGTGCAGGTCGTAGCGCCGCCGCCGGGCCGCCGCGCGGATCCACTCCGCGCAGCGGCCGAAGTAGTGCTCGCTCCAGATCTTCGTGGCGATCAGGTCGGTGTCGCAGAAGAGCACGCGCTCGGCCCGGCGTGCGGCCTCGTCCTCGCTCGCGAGCTGCCCGCGCGCGATGGGCTCGATGTCCTCCTCCAGGCAGACGGCCGTGGTGCCGCGCAGGGCGTTGCGGCGCTCGAGGTGCTCGCGCGCGAACTCGGGCACCCAGACGGTGCCGAAGTGCCCGGCCAGGCGCGCGGCCAGGCTGGTCTTGCCGGTCGACTCGGGCCCGGTGACCACCACGCGCTTCAGCGCGAAGGGCCGCACCGGGGCCGGGATGTGCCGCCAGTGGCGGGCCGGGGCGCTGCGGATGGCCGTCCCCGAGACGGGCACCGCGGCCCGTTCCCGGTCGACGCAGACGTGCGAGAGCCCCAGCCGCGGCGCCAGCACGTCGCCGTAGCTCTCGGAGCTCACGAGGTAGCGCACCGGCCACGGGCAGTGCCGGCGCAGGGTCGTGGTCCAGATCTCCCAGAAGTCCGGGTGCTCGTGCGGCTCCTGCGGGTTCTCGTCGGTGACGTGCACGACCTCGGCCCAGGGGACCAGCTCGCGCAGCCAGGCCGCGCGCCAGGCGCCGGGGATGGGCTCCTGCGCCAGGCTGCAGACCAGCACGGCCACGCGGCCGCCGCCCGCCTCGCGCGCGGCCTCGATCAGGCGCAGGTGGCCCGCGTGGGGCGGCAGGAACTTCCCGAAGACCAGGGCGCCGCCGGACATGGCGTCTGCTAGGCTCTCGCCATGCGCGAGACCGTGGCCGGCTTCGAGGCGCGCACGGGGGGATCCTACCAGCCCCCGGAGTGGCTGCGCGCCCGCGTGCGTCCCCTGCGCCCCGACGAGCCCTGCCCCACGCTCTTCCGCTACCCCGGGCCGTGCGGCCTGATCGACCACCTGCGGGGGCTCCTGCGCCACCTCGGCCCGGCCCCGGGCGGCGAGCTGTGGGCGGCGGAGCAGACGCTGCACGCCGACGTGGCCGGAGCCGCGCTGTTCGGCACGCTGGCCTTGCTGCAGCCCCTGCGCCACGCGCCGGGGCTGACCGGGCGGCCCGGCGTCTACGTGGGCGTCAACGCGCCCCTGCGCCCGGACGAGGTGGCCTGGTTGCCGCCCTCGAAGCTGCACGCGCCGTTGCCCTGGGACCAGCTGGCCACCGCCTCGCAGGTGGCGGCCGAGCTGGGCGACGTCTCCGACGAGCGCGCCCGCGTGGCCGAACGGCTGGCGGCCTACGTCGAGGAGATGGACGCCCTCTCCCGCGCGGGCGTGCCGCCGGCCGGGCGGCCGTGGTGCGAGGTGCCGCTGGACGAGCGCCGCCGGCTGCTGTCGGAGCACGGCCTGTCGGGCCGCTGGACCGCCTGACGTCATCCTGAGCAACGCCGTCTGGCCGGGGAGCGAAGGATCTGTCGGGCCGTACAGCCCGATCAGCGGAAGGCCCGGCGAAAGGCCGTCGGCGTCAGCCCCACCGTGGCGCGGAACTGGCGCGTGAAGGCGCTGTGGTCGGCGTAGCCGCAGGCCTGGGCCACGTCGGAGATCCCGAGCCGCCCCTCGCGCAGCAGCCGCGCGGCGCTCTCCAGGCGGGCCTGCACCAGCAGCTGGCCAGGGGACAGGCCGAAGACGCGCCGCATCAGCCGCTCCAGCTGACGCCGGCCCAGGCCGACCTCGCGAGCCACGCCCTCCAGCCGGACGGGAGCCGCGTGGCCGGCCCGGATGAGCTCCGCGGCCCGCGCCACGCGGCGGTAGTCGGCCGAGCCCCCCTCCGGCGGCTGCAGGTCGCGCGACAGGCCGGCCAGGCCCGCGATGGCGCCGCGCGCGTCGCGCAGCGGCAGCTTGTCGGTCAGGCACCAGCCGCGCAGCCCCCCGCGGTAGAGGTGCAGCTCGAGCTGCGAGCGGATCTCGAGCCCCTCGCCCAGCACGCGCCGGTCCTGCTCGGCGTAGCGGCGACCGAGCGGCTCGGGGAACAGCTCCTCGGGCGTGCGGCCCAGCACCTCCGTCTTGGAGCGGCGTCCCAAGCGCTCGACCAGCGTCTCGTTCACGGCCTGGTAGCGCCCGGCCTCGTCCTTGACGAAGAACACCACGTCGGGCAGCCGGTCGAAGAGGGCCTCGGCCAGGCGGGCCGCCTCGAGGCCTGCCGATGTGCCGTCCGCGTTGAGGCGCGTACGCGCGAGCGCTTGTCGGGAAGGCTTCATGCACCCAGTCTATGCCGATTGCGACACGCAGCGGGCCGTCCCCGAGCCAGCCGGCCGGCGCCCGACGGCCGATCTTCCAGGCATGCGGGAGGGGTGCATGCGCTGGACTGCGGGAACCGGGGTGCTGCTGGGCCTGCTCCTGGCCTGGCCAGCGCCGGCCGACGAGGCCGCCCGGCTGGCGGCGCTGGGCCAGGAGGCCTGGACCTTCCGGCTGGAGAGCGACCCGCTCTTCGCCACGGGGGTGGGGGACCACTCGCGCGACGACCGGCTCACCGACCTCTCGCCCGCGGCCCTGGCACGGCGGGCGGCCTTCGCCAGCGACGCGCTGGCGCGCCTGCGGGCCCTCGACCGGTCCGCCCTGCCGCCCGGCGAGCGGCTGAACGCGGCCGTGCTGGAGCGGCAGCTGCAGGACGAGCTGACCGCGCGCGAGTTCGGCCTGGAGCGCATCCCGATCCTGGCCGACGACGGCTTCCACCTGGCGCTGGCCCAGCTGCCGCGCCAGATGCGCTTCGACACGCCGGCCGACTACCAGCGCTACCTGGCACGGTTGCGCGCGGTCCCGGCCTACGTGGACCAGAACGTCGCCCACATGCGCGCCGGGCTGCGCGACGGGTTCAGCCAGTCGCAGGCGGTGCTCGAGGGCTACGAGCAGGGCATCTCGGCGCACGTCGTGGCCGACCCCGAGACGAGCGTCTTCTTCGAGCCGTTCCGCACCTTTCCGCCGGCGGTGCCGGAGGCCGAGCGCGACGGCCTGCGGGCCGCCGGCCGGGCCGCCATCCGGGAGGCGGTCGTCCCGGCGTACGCGCGCTTCCTCGACTACTTCGTGCGCGAGTACCGGCCCGGCGCGCGTGCCAGCACCGGCTGCTCCGACCTGCCGCGCGGGCGCGAGCTGTACGCGCGGCTGGTGAAGGGCTTCACGACCCTCGACCTCACGCCCGAGGAGGTCCACGCCACGGGCCTGCGCGAGGTGGCGCGCATCGAGGGCGAGATGCAGGCGGTCATGAGGAAGACCGGCTTCACCGGCGGCCTGCCGGCCTTCCTCGAGCTCCTGCGCACGGACCCGCGCTTCTACGCCCGCACGCCCGAGGAGCTGCTCATGCGCGCGGCCTTCCACGCCAAGCGCATGGACGGCGCTCTGCCGTCGCTCTTCGGGCGCCTGCCGCGGGCCCCCTACGGCGTCGAGCCGGTCCCGGACAGCCTGGCCCCCAAGTACACCGGCGGCCGCTACGTCGAGGCCCCGCCCGGCGGGACGCGCGCGGCGCTCTACTGGGTCAACACCTACGCCCTCGACAAGCGCCCGCTGTACGTGCTCGAGGCCCTCACGCTGCACGAGGCCGTCCCCGGCCACCACCTGCAGATCGCCCTGCAGCAGGAGCTCGAGGGGCTGCCGCCCTACCGGCGCGTGGCCGACGTGAGCGCCTTCGTCGAGGGCTGGGCGCTCTACGCCGAGCGGCTCGGCCTGGAGGCCGGCTTCTACCGCGACCCCTACTCCGACTTCGGGCGGCTGACCTACGAGATGTGGCGCGCCTGCCGGCTGGTGGTCGACACCGGCCTGCACTCCCGGGGCTGGACGCGCCAGCAGGCGCGCGACTACCTGGCGGCCCGCACGGCCCTGTCCCTGCACGAGGTCGCCACCGAGACCGACCGCTACGTCTCCTGGCCCGGGCAGGCGCTGGCCTACAAGATGGGCGAGCTGAAGATCCGCGAGCTGCGCGCGCAGGCCGAGGCGGAGCTGGGGCCGCGCTTCGACCTGCGGCGCTTCCACGACGCCGTGCTGGCCCAGGGCGCCATCCCCCTGGGCGCGCTCGAGGAGCAGGTCGAGGCCTTCGTGAAGGCGGAGAAGGAGCGGCCATGAAGCCCACGGGAGTGCAGCTCGTCGCCGGAGTCGAGTCCTGGCAGGGGCCCGCCACGCTGCAGGCCAGAGACCCGCGCAGCGGGCAGGCGCTCGAGCCGGTCTTCCACGAGGCCATGCCGGGCGAGGTGGCCCAGGCGGCCCAGGCCGCCGCGGCCGTGGCGGGCGAGTACGCGGCCCTGCCGGCGGAGCGCCGCGCGGCCTTCCTGCGGGTGATCGCGCGCCGCCTGCTCGACCTGGGCGACCCGCTGCTCGAGCGCTGCGAGGCCGAGACCGGCCTGCCGCGCCCGCGGCTCGTCTCCGAGCGTGGCCGCACCCTGGCGCAGGTCGAGATGTACGCGGCCCTGGTCGAGGAAGGCTCGTGGGTCGACGCGCGCCTCGACCGGCCCCAGCCCGCGCGCCACCCGCAGCCGAAGCCCGACCTGCGCCGGCTGCTGGTGCCGCTCGGCCCCGTGGCCGTCTTCGGGGCCTCCAACTTCCCGCTGGCCTTCTCGGTGGCGGGCGGCGACACGGTCTCGGCCCTGGCGGCCGGCTGCCCGGTGGTCGTGAAGGGCCACCCCGGCCACCCCGGCACCTCCGAGCTGGTGGCGCGCGCGATCCTGGCGGCGCTGGCCGAGTGCGCGCTGCCCGCCGCGGTCTTCTCCCTCGTCCAGGGGGCCTCGCCCGAGGTGGGGCAGGCGCTCGTCACGCAGCCCGAGATCAGGGCCGTGGGCTTCACGGGCTCGCTGCGGGCCGGCCGGGCGCTGCTGGCGGCCGCCGCCCGCCGCGCCGAGCCCATCCCCGTCTTCGCCGAGATGGGCTCGTGCAACCCGGTCTTCGTGCTGCCCGAGGCGGTGGCCGCGCGCGGCGAGGCCATCGCCGCCGGCCTGGCGGCCGCGGTCACCCTCGGCGCCGGCCAGTTCTGCACCAATCCCGGGCTGGTCGTGCTGGTGGACGGCCCGGCCGCCGACGCGTTCCTGGCGCGGCTGGGGGCGCTGCTGGCCGCGTCGGCCGCCGGCACGCTGGTCCACGCCGGCATCAAGGCCGGCTACGACGAGGGACTCCGCGCCCACCTGGCCACGCCGGGCGTGGCCCTCCTCGCCCAGTCCGCCGCAGCGGGCCCCTGCGCCGCCACCGAGGCCCGGCCGGCCCTGCTGAGCGTGGGGGCCGAGGCCTTCCTGCGCGAGCCACGCCTGGTCGAGGAGCTGTTCGGGCCCGCCACGCTGGCCGTGCGCTGTCGAGACGAGGGCGAGCGGCGGGCCGTGGCCGCGGCCCTGCCGGGCCAGCTGACCGCCAGCCTGCACGGAACGCCGGCCGAGCTGCCCGCGCACCGCGACCTGTTCGACCTGCTCCGGGCGCGCGTGGGGCGGCTGCTCGTCAACGGCTACCCGACCGGCGTCGAGGTCTGCCCCAGCATGCAGCACGGCGGCCCCTGGCCGGCCAGCAGCGACGCGCGCTTCACTTCGGTGGGCACCGCGGCCCTCCAGCGCTTCGCCCGCCCGGTCTGCTTCCAGGACGTGCCGACCGTGCTGCTGCCCGAGGAGCTGCGCGACGAGAACCCGCGCGGCCTGCTGCGGCTGGTGGACGGGCGCCCCACGCGCGGGGCCCTGTGAGCTGGCCCGCGTCGGTCGAGGTGGTCGACTCGCACACCGAGGGCGAGCCCACCCGCGTGGTGCTGGCGGGCTGGCCGCTGCCGGCCGGCGCCAGCCTGGCCGAGCGCCG
>JBDIBD010000039.1:0-17502 GCA_039812725.1 Vicinamibacteria bacterium | reverse complement strand
CTGGCGCTGCCGTGGCTCTTCGGCGAGCTGGCCGTGCCGGGCGACGAGCCCGACGCCGGCCGGCGCGCGCGCCTGGCCGCCGCCGCGCCCGCGGGGGGCGTGCTGTGGCCGCTGCCGTCGGAGACCTTGTTCTGGGGCCCCTCGGCGAAGGACTACCCCGGCTTCGAGAACCTGGACGCGCTGTGGCTCACCGGCACGGACCCGCGCCGACCGGTGCGTCTGCCCGGCACGTCGCCGCTGCTCGGCCGCCTCTTCCTCCACCCGCGCGTGGTCCCGCTGCGCATGCGTCACGACGCGGCCGAGCTCGCGCTGCACCGCCAGGCGGCGCTGGCCACCACGGCCGCGCTGCGGGCGGCCCTGCCGCTCTACCGCGCCGGGGCCAAGGAGGCCGACGTGGCCGAGGCCATCCGCCGGTCCTACGTGGCGGCCGGTTGCGAGGACCGGAGCTTCCCGCCCATCGTGGCCTCGGGCCAGAGCGCCGCGGCGCCCCACGGCGAGGACAACCGCGGACAGCTGGGCGCGGGCGAGCTGGTGGTGACCGACGTGGGCTGCTCCGTGCGCCACCACACTTCCGACTTCACCCGCACCCTGCCGGTGGGCGGCAAGTTCACGCCCGAGGGCCGGCGGCTCTACGCGGCCGTGCTGGCCGCGCAGTCGGCCGCGGCGAAGGCCTGCCGGCCCGGCGTCGGGCTGACGCGCGACCTCGGCGGCCAGAAGAGCCTGGACGCGATCAGCCGCGAGGCCCTCGAGGCCCACGGGGTCGAGGGCGACTACCCGCACGGGCTGGGCCACACCGTGGGCCTGTTCGTGCACGACGTGGGCGGGCGCTCGGAGCCGCTGGCGCCCGGCATGCTCGTGACGCTGGAGCCCGGGCTCTACCGCGAAGGGTCGCTGGGCATCCGCGTCGAGGACACGTACCTCGTCACCGAGACGGGCTGCGAGCCCATCACCGTGGGCGTGCCGAGCGACCCCGACGAGCTCGAGGCCCTGATGGCCGGGGGGCGCTGAGCGCGGCGCGGCGTCCGCCGCGCGCCGGGCCAGCCGGCCGGACGGACGTGAGAAGATCGCGCCGTGCCGAAGCGCCACCGCCTCCTCCTCCTGGCGACGCTCGCCGTGGCCCTGGCCCTCGGCGCGCGCCACGCGCTGTCCGGCGAGTACCTCGTGGACGACTCGTTCATCTCGTACCGCTACGCCGAGCGGCTCGTGCACGGCCTGGGGCTGACGTTCAACACGGGCGAGCGGGTCGAGGGCTACACGAACTTCCTGTGGGTGCTCGTGTCGGCCGGGTTGATCGAGGCCGGCCTGGACCCGGCCGAGGGCACTCGCGCGATCGGCGTGGCGGCCCTGCTGGCGACCATCGGCCTCGTGTTCGCGGTCCTGCGCGGGCTGGCGCGGCGGGGCTTCCTGTCGGCGCCCGCCGCCAGCCTGCTCCTGCTCCTGGCCGGTCTCGACGGCCGCTTCGCGCGCTTCTCCGCCACCGGCATGGAGACGCCGCTCTTCGCCCTGCTGGTCGCGGCCTTCGCCGTCGCGAGCGCCGGCCCCGGCCACGAGTCGCGCGCCGCGCG
Organism: Vicinamibacteria bacterium; assembly: GCA_039812725.1. Classification (GTDB taxonomy): domain Bacteria; phylum Acidobacteriota; class Vicinamibacteria; order Fen-336; family Fen-336; genus JBDIBD01. Next base: position 15,937 of record JBDIBD010000039.1, on the reverse strand, counting down.
GGTGGGGTGGCAGGCGCTGCCCCTGCTGCTGTGCCTCACCCGGCCGGACGGGCTGCTGTTCGTGCTGGCCGGCGCCGCCGCTCGCTGGTGGCTCCTCCGGCAGGAGGGCCGCGGACCCGTGGACGCCGCCCTCGCCGTGGGCCGGCGCCTGCTGCCCGCCGCCGCCGGGGTGCTGGTCTTCCTGGCCTGGAAGGGCTCCTACTACGGCAGCCTGCTGCCGAACAGCTTCTTCGCGAAGAGCGCCGACCAGTCCCACTGGGGCGCGGGGCTCAGCTACCTGCTCGCCTACCTCGTCTCGAGCCTGCACGTGGCCGTGCTGCTGCCCTTCGTCGCGCTGGGGCTCACCACGGCGCGCCGGGCCCGCGAGGCGCCGCTGGCCGTCTTCTGCGGCCTGTCGCTCCTGCTCTACGTCGGGTACGTGGCCCGGGTGGGGGGCGACTTCATGGAGTACCGTTTCATGCACCACGTCTATCCCCTGGTGATCCTCCTGGCGGCGCTGGGGGTGGGTCGGCTCGAGCCGCACGCGCGGGGAGGCACGCTGCTCGCGCTGGCCTTCTCCCTGGGCGGGACCGCCGGCCCCCTGGTGCTCGAGAGGGTCTACGGAATGCAGAGCCTGGAGGAGATGGCCGGCTACGCACGGGTGGGCCGGCTGGTGGGGACGGCCCTGCCCGGGATGCTGCCCGGGGACACGGTGATCGCCACCCGGCTGGCCGGCACGCTGCCCTACTACTCGCGCCTGTGGACCGTGGACCAGTGGGGCCTCAACGACCTCGCGGTCAGCCGGCAGGGGCAGCTCCTCGACCCCTACCAGCGCGGGCACATGCGCGTGGCCACGCCAGACTACCTCGCGGCCCGGGGCGTGAACCTGGTCTTCGACCACCCGGTGCTCTGCCCGTGCGCGGCCGCCTGCCTGCGGCCGGACGCGAGAGACGTCCTCCTCCCGCTGCCCAACGGCGCCTGCGTCCGGGCCGAGTACCTGGTGGCGACCCCGCGGCTGACGCAGCTGCTCTGCGCCCGCAGCGACGTGCTCGTCTCCGGGCGCGACGCGCTGTGCGCCCCGCCGCCCGCGGCTGGGGACTGAAGGCCGCGGCCACCTTCCGGGACTCGAGCTCGCCGACCTCGGCCTTTCGTGGAGCTGCCACGCCCCCCCGAATGAACGACGATTCATTCAGGATAGCGGGCCGGCGCGCGCCGCGCTACCATGTTTTCAGCCTCCGGAGGCCCCCATGCCGACCGTCACCGCCGCGCGCCCCCGCCGTCCCCGCCGCGCCCCGACTCCCGGCCCCGGGGGCCGCGACTGGATCGAGGTCACCAGCCCCGGCGACGGCCACAGCCTCGGGCGCGTGCCCTGCTTCACGCCCGAGGAGGCGCGCGCCATGGTGGCGCGGGCCCGGGCCGCCCAGCCGGCCTGGGAGAAGCTGGGGCTCGCGGCGCGCTGCGAGCGCCTGCAGCGCTTCGGCGACGTGCTGCTCGACCGCATCGACGAGGTGGCGGAGCTGATCTCGCTCGAGAACGGCAAGCCGCGCCAGGAGGCGCTCACCACCGAGATCATCCCGGTGGTCAACCTGGTGCGCTACTTCGCCGGACAGGCCGCGCGCATCCTGGCGCCGCGCGACATCCCGCTGCACACGGCCCTGCACCGCCGCAGCTACGTGCACTTCCGGCCGCGCGGCGTGGTGCTGGTGATCAGCCCCTGGAACTTCCCCTTCTCGATCCCCACCGGCGAGGTGGTCATGGCGCTCGTCGCCGGCAACACGGTGGTGCAGAAGCCGGCCTCCCTGACGCCGCTGATCGCCATGAAGATGCGCGAGCTGATGGACGCGGCCGAGGTGCCGGCCGACGTGTTCGAGGTCTGCACCACGGCCGGCAGCACGGCCCAGCAGATGATCGAGATGGGCGTGCACTACGTGAACTTCACCGGCTCCACCGAGGTGGGCCGGCGCGTGGCCGAGGCCTGCGGGCGCAACCTGATCCCGTGCTCGATGGAGCTGGGCGGCAAGGACCCGGCCCTGGTGCTGGCCGACGCCGACCCCGAGCTGGCGGCCAACGCCATCGTGTGGGGGGCCTTCGCCAACTGCGGCCAGGTGTGCGCCTCGGTCGAGCGCGTCTACGTGCACGAGAAGCTGCACGACACGCTGGTGAAGAGGGTCGTGGAGAAGACCAGGAAGCTGCGCCAGGGGGCGCCGGGCTCGTTCGACACCGACGTGGGCGCCATGACCGACCCGGGCCAGCTGGAGGTGGTGGCGGCCCAGGTCGAGGAGGCCCGCGCGCGGGGCGCGAAGATCCTGACCGGCGGCAGCCCGCGCGAGGGCGGCTGGTACTACCCGCCCACCGTGCTGACGGGGCTGGACGAGAGCTTCGAGGTGGCGCGCGAGGAGTCCTTCGGGCCCGTGCTGCCGATCATGAAGGTCAGGGACGACGACGAGGCCGTGCGGCGCGCCAACGACTCGATCTACGGCCTCAACGCCTACGTCTTCAGCGGCGACCGGGCCCACGCCCGCGCGGTGGCCGAGCGCCTGCAGGCCGGCACCGTCATGATCAACGAGGTGCTCTTCACCCACGCCGCCCCCGAGACCCCCTGGGGCGGCGTCAAGGCCTCGGGCATCGGGCGCGTGCACGGCGACGACGGGCTGCGAGCGCTGTGCGAGACCTACCACGTCAACGAGGAGCGCCTGGGCCAGCCCCGCGACCACCCCATCGGGGTCTGGTACCCCTACAGCCGCTCGCGCTACGACAACCTCAAGCGCCTGGCCCACGCCCTGTTCCGCCGCGGCCTGGCGGGACGCCTCCAGGGGCTGTTCAAGCCCTGAGGCGCCCGCCTCCGTCCCGGCTCACAGCGCGGCGTGCACTCCGAGCCGGTGCACCAGCAGGCCGCCCGTGTGCGCCGCTGCGACCACCAGCCCCGCCGTCATCAGGCAGAGCAGCAGGAAGGCGATCGCCAGGCGCCTGAAGGCCGAGAGGCTCAGACTCCTGCCCAGCAGCCCCGGCCCGAACAGCAGGGCGGCCCAGAGGGCGGTCAACCCCGAGGCCGCGACGCGCACCAGGCCGCCGAGGTCCTCGTGACGGGCGACCGCGGCCTTGACCTCACGCGTCTGGGGCGCCACGTCGCGGGCCGCGTCGCCGCTGGCCGCCGCCAGGTAGGTGGCCAGCGTGCCGGCCAGCAGCAGCCACAGGCCGGCCAACAGGAGCCCGCGCCGCACCGGCGAGAGCGCCAGGCCGAGCAGCACGAAGACGGGAGCCAGCAGCAGCAGCACGATCGGGAAGTGGGACAGGCTGGGATGCAGCGCGGGCCAGCCGGGGATCGTCGAGAAAGCACCCATGAGGCACCTCGGGGAGAAGCGGTCAGCGTCGGGTCTCGACGTGCAGTCCCAGGAAGAGCTCGCGGCCGGGGCCGGGCTGGTAGGAGTTGCCGTCGGGATCGGGCTCGGTGAAGGCGATGTAGTCCTCGGCGAGCAGGTTGCGGGCCACGAGCTGCAGGCTGGCCGAGTACTGCCTGCCGGTCCAGTGGAAGGCCACGCGCGGGTGCACCAGCAGGTAGCCCGAGATGCTGGCCAGGTTGGCCTGGTCGACGTACTGCTCGCTCTGCCCGTCCAGCAGCACTCCCAGCTCCCAGTGCCGGCCCGGCCGGTACTCGGCCTCGAGGCCGAGCATGTGCCGGGGGGCGTTGGGCATGACCGTGTCGTGGAAGCTGCCGAAGAGGCTGGCCACCTGGGTGTAGCGGAAGTCCGAGTAGGTGTAGGCCGCCTCGACCCGCAGGCCGCGGCTCAGCGCCAGCCCCAAGGCCAGCTCGGCGCCCCACCGGCTCGAGTCGCCCAGGTTGCCGTAGAACGTCTCGAGCGGGCGGCCCGGCACGCGGTAGCGCCCGAAGTCGTCCTCGGTTTCGAGGTGGAAGACCGTGAGGTCGTAGCTCAGCCGGTCGCGCCAGGCGCCGCGCAGGCCGGCCTCGGCGCCGTGCGAGGTGGCGGGGACGAGACGCTCGTTGAAGCCGCCCAGGTGGTCGGGGTTGTTGGCCAGCTCCTCCGTGGCCGGCGGCAGGAACCCGCTGCCCCACGAGGCGTACAGTCCCAGCTCGGGCAGCGGGTTGTAGGTCAGGCCCAGGCGGCCCGTGACGTGCGAGAAGTCGGCCTGCCCGGAGAGGTCCACGGCGCCGGCCTGGAGGCGATCGGTCAGGGAGTTCCGCAGCCAGTCGCCGCGCAGGCTTCCGGAGAGCGACCAGCGGCCCAGGTCCAGGCGCTCCGCCGCGCGCAGCGCGGCCCCGCGCTGCCGGATCACCTGGCTCGCGACGAGCTCGGGCGCTTCCTCGGCCCGGCCCAGGTTGGGGTGCTTGAGCTCGTCGATGCGCTGCCATCCGAGATCCGCGCCGGCCGAGGCGTGGCTGACGGCCGAGCCGAGCGCGCGGTCCCACGAGTACTGCGCCAGCAGCGTGGGCGTGTCGTAGGTGCGGTGCTGGACCGAGGAGGGCACGGACTCCTCCCAGCCCGTCCGGCGGTAGCCGGCGGCGAACGACAAGGCCTGGCCCGGGGCCACCTGCACGTCGCCGGTCAGACCGGCCAGGAAGCGCCGGGTGCGCTGGTACTCGTCGTAGGTCAGGGCGTCGGGGTTGGCCTGGCGCCGGTCCTCCGCCAGCCAGGCGCGGCTCAGGCCCTCGGCGTTCTCGTTGAAGAAGCCCGTGCCCCCCGCGAGCGCGGTGAGCTGGCCGCGCTGGCCCAGCGGGAAGCGGGCCTTGCCGTAGAGGTTGGCCGCGTGGAAGGCCGTGTGCTCGCGATATCCGTCGCCGCCGTTGGCCGAGGCCGAGACGTGGTAGGCCGCGCTGCCGGCCGTGCCGGCGGCGTCCGCGTAGGCCTTCGCGAAGGCGTGCGACCCGCCGGTCAGGCTGGCGCGCACCTGCGACGGCCCCGCGGCGCCGTCGCGGGTCAGGACGTTGATCACGCCGCCCGCCGAGCTGCAGCCGTACAGAGCCGAGGAGACGCCGCGCACGACCTCGATCCTGTCGACGGCGCTCCAGTCGACGTCGTACAGGTCGGGGACGAAGCCCGTGGGGTCGTTGACCGGCAGGCCGTCGAGCACCACCGCCACGCCGCGCACACCCCGTTCGGTGAGCAGTCCCTGCCCTCGGATGGACAGGTGCACCCGCTCTCCGTCCGCCTGGTTGTCCACCTTCACGCCCGGCACGAGACGCAGGGCCTCCTCGGCGGCCACGCCGCGCGGCAGGGCGGCGAGGTCCGCGGGGCCCACCACGCTCGTGGCCGAAGGGATCTCGCGGAGCGGCCGCTGGCCGCGCTCGGCGGTCACGGTGAGCTGCTCGTCGAAGCGCAGGTCGCCGACCGGGCTCGGCGAGGCCTCGGGGGCGGGCGTGGGCGCCGCGGCGGGAGTCTCGGCGGCCAACGGACTCGAGAGGCAGGCCGCCAGCGCGGCGCCGGCCGCCAGGGCCAGCGCCGGACGGGCGTGCGCGTGGGGCATGGCTGATCTCCTCGTCGGAGGGTGGACGAGGCCGAGTTCCCGAGGGCGGGGCAGGGCGTCCCGGCCGGTCACGGCCTGGGCCCTCCGCGGTCGTGGCTCGTTGGAGCCCGGGTCGACGCCTGAGCGTGAACCGCGCGGAGCCTAGCCCTGCACGGGAGCTACTACCACACCCCGTAGCAACGGGGACGAGCTAGACTCGCCGCATGTGCCGCTTCGTGGCGTACCAGGGACACCCGGTCGTGATCGCCGACCTGCTCTACCGGCCGCGCCACTCGCTGGTGCACCAGAGCCACCACTCCGAGGAGTTCTCGCTGACCTTCAACGCCGACGGCTTCGGCGTGGGCTTCTACGTGGGCGCCGACCCGACGCCCTGCGTGATGCGGGCCCCCGGCCCGGCCTGGTCCAACCGCAGCCTGGAGAGCCTCTCGGAGAAGCTCTTCTCCGAGCGCATCTTCGCCCACGTGCGCGCGGCCTCGCCGGGGCTGGCGGTGCAGGCCACCAACTGCCACCCCTTCTGGCACGACCGCTTCATGTTCATGCACAACGGCGGCATCGAGGGCTTCCGCCAGGCCAAGCGCCGGCTGCAGAACGCCCTCAGCGACGCCGCCTGGGGGCTGATCGAGGGCTCGACCGACTCGGAGCACGCCTTCGCGCTGTTCATGGACGAGATCGGCGGAGCCGCCGCGCGGCCCACCACGGGCGAGCTGCGCGCGGGGCTGGTGCGCACGCTGGCCCGCCTGCGCGAGATCGTGACGGCGGCGGGGGCCAGCGACGCCATGGCCTGCAACTTCGCCGTCACCGACGGGCGCTCGACCGTGGTCACGCGCTACGCCCACAACATCAACCGCGAGCCGGCCTCGCTCTACTACTCGGCCGGCAGCATGTACGTGTGCACGGGGGAGGACGGCGACATGCGGCCGCCCGACGGCCCGCGCCACGGGGCGGTGATCGTGGCCTCCGAGCCGCTCACGCGCGACGCCGCGGACTGGCGGCCCGTGCCGCCCAACCATAGCGTGACGATCGCTCCCGACGGCAGCCTGGAGGTCGAGCGGATCGCGATCTGAGCCGCGGGAGCGGGGGCGTGGCCCAGCCCAACGGCACGGGCGTCTGCCTGCCCTGAGCCGCAGCCGGCCCGCCTCGCAGGTGTAGACTCTTCGATCGGGGAGTGTCCGGGTACCGGTCGCCGACGGGACAGGAGCCGACCGCGCAGCCCGACGCTGGATCGAGGAGGGGCTATGGGGGGTCTCGTCCAGAAGATGGTTGTCTCCGCGTTCTGCGGGGGGCTGTTGCTCGCCGGGCGTGCCGGGGCACAGAACCTCGTCGTCTACCAGGATGCGCTGGGGGCTTCCTGGAGCGACTGGTCGTACAGCGTGACCACGAACTTCTCCAACGGCGCGCCCGTGCACGCCGGCACCGCCTCGATCGCGGTGAACGTCACCGGAGCCTACGGGGCTCTCTCGCTGCGCACCTCCCCGCCCGTCGCGGGGGCGGCCTGGGACGCGATCCGCTTCTGGGTCTACGGCAGCCCGGGCGGCACCAGCCTCGACGTCTTCACCCAGCCCACCGACGGCGGCGCCGGCAGCCCCGCCTACTCCTTCGCCGCGCCCGCAGCCACCTGGACCCGGGCCGTGGTGCCGCTCAGCGCGCTGGGCAGCCCCTCGGCCGTGGCCCGCATCAACCTGCAGGACACCTCGGGGAACGTCGGCCAGACCTTCTACGTCGACGACGTCGAGCTGGTGGCGGCGGTGCCGGGGGCGCGGGAGACCATCGCGGACCGGGTGCTCGGCCAGGCGTCCTTCACGACCGGCACGGCCGGGACCACGGCCACGACCCTCAACGGGCCGGCGGCGGTGGCGGTGGGCCCGGACGGGCGGCTGTGGGTGGTCGACTACGAGAACAGCCGCGTGCTGGCCTGGAGCTCCGCGCGCGACTACACGAGCGGGGCGGCGGCGTCCCTCGTGCTGGGTCAGCCGAACTTCACCAGCGGCGGGGCGGGAACCGCCAACAACCAGTTCGACCACCCGGAGGGCGTCACGGTCGACCCGCAGGGCAACGTGTTCGTGGCCGACACGGGCAACCACCGCGTGATGGTCTTCTCCGCGCCGTTCAGCAACGGCATGACGCGCACCCTGGGCTTCGGGGCCCGCGACCCCGACCCCAACTGCGGCAGCACCGCGCTGAGCAACCTGTTCTGCTTCCCGCGCGCGCTGGCCAGCGACTCCCAGGGCAACCTGTACCTGGCCGACGAGTTCCACAACCGCATCCTGATGTACCAGTCCCCGCTGACCACCGACACGACCCCCGACAAGCAGCTGACCGGCCTGATCGGCACACGCGGCGTGGCGGTGGACGCCAGCGGCAACGTCTACGCGTCCGACAGCGAGAACGACGTGGTGCGTGAGTACGACGCGCCGCTGGCCGGCAACACCACCCCCGACCGCACCTACGGCACCGGCCCGGACGGCGTCGACTGCTTCAACTCCGCGGTGCCGGCCCCCACGGCCGCGACGCTGGCCTGCCCCATCGACCTGGCGGTCGACGCGACGGGGAACCTGTACGTCTCGGACCTGTACCACAACCGGGTGCTGGCCTACTACGACCCGCTCTCGAACAACGTCCCCGACCAGGTCTTCGGCCAGCACGGCTCCTTCACGACCGGCACGGCCAACGGCGCCGGGCTCGACGCCGAGGCCGTCAACACGCCGCTGGGCCTGGCCTTCGACGCCCGCGGCAGCCTCTACCTGGCCGACTTCGGCAACAACCGCTTGCTGGCCTTCGACGGGGTCAAGGGCGACTTCAGCCACGACTCCCAGGTCGACCTGCTCTTCCGCCAGCAGTCCAGCGGTCGCAACATGCTCTGGACCATGAGCGGCAGCACGCGCGCCGGGGCCAGCTGGATCACGCCCGACCCGGCCTCCACCAGCTGGCAGGTCGCGGGCGCCGACGACTTCGACCGGGACGGGCGCAGCGACCTGGTCTTCTGGAACTCGGCCACCGGCGCGCTCGAGTTCTGGTTCATGAGCGGCGCCAGCCGCCCGGGGGCGGCCCAGCCCATCCTCGGCGCGCCCACGCTGGCCGTGAACTGGAAGGTGGCTGCCACCGGAGACTTCAACCGCGACGGCCGCCCGGACCTGCTGTGGCGCAACTACACCTCGCAGAAGCTGGTCATCTGGACCCTGGACGGGAACACCCGCGTCGGCGCCATCGTGCCGACGCCCGACCAGGCGGTGGACGGCAACTGGGAGGTGGTGGCGGCCCTCGACTACAACAAGGACGGGAACCGCGACCTGCTCTGGTACAACTACACGTCCGGCAAGATCGTGGTCTGGTACATGGACGCCAACGTGGTCCGCACCGCGGGCGCCTTCACCACCCCGGCCAACGCGGGCGACGCCAACTGGAAGGTCTACGCCGGCGGAGACTTCGGCGTCGGCGCGGGCGGCCAGTTCGCCACCAACGACATCGTCTGGCGCAACGCCACCAGCGGCAGGCTGGTGGTCTGGCACATGGACTCCAGCGGCTCCCGCACGGTGGGCCTGTTCACCACCCCCGACTCGCCGACCAGCGACCCCGACGGCAACCCGACCGCCGCGACGGACTGGGCGCTGGTCGGGCCGCACTAGGGCCGCCGGCCTGGTGCCGCTACGCCGGCGGCGCCAGGCCGCGCCGTCGCCGCCGCCCGGGGGTCAGGGCCGCTCCCGGGCCGGCGCCTGGCTGCCCGCCTGGTAGAGCTCGCCCAGCCGCAGCGTGAACGCCATCTCGGCCTCGACCGACCGGAACGAGACGCGCGTCTCGCGGATGAGGAGCACGCAGCCCCGGAACAGCTCGAGCGTGCCCGCGATCCCCAGCAGGGCGGGCAGGAACGAGAGGCGCGGCACGAAGGCCGCCAGCCCGATCGCGATGGTGGTGCCGACGAAGATGCCCAGGGCCACGTAGAACGCGGTCAGCGACTGCTGCACCAGCCGGCCGCGCTCGGCGTACATGCCGAGCTGCAGGTCGATCTGGCGCCGGCGCTCGTCCACGAAGTCGCGCGTCTCGCCCGAGAAGATCGCCTCCATCAACCGTGTCAGCCCGCGCGTGCGGTCCACGATGCGGGCCAGGCGCGTGGAGGTCGAGAAGATCAGCGTGCCGCAGGCCGAGATCAGCACGGCCGGCGTGATCATGGCCGACAGCAGCGTCAGGTCGAGGGTCGCCACGGGGCGGACGTTAGCACGCGGGCACGCTCCGCCGGCTCGAGCGCGGGGACGGGCCGGCACGGGCCGGCCTTCCCCGGCCCGACCCCGCCGGTCCACAATGGAGCTGCCGGGAGGCCCGCATGACGCTCGAGCACGTGCTGGACCGCGCGCTGCTGATCCGCGCCCGCCGCGAGACGGTCTTCGGCTTCCTCAGCCAGACGCCGCGCTTCGCCGCCTGGTGGGGAGCCGGCTCCGAGATCGAGCCGCGCCCCGGTGGGCGCCTGCGCATCCGTTTCCCGAACGGCGTCGAGGTCGCGGGGGAGGTGCTCGAGTGCCGCCCCGGCGAGCGCCTGGCGTTCACGTACGGCTACGCGGCGCCCGACAAGGCCATCCCGCCCGGCGGCTCGCGCGTCTCGGTCGCGCTGGCCGACGACGCGCACGGCACGCGCCTGTCGCTGCGCCACGAGTGCGCCGACGCGGCGGCGCGCGACGCCCACGTCCCCGGCTGGCGCTACCAGCTGTCGGTGCTGGCCAACTTGGCCGCCGACGCCGAGCAGGGTGGCCTGACGGGCAAGGTCGACGCCTTCTTCGCGGCCTGGAACGAGGGCGACCCGGGCCGGCGCCGCGGGCTGCTCGAGCAGGCCCTGGCCCCCGACGTGGTCTTCCGCGACCGGTACGGCTGCGTCAGCGGCCTCGACGACCTCGACGGCTACCTGGCCGGCGTGCAGGCCTTCTTCCCCGGCGTGCGCCTCGAGCGCGAGGGGTCCGTCAGCCACTGCCAGGGGACGGCGCTCGTGGCCTGGCGCCTGCGCGGCGCCGACGGCGAGGAGCGCGGCCACGGCCACGAGGTGTTCGAGCTGGCCCCGGGCGGGCGCATCGCCGCCGTGACGGGGTTGTGGGCTCCGGCCGCGCCGGCCAAGGACTGAGGCGCAACGGTCCGGCCGCCCCGGACGTCCAGTCCCTTGAGCTTGACTGGCTTCGGGCGCGTGGGACACGCTTGGTGTCTCCCCAACGCAAGGAGCGAACCATGGCCCGCACGAGCCGCCGGCCGGCGGCGCGAAAGAAGCCCACCCCTCGCCGCGGCGGCGCGCGCCTCGTGCTGCTGGTCGGCACGCGCAAGGGCGCCTGGCTCTTCCACGCCGACCCGGCCCGCCGCGCCTGGCGCGTGGACGGCCCGCACTTCCTCGGGCACGTCATCCAGCACATGGTGCTCGACCCGCGCGACGGCCGCACGCTGCTGGCGGCGGCCAAGACCGGCCACCTGGGGCCGACCGTCTTCCGCTCCACTGACCTCGGCCGCAGCTGGAAGGAAGCCGCGCGGCCGCCGGCCTTCCCGAAAGCGGCGCCGGACGCGCGGCTTCCGGGGCGCAGCGTGGATCACACCTTCTGGCTGACCCCGGGCCACGCCAGCCAACCCGGGACCTGGTACGCCGGCACGTCGCCGCAGGGGCTGTTCCGTTCCCACGACGGGGGCGTGACCTGGGAGCCCTTCTCACCCATCCACGACGACCCCGACTACCGGCGTTTCATGGGGACGGTGCAGGACGGCACGCCCGACGGCCCCAAGCTGCACTCGATCATCGTCGACCCGCGCGACCCCGCCCACCTGTACTTCGGGATGTCGGGCGGCGGCGTGCACGAGTCGACCGACGGCGGCGCGACCTTCGCGCCGCTGCTCGACGGCCTGGAGGTGGTCGAGGGCTTCGACCCGGCCGACCCGGCTTTCCACGACCCGCACTGCCTGCGCCTGTGCCCCTCCAACCCCGACCGGATCTACCAGCAGAACCACTGCGGCGTCTACCGCCTCGACCGGCCCTCGCGCACGTGGGTGCGCATCGGCCGCAGCCTGCCCAAGCGCGTGGGCGACATCGGCTTCAACATGGTGGCGCACCCGCGCGACGCCGACGTGGCCTGGGTCTTCCCGATGGACGGCAGCACGGTCTGGCTGCGCACCAGCCCGGGCGGCAAGCCCGCGGCCTACGTCACGCGCAACGGCGGCCGCTCGTGGCAGCGTCAGGACGCGGGCTTCCCGCGCGAGCAGGCCTGGTGGACGGTCAAGCGCCAGGCCATGACCTCGGACGCGTGCGACCCCCTGGGCCTCTACCTCGGCACCACCAGCGGCGAACTGTGGTGGAGCCGCGACGAGGGCTCGAGCTGGCGCTGCCTGGCCCGCCACCTGCCCGAGATCTACGCCGTGGAGACCGGCGAGCCGCGCTGAGGCCCCGTGCAGGTCTACATCCCTTCGCCCCTGCTGTCGTACACGGGCCGGCGCGAGGTGTCCGCCACGGGAGGCACGCTGGCCGAGGCGCTGGCCGACCTCGAGCGCCAGTACCCCGGCCTGCGCTTCCGCGTGGTCGACGAGCAGGGCCAGTTGCGCCGCCACATGCGCTTCTTCGTCAACGGCCGCCAGGTCTTCGAGCTGGGTCACGCGCTGGACCCAGGCGACAGCCTGCACCTGGTGCAGGCGCTGAGCGGAGGCTAGGCTCCTGGGCCACGTGGTCGAGACGGCCCCGACGGGCCGCGCCAAGTGCCGAGGCTGCGGCCAGCGCCTCGAGGCCGGGGCGCTGCGCTTCGGCGAGCGCCTGCCCAATCCCTTCGGCGAGGGCGAAGCCTCGCACTGGTTCCACCTGGAGTGCGCGGCCTTCAAGCGGCCCGAGCCCGTGCTCGAGCTGCTGCAAGGCGGCCCGGAGGCGCCGGGGGAGCTCGCGGCGCTGCGGACCGTGACCGAGCAGGGCCTCGCGCACCGCCGGCTGCCGCGCCTCGACGGCGCAGAGCGCGACCCCTCGGGGCGCGCCCGTTGCCGGGCCTGTCACGCGGCCATCGACAAGGGCGCCTGGCGCCTCAGGCTGGTCTTCTGGGAGGAGGGCCGCTTCTCGCCCGCAGGCTTCCTGCACGCCGCCTGCGCATGCTCCTACTTCGAGGTCGCCCGGGCCGACGACCTGGTACCGCGTCTGCGGCGCTTCTCGCCCGGACTGGACGAGGGCGACCTGGCGGACGTCGTGGCGGCGCTGGACCCGGCCCCGGCCCCGCCACCCTGACGGCCGCTCAGCCGCGGCCGGCCGCCAGGCCCTCGCCGCGCGTCGCCTGCGACCAGTCGTGGTACGTCGACGGGTCGGGCTCGAAGGTGCGCCGGGCCAGGGCCCCGCGCACGGCCTCGAGCGCCTCCTCCAGCGCCAGGCTGGCCGAGTTGACCACCAGGTCGAAGGAGGCCGGGTCGCCGAAGCGGGCGTGGAAGTGACGGGCCAGGAAGGCCTCCCGCTCGCTCTCCACCTCGGAGATGCGCCGCCGCGCCTGGCGCTCGTCCAGCCCCTCGCGGCGCCGCACCTCGGCCACGCGCTCGGCCAGCGGCGCCACCACCATCAGGCGCAGGGCCTGGTGGGGCCCCAGGATCAGGTGCGCCCCCCGTCCCAGGATGACGGCCCCGCCGAACCAGCTGATCAGCCCGATCACGCGCGTCAGGTGCTCGCGGTAGCTGCTCAGGCTGATGTAGTCGTGGGCCAGCAGCGAGGCCAGCCAGTCCTCGAGGCCCGCCCGGTCGCGGTCGTCGAGGCCCAGCACCGCGTGCTCGCCGAGGTGGGCGCTGTGGGCCACCTCCTGGAGGATCTCCCGGTCGAGCAGCCGCAGCCCGAGGCGCTCGGCCAGCAGCCGGGCCAGCTCACCGCCGCGCGCGCCGTACTGGCGGGAGATCGTCAGCACGGCCCGCCGGGGCTGGCCGTGGCCGAGGGCCTGCTGCTCCCGCCAGCGGCGGGCCTGCTCCTCCACGATCTGCTCCACGGTGCGAGGCAGGTGCTCCATCATGCTCGCCTCCCGCACGCCCCGCGGGCGCCACGCGCCGGGCCGGCCCGGCGCGCCCGGCGCCCTCGTGGCCGTCTTGCTCTGGTTTCAGGAGACACCCCCGGCCGGGGCCGTGTCAAGAACTCTCGCCAGCGGGGACTTGGCGTTTGGGGCCCCGCGGTGTGAGAATATCGGTTCCGGCCCCCACGGGGCCGCCCAAGAGATGGCCCAGCCCACCGAGATCCGGCTGACGCTCTCCCCGAGCCGTCGCTTCGAGACCATCGACGTCAACGCGCTCGTCTCGGCCGAGCGGGGCGACGTGCTGCGCCGCTACCGGCGCACGCTCTACTGCTCGCTACACACCACGGCCGGCTACCTGGAGCAGAGCCTGACCGCCCGGCTCGACCACCGGCACGACCACGTGCACCACTTCTTCTCGGCCTTCCGGGCGCTGTTCCCGCCCGGGGGGGAGTACCTGCACGACCAGATGCACCTGCGCGAGGAGCTCTCCGACGAGCAGAAGGAGGTCGAGCCCAGGAACGGCGACTCGCACCTGACCTTCATCGGCGCGGGCATGCGCAACTGCGTGACCTACCGCAACCAGCCCGAGGCGCCGGTCTACTTCATCGACCTGGACGGCACCAACGAGGGCACCCGCCGCCAGCGCAGCACCACCCTGCTGGCCTACGACGACGAGCAGGTGGTGGCGCGCACGCGCCTCACCGTGCCGGTCTCGCGCCACCCCATCGACTCGGTCAACCTGGGCGACCCGCGCCTGGGGCTGGTCGAGGCGGTCAACGAGCTGGTGGCCCGCAGCGGCCTCGAAAAGGGGCGCGTCGACATCCTGCTGCCGGCCGAGGAACGCAACGCCGGCCTGACCGTCAACGAGTACGAGACGCTGCTGATGCAGCACGACCTGATCGAGGTGCTGCGCGACCCGCTCAAGTACGCGGTGCTCAAGGGCCGCCACATCTTCGACGACCCCCTCTCGATCCCCAGCAAGACCATCAACTACGCCCGCTACGACATGGTGCGCGTGATGAACTCCCTGATGGAGGCCCTGCGGGTCGACGAGTCGGTGCTGGAGCGCTGGCTGGCCAAGCTCATGGCGGTGCCCGCGCGGCGCTTCCTGCGCTCGCGCAAGGTCAGCTTCCTGGCCTCCGACCTGTCCGGGGAGGGCCGCGCCCGCCTGGTGCGCGGCACCTACCAGAGCCCGATCCTCGTGCAGTGGGCCCAGAGCGGCGGCCAGTCGCGCCAGCTCGACGTGGTCCTGACCCGCCTGGACTAGCGGCCGGTGGCGGAGCGGCGATGAGCCCCGGGCCGCTGGCGGAGGCCGCGGCCCTGGCCCTCAGCCTGGCCCTGCCCCTGCTGGTCGGGCTGCCGCTGGCCTGGCTGCTGCGCGGGCGGCGGCCGCTCGACGGCGAGGGCTGGCTGCTCTGCCCCTACCTCGGGCTGGGGACGCTGGTGCTGCTGCTCCAGAACCTGGTCTATTCCGACGTGCCGGTGGCGCGCGCCACGCCGTTCGCCTGGCTGGCCGTGGCCGCGCTCTGGGCCTGGTTCGTGGCCGGTGGCGGGTGGCGGGCCGCGCGGGCGGCCCTCCCGTCCGGCGCCCTGCTGGTGGCGCTGCTGGTCTTCTGCGTGCAGGGAGCGGCGCTGCTTTCCGCCGGGCCGCAGCGCTGGGTCGGCCGCCTCTGGGACGACCAGTACGGCTACACCTCCATGGCGCAGTTCTTCCGCGACGAGCGCTTCAGCCTGACCGTCGACGAGATCGGCCAGCGCGCGCACCTGTTCCGCACCCTGCGCTCGAGCATGGGGCGCTTCGCGCTGCCGATCACGCTCAAGGAGAACCGCATCGGCCAGTCGATGCTGCAGGCCTTCCTGGCGGCCAGCCTGGGCCGCGACGCCAAGCCGCTCTTCGGGCCGCTGATCGTGCTGGCCGGGCCGCTGCTGGCGCTCTCCCTGGTGCTGCTGGCCGGACGGCTGGGCCTGCCGCCGCCGCTGACCCTGCTGGCGGGGGCGCTGGGCGGACTGCTGCCGGCCCTGACGATGCTGCAGGTCGAGAGCTTCCTCTCCCACGCGCTGGTGCTGGGATGCCTGCCGGCCTGGCTGGTGGCGCTCGACGACCTGGGGCGGCGCAGCACTCCCGGGCGACTGGCGGCCGCCCTGCTGGTGCTCTCCTTCGGCTTCTCCGACTACTGCGAGATGTGGGCGGCCTTCCTGGCCCTGGGGCTCGTCGTGCTGCTCGCCCACGGCCTCCCGCGGGGCCGCCTGCTGCCCGCCCTGCGGGACTGGGGCCTGCTGGTGCTCCTGACCCTGCTGGCCAACCTGCGCTTCGTGCCGCGCTTCTTCTTCTTCCAGCAGATCGCCACGACGGAAGGGACGCACCAGGCCATCTACCCCTGGGCCTACCGCGCGGAGGGGCTGGCGCGGCTATGGCTGGGGGACCTGGCGCCCCTCGCGGGCACGCCCGCCGACGTGGCGGGCGCCGCCCTCGCGGCGCTGGGCCTGCTGGGCCTCCTGCTCGGGCT
>JBDIBD010000038.1:0-17565 GCA_039812725.1 Vicinamibacteria bacterium | reverse complement strand
GGCCTGCTCCTGCTGACGGCGGCCTGCGCGCGCGAGCAGCCTCCCGCGCCGGCAAGAAGCCCCGCCACGCGGCCCTGGATCCTGCTGGTCACGCTCGACACCACCCGCGCCGACGCCATCGGTCCGGGGGCCGTGGGCGTCGAGACGCCGGCCTTCGACGCGCTGGCCAGGCGCGGCCTGGTCTTCCGCCAGGCCTACGCCACCGTCCCGGAGACGCTGCCTGCGCACGCCTCGATGCTGACGGGGCTCTACCCGGCGGGCCACGGCGTGCACGAGAACGCCCGCCACGTGGCGGAGGGCCACCCGCTCGCGGCCGAGCGGCTGCGCGCGGCCGGCTACCGCACCGAGGCCGTCGTCTCCTCGTTCGTGCTGGCCCGGCGCTTCGGCCTGGCGCGCGGCTTCGACGCCTACGACGACGAGCTGCCCGCCGGGCAGGCCGAGCGCACCGCGCGCGAGACGACCGAGCGGGCGCTGGCCCGGCTGGCCCGGCCCGCGGAGCAGCCGCTGTTCCTGTGGGTCCACTACTACGACCCGCACCACCCCTACACGCCGCCCGAGCCCTACCGCAGCCGCTACGCCGCCCATCCCTACCTGGGCGAGGTGGCGGCCATGGACGAGCAGCTCGGCCGCCTGGTCCAGGCCTTCGAGCAGCGCGCGCCGGGGCCGGTGGCCGTCGTCGTGGCGGGCGACCACGGCGAGGGGCTGGGCGACCACGGCGAGACCCTGCACGGCCTGCTGGCCTACCAGTCGACCATGCGCGTGCCGCTGCTGCTGGCCGGGCCGGGCGTCGCCCCGGGAGCCAGCGACACGCCCGTGAGCGCGCGCCACGTCTTCCACACCCTGCTCGACTGGGCCGGCCTGGAGGCCGCTGACAGCCTGCGCCACCCGCGTCCCGAGGTGGTGCTGGGCGAGGCCATGAAGCCCTTCCTCTCCTACGGCTGGCAGCCGCAGACCCTGGCGGTCGAGGGGCGCCTCAAGGCCATCTCGGCGGGAACGCTGGAGCTCTACGACGTGCAGGCCGACCCGGGCGAGACGCGCGACCTGTCGGCCAGCGAGAGCCTCTCGCTGGCAGCGCGCAAGACCCTGCGCGAGTACCCGCTGCCCTCGCTCGCGGCCCCGGCCGCGCGCGAGACGCTGGGCGAGGAGGAGCGCCGCCAGCTGGCCAGCCTGGGCTACGTCAGCGCCGGGGCCGCGCCCGTCGTCCGCGAGGACGCGCCGCGGCCCGCCGACATGACCGCGCTCTTCGGGGTCCTCGACCGCGCCTCGGGTCTCTTCGTCGAGGAGCGCTACGCCGAGGTCGCGCCGCTGCTCGAGCGCATCCTGGCCCGCGACCCGGGCAACCTCGACGCCGTGCTGCGGCTGGCCACGGCGCGCTCCGCGCTGGGGCAGGAGCGCCAGGCCCTGGCCGCCTTCCAGCGGGCGCGCGTGCTGGCCCCCGACTCCCAGGACGTGCGCGCCTACCTGGGCCTGCACCACGTGCGGGCCCGCAGGTGGGACGCGGCGGCGCCGCTGCTCGAGCGCGTCGTGGCCGAGTCGCCCGAGCGCCTGCCGGCCCTGGAGGGGCTGGCGCTGGTGCGCGAGGCCCAGGGACGCCCCGCCGAGGCCCTGGAGCTGCGGCAGCGCGCCTACGCCCTGCGCACGCCCACGGGCGCGGAGTGCGCCCACGTCGGGCTGCTGGCCATGGCCGTCCGCCAGACGCCCGTGGCCCTCGAGTGGCTCGAGCGGGCCCGGGCGCTGCAGGGGCCGGCCTTCCGCCACGAACTCGAGCTGGGGGTGCTGTACCTGGCGGCCCGGCGCTACGAGGAGGCCCGCCAGGCCCTCGACCGCGTGCCGCCGGGCGGCCCCGAGCGGGCCATGCTGCTCTTCAAGCGCGCCCAGGTCAGCGTGCTGCTCCACGAGCCCGACCAGGCCGCGCGGGTCGAGGCCGCCCGGCGCGGGGCCGACGCCACCACGCGCGAGCTGATCGCCCACGAGCGCCTGTTCCAGGGCGCGGCGCGGCCCTGAGAAACGAAAAGGGGCCCGGCCGCGAGGCCGGACCCCTGGGCGACGCCGGGCGCTAGAACTGCAGGCGCGCGGCCAGCTGCAGGCGCCGCGGGTCGAAGTACTGCCGCGGCTGCCCGTAGAGCGAGTTGTGGAAGCGCGGCTCGATGTCGTAGCCGGTCTGCTGGTCGAACACGTTGTAGAGGTCGGCGGCCAGCTGGAAGTTGACGCGCTTGCCCAGCTTGAAGTTCTGGGTGTAGTTGAGGTCGAGCTGCCAGTGCGAGTCGGCGCGCTGCGCGCCGGCCGTCTCGGCGTAGCGGTTGGACTCGTTGGTCGAGGTGGTCAGCGAGATGTAGGGCTCGTAGCTCCACTTCTCCCAGGGCTGGCCCGACTGGAAGACGAAGTAGCCGCCGAAGTTGGCGTTCCAGGGCAGCACGCGCGTGCCGTAGACCTTGAACAGGCCCGGGCGGTCGCCCCGCAGCGTGCCGTCCTTGAAGTTCCAGAGCTGCCGGCCGGCGTCGTCGCCGATGTTGGACGAGCCGATGAAGATGTTGGCGTCGTTGTCGACCGTGGAGTTGTCCTGGTCGAAGTTGCCGTAGTAGTGGCTCCAGGTGAAGGACCCGCTCACGAAGGTCTTCTCGCCCCGCCACTCGACCTCGGCGGTGGCCTCCCAGTAGCGCGTGTAGGCCCCGTCCAGCTCGGCGATCACGTAGGACGAGCCGCTGCCGATCTGGTCGCGCCGGGCCTGCAGGTCGGCGATGTAGAGCTCGCGTGGAATGCCGTCGGGCGGGTTGAAGCGCACGCGCGCGTCGTTGTTGGTGTCCTCCCAGAAGTGCGAGCCGCGGCGGTGGCGCCCGTAGGCGCGCAGCGACAGGTTCTGGTTGATCTGCCGGGCGGTGCCCAGCAGGAACTCGTCGGTGCGGCGCGGGGTCATGTCCTCGACGAACAGCTTGCCCGAGGAGGAGGCCACCGGGTCGGTGGCGAACAGGACGCCGTTCTGGTCGAAGTAGGCCCGGATGGTGGTGGCCAGGTTGCGGTCCCAGGAGGCGGCCCGGGGCAGCGAGCTGGCGGCCGGGTTGTAGCGCGCGAAGCTGGCGTAGACCGTGTCCTTGCCGTTGTAGGCCCAGGTGGCGCCCAGGCGCGGCTGCAGCATCTTGCTGAAGGGGATCTGGTACATCTCGTACTTGTTGCCGGGGGCCTTGACGTAGCCCGACAGCACCGAGCCGTCCTCGCGCAGGCCCTGGCCGTAGAGCGTGTCGCGGCTGGCCAGCAGGCCCACGTTGAAGGTCCAGTTGCCCGACTTGATCGCGTCGTTGATCTCGAAGTTGTGCGACTGGTACTCGGAGTGGATGGTCGGCACCGCGCCGGTGGTCTGCTGCTGGAAAGCGGCCTGGTAGAAGATCGGCCGGCCCTGGAACGAGGTGCGGCCGCCGGGCACCGTGATCGAGCCCCAGCCGTTCGAGCTGCGGGTCAGGTCCTCGGAGTCCACGTACCACTGGTAGCCCACGTGCACGTCGTGGGTGACCTTGCTGCCGAAGCTGTGGTTGTAGCCCACCTGGAAGGCGTCGCGGAAGAAGTCGTCGTTGTCGAACTGGGTGCCGTAGCCCACCGTGCCGCCGCCCACCCTGGCGCCGTCCTGGGTGTAGCCGTACTGCTGGATCAGGGGGTTGACGAAGGCGTTGTAGGCCGGCTGGCCGGCCACCGGCACGGGCACCGTCACCAGGCCCAGCGTGTCGAGGGCGCTGACGTTGAGCTGCGTCCCGACGGCCGTGCTGATGTCCACGTCGGCGATGTTGTCGGGGCGGCCCTGGGTCAGGTTGGTGAAGTGGGTGTAATTGAAGTCGAGGTAGCTCCTGGGGTTGATCACCCAGGAGGCCTCGACGATGCCGATCTTCAGGTGGGCCTCGTTGCCCGTGCCCGTGGTGGGGGCGGCGTTGGCGGCGAACAGGTCGCTCTTGTCGACGCGCTTCGACTCGCGGTAGCTGGCGTTGAGCAGGATCGACTGGCTGGGCGTCACGGTCAGCTTGCCGAAGCCCTCGTTGCGGGTGCTGTTGTAGTCGGGCAGCTCGCCGTACAGGTTGGCGCGGTTCTCGCGCTGCTTCTCGGGCCGGTAGTACGAGCCGTAGAAGTAGGCCTTGTCCTTGACGATCGGGCCGCCCAGGCTGGCGGTCAGCCAGCTCAGGTCCTGGTTGTAGCGGGAGTTGCCGCCGCCCTCGCGCTCGGAGGCCATCGAGCTGTCCTGCATCTGATAGCTGACCTGGCCGTGGAAGGCGCTGGTGCCCGACTTGCTGACCGAGTCCATCGAGAAGCCGCCGGAGCGGTCGAAGTCCACCGCCCGCGCGCCGCCCTTGACGATCGTGACCTGGGCGATGTCGTGCGAGGCCGGCTCGGCCGAGAGCGTCCCGAACAGGGGCAGCGTCACGTTGACGCCGTCGAACTGGTAGACGTTGTCCTGGCCGCTGCCGCCGGCGCTGGGGCCGCGGGTGCTGTCCTCGGAGTACTGCACGCCCGGGATCAGCTTCTGCAGGTCGCGGTACTCCTGGCCCACCGGCAGGGCCTGGATCTGCTCGGTCGAGATGGCGTTGGCGATGGTGGCCGACTCGGTGTCGATCAGCGAGGCCTCGGCCGTGACCGTGATGCTCTCCTCCACGCCGGCCACGCCCAGCTTGGCGTCGGCGACCACGTTCTGGGCCAGCTGCACCTGGGCCTTGCGGCTGCCCTCCTGCATGCCCTGGAGCGTGAACTTGAGCGTGTAGGCGCCGGGCGGCAGGGCCGGCAGCTGGTAGTCGCCGTTGGCCCCGGTGACCGTGACGCGCGGACCGGGCAGGACGTTGGAGCGGGCCTCGACGGTCACGCCCGGGAGGGCCGAGCCGTCGGTGGCGGTCACCCGCCCGCTGATCGACCCGGTCTGCTGGGCCAGCAGCGGCGAGGCGAGGGCCGCGAGGAACAACGACAGGAAGACGACGGAACGGTCGAGTCGCGCAGACATGCTTCCGAACCTCCTTAGCTGAATGCCCTCATCCCCATCGGGGGCACTGCCGTGGCGACGAAAAGTTGTCGAATGATTCCCCGGCGTCGGGGTTTCGTCAAGGCTCCTGGAAGAAGTCCGGGTTTCGGACGTGCGGGGGCCGCGCAGCCCGGGCTTGACGCTTTCCGCGGAGCGGCCTAGTGTTGGAGGCGTCAGCGTGGCGGCTGGCGCCCCTCCGCCGGCCACGCTCGACCGGCGGGCGTTGGTCGCCGCCGCGGGAGGGCGACGTGCACGAGCGCCCCGTCGTGCTGGTGGTCGACGACCAGGCTGGCAACCGAGAGACGCTGCGCGCGCTGCTCTCCGCCGATCCGTGGGACGTCTGCCTCTGCGACGACGGCGCCGCGGCCCTGCGCCAGGCGGCCCGGCGCTCCCCTGACCTCGTGCTCCTGGACGTGATGATGCCGGGCCTCGACGGCTACGAGGTCTGCCGGCGGCTGCGGGCCGACCCATCCCTGGCGGAAGTCCCGGTGATCATGGTGACGTCCCTCGACGACCGCGAGGCTCGCCGGGCCGGCTTCGAGGCCGGTGCCGACGACTTCGTGACCAAGCCCTACGACCGCCTGGAGCTGCGCACCCGAGTGCGAGGCCTGCTGCGTCTCAATCGCTTCCGCCGCCTGCTGGAGGAGCGCGCCCTGGTCGAGAAGCAGAAGGCCGCGCTGGTTCAGGTCGAGAAGCTGGCGGCCATGGGGTCACTGCTGGCGGGGGTGGCCCACGAGCTGAACAACCCGCTGGCCGTCGTGACCGGTCACGCCGCCCTCCTGTTGTGCCGTCCCCTCGACGAGAAGGACCTCAACCGCGCGCGCCAGATCCTGGCGGCGGGCGAGCGCTGCGCCCGCATCGTGCGCAACTTCCTGGCGCTGGCTCGGCAGCAGCCCCCAGAACGCCAGCGCGTGGACCTGAACGCGGTGGTGCGCGATGCCCTGGAGCTGCTGGCCCATTCCCTGCGCCTGAGCGGCGTCGAGGTGCGCGCCGACCTCGAGCCGGACCTGCCGCCGCTGTGGGCCGACGGGCACCGCCTGCACCAGGTCGTGGTCAACCTGGTCTCCAACGCCGAGCACGCTCTGCGCCAGGTGAATGGCGAACGCCGGCTGCGCGTGTCCACGCGGTCGCTGGACCGGGTGGCGATGCTCGAGGTGTCGGACAGCGGCCCCGGCGTGCCGCCCGAGCTGCGCGAGCGGATCTTCGAGCCCTTCTTCACCACCAAGCCGCCGGGGGAGGGGACGGGGCTGGGACTGGCCTTGTGCGCCGGCGTCGCCCTGGAGCACGACGGCTCGCTGGAGCTGGGTGGCGCTCCCGGCAAGGGGGCCACCTTCACGCTCCGGTTGCCCCTCGGAACGCCCGGGGAGTCGGCCGCGCCACAGGCGCCCCTCTCGACGGCGCCGCGGCGCGTGCTGGTCGTCGACGACGACCCGAGTTTGGCTGACGTGCTGGCCGACGCCCTGCGCCTCGAAGGCCACGCGGTCGAGGCGGCCCTGAGCGGGCGTCAAGCGCTGCAGCTCCTGGAACAGACGCTGCCCGACCTGGTGGTCAGTGACGTGCGCATGCCCGACATGGACGGTCCTGCTCTGCACGCCGAAGCCACACGGCGTTGGCCGGCCCTGGCCCAGCGCTTCCTCTTCATGACCGGCGATACCGTGAGCGGGGACACCCGCCGGGCCCTCGAGCGGATCGGGCTGCCCGTCCTGGAGAAGCCCTTCGCCCTGGAGGACGCCCAGCAGGCCGTCGCGCGGGCCCTGCAAGCCCTGGAGAACCAGGGAGCCGGGTCGTGAACCCGGAGCCGGGGCAGCCTCCGCGGTTGCTCGGCCGTGGGGTCGCGATCCTGCTACTGGCCCTGGGCGTGGTGCTGACCCTGTCGCTGGCGTGGAACGATCTCGAGGCCGGCCGGCAGCGGGTCGCGAGCGACTTCGAGCGCGTGGCCGACCTCCGCGCCGCGGCGCTCGCGCTGCAGCAGACGACGCGCCTGGAGCGGCTGCGCGCGATCGCCACCTTCCTGGATGTCGACGACGAGGCGTCGGGACCTGCTTTCGAGCAGTTCTCCGCGTCCATGGCCTCCTCCCTCGAGGAGTGCGTGACCTGGGTCCCGCGCGTCACGGCTGCCGATCGTGCGAGTTTCGAGTCTGCTCTGCACCGAGACCTGCCTGGGGCGGTGGGCATCTGGACCCTGGGTGCGGGGGGGCGGGCCCTGCCCGCCCCACCTCGAGGCACCTACTTCCCGGTGCGCTGGCTCCACGACCATGCCGGACTTCCCTGGCGAGCTGGCCTCGACCTGGCGACCCACGTCGTCCTGGGCCCCGTCCTCGACAAGGTGACCAGGACGGGCGCGGCCGCCCGCAGCGCGCCGTTCGATCTCGGTCCCCCCTCGGCCCGGGCCGGCCAGCAGCGCTTCGCGATCGTCGTTCCCGTTCTGGGTCGCGCCCCGACGCCCGGCGCGCCCCGCACGGCGAAGGGCGCGCTCGTCGTGGTCTACCGGGCCGGGGCCCTCTTTCGGGACGTGATGGCCAGCCTGCCGGCGCGGGAGCAACACGCCCTGCTCTTCACCGACGACCGCCCGGCGGCCACGGCCGCGGCGATCGCCCCGGCGGCCTCGGCACCCGTCTCTCCTCTGGCCAGGCTGACCCTCGCGGAGCTGCGAGCCCGGACCGGCACGCTGGTGCGCGCGGTCGACTCGCTGGACGACCACGTCGTGGTGGCCTACGTGCCCGCCGGGGCCTGGCAGGCCACGCCCGGGCCTGTGACCATCCTGACGCTGGGCCTGGCGCTGACGCTGGCCTTGGTGCTGGCCCAGCGCCAGGCGCGACACACCCTGGCCGCCGTTCAGGGTAGCGCCAGCCGCGTCCGCCAGGTCCTCGACGCCGTCCCCGATGCCATCGTGGTGGCGGGCCGCGACGGGCGCATCGTGCACGCCAGCGCCCAACTGGCCAGCCTGCTCGGCCACGACCCCGAGGTCGCCGTCGGCCAGGCCGTGGAGCTGCTCCTGCCCGAGCCCTTGCGGGCCGACCACGTGACCTGGCGCCGGGAGCGCTGGGACGCCCCCGCGGTTCGCACGCTGGGCCGCCAGGCCCGCGATCTGTCGGCCCTCCACGCCGACGGGCGCGCGGTGCCGGTGGAGGTCAGCCTCACGCCGTTGGACTTCGACGGAGAGCCCTGCCTGGTGGCCAGCGTGCGAGACGCCCGCGCGCGGCGCACGGCTGAGGCCCGCGCGCAGCTCCTCTTCGCCTCGAGCCCGCTTCCCAGCTGGGTCTACGATCTCGAGACTCTGCGCTTCCTGGCCGTCAACGAGGCGGCGGTGCGCAAGTACGGCTGGTCCCGCGACGAGTTCCTGGCGATGACGCTGCTCGACATCCGCCCGGCCGAGGACCACGCCCGGCTGCGCTCGGACGTGGAGCACCGGCCGGCCCGCTTCCAGGTCAGCCAGGGCTGGCGGCACACGCTCGAGGACGGCACGCTGATCGACGTGCAGATCAGCTCCCAGGAGATCGAGTACGAGGGTCGCCCGGCTGCGATGGTGGTCGTGCTGGACGTCACCGAGCAGCTGCGGGCGGAACGAGCCCTGCGCGAGGCCGAGGAGCGGTTCTCGAAGGTCTTCCGGGCCAGTCCCCACGCCGTGCTCGTGAGCACCCTCGACGACGGACAGATCCTCGACGCCAACCCCGCCTACTGCGAGCTGAGCGGCTACGCCCGCGAGGAGCTGGTCGGCCGGCGCACCATGGACCTGCGATTGATCGTCAGCCCGCTGGGGCGCGACCTGTTCCTGCGGACCCTGCGCGACGAGGGCGTCGTGCGGGCGCTCGAGATGGAGATGCGCTGCAAGGGCGACAGGCGCCGCACGGTGATCCTCTCGGCCCAGCCGATCGAGATCCAGGGGCGCCAGGCGATCGTGTCGACCCTCACCGACGTGACGGAGCAGCGCCGCATGGAGGCCGCGCTGCGCGAGGCCGAGTCACGCTACCGCGACATCGTCGAGAACACCTCCGAGATCATCCACACCGTCGATCCCGACAGCGGGCGTTTCCAGTTCGTCAACCGGGCCTGGCTCAAGCTGATGGGCTACGACAGCGTGGACGAGGCGCGTCAGGTTCGGCTGTTCGACGCGTTGGCGCCCGAGTGGGTGCCGGTGGTCCGCGCGCGCCTCGAGCATCTGATGCGAGGCGAGAGCGTGCGTGGCGTGGAGGTGGAGCTCTGTACCCGGGAAGGCCGGCGCGTGCTCCTCGAGGGCTCCATCGTGCCGCGCATCGTGGACGGGCGCACCGTGGCCCTGCAGGCTGTCCTCCGCGACGTCAGCGAACGGCGGCGACGGGACCTGCTGCGCCGCGTGGGCTACGAGGTGGCCCGCGCGCTGTCCGAATCGTCGATGCTCGAGGAGGCCCTGCCGCGAGTGCTCGAGGCCCTGTGCCGAGGCCTCGACTGGTGTTACGGCGACGTGCACTTGGCCGAGCCCGGCGGCGGCCTGCGCCCCGTGGCCTGGTGGCACGACGAGACTCCTGAGATGCGGCGCTTCTGCCAGCACAACAGCGGAACGCTCTCGGTCGGCGCCGACTCGCCAGTGGCGCGCCTGCTGGCGGGCCGCGGAACCCAGTGGATCGCGGAGATCGTGCCCGCCACGGAGCGGGCCCGGAGAGCGCTCGAGTGTGGTCTGGCGAGCCGAGTAGCCGTCACGCTGGTGAGCGAGGCGCGCACCCTCGGGGTGCTCTTCCTCTTCGCGCGCCAGGGCCGTCCGCTCGAGCCCGACGCGACCGGGCTGCTCGACGACGTGGGGGCCGAGCTGGGGCAGTTCGTGGCGCGCGCGCTGGCCCAGCAGGAGCTGCGGGCCGAGCGCAACCTCCTTGCCCAGCGCGTCCAGGAGCGCACGGCCGAGCTGCGCCGGCTGAACACCGACCTCGAGCGGGCGGGGCGCCTGAAGGACGAGTTCCTGGCCGCCATGTCCCACGAGCTGCGCACGCCCTTGAACGCCATCCTGGGCCTTTCCGAGGCCCTGCGCGAGCTCGTCTACGGGCCGGTGACGCCCCGGCAGGCGCAGGCGCTCGAGACCGTCCAGGAAAGCGGCCGTCATCTGCTGGAGCTGATCAACGACATCCTCGACCTGTCCAAGATCGAGGCTGGTCGCGTGGCGCTCAATCCGGAACGGGTGGAGCTCCGAGCGCTCTGCGAGTCTTCCCTGCGCCTGGTGCGCGAAGCTGCGCTGCACAAGCAGCTCGCGCTGGACTTCTGGGTCGCACCCCCTGAGCTGGAGCTGCAGGCCGACTCCCGGCGGCTCAAGCAGGTGCTGGTCAACTTGCTCTCCAACGCGGTCAAGTTCACGCCGGCCGAGGGGCGGGTCTGGCTCGAGGCTCGCCGCGAGCAGGACCGGGTGCGTATCGTGGTCGGGGACACCGGCATCGGCATCGCTCCCGAAGACCTGGGGCGCCTGTTCCAGCCCTTCGTGCAGCTCGACAGCCGGCTGGCGCGCGAGCACGAGGGCACAGGCCTGGGCCTGGCCCTCGTCCGGCGGTTGGTGGAGCTTCACGGCGGCGAAGTGTCCCTCGAGAGCCAACCCGGCGCCGGCACCCGGGTCACGGTGGAGCTGCCGTGGGAGCCCGCGGCGCCGGTGGAGCCGCCCGCGAGGGGGCCCGCCGCGAGGGCGCAGCACGTCCTGATCGTGGAGGACGACCCCTCCACCGAAGAGCAGCTCCGGCGCTACCTCGAGGAAGGCGGGCGGCGCGTCTCGGTGATCCAGGATGGGTTGGGGGCGGCCCGCGCAGCCCTCGAGCTGGATCCCGACGCCATCCTGCTCGACCTGCTGCTGCCCGGCGCGTCGGGCTGGGAGGTGCTCGAGGCGCTCCGCGCCGACGCGCGCCTGAGTGGCATCCCGATCCTGGTCGTCTCCGTGGTCGACGAGCGCGCCCACGCCCTGGCGGCGGGAGCCGCGGACACCCTGGTCAAGCCGGTCGACCGCGGCTCGCTGCTGGCGGCCGTGGATCGCCTTCCGGCTCGCCGGCGCGTCCAGCCGGTCGCTGCGCCGGCGGCCCCGCTGGTGCTTCTGGCCGAGGACAACGAGGCGGCCAGCGGTGCCGAGCGCGACTACCTCGAGGCCCACGGCCTGCGTGTGATCCTCGCCCGGCACGGCGGCGAGGCCGTCGAGCTTGCGCTGGAGCACCGGCCGGCGGTCATCCTGATGGACGTCCAGATGCCGGGCATGGACGGGCTCGAGGCCACGCGCCGCCTGCGAGCGCGCCCCGAGCTGGCGGATGTGCCGATCGTGGCGGTCACGGCCCTCGCCATGCCGGGCGACCGCGAGCGCTGCCTCGAGGCCGGTGCCGACCAGTACCTCACGAAGCCCGTCGCCCTCGCGCGCCTGCTGGAGACCGTGCGGGCGCTGCTGCGCTGAGGCCATCCCCGCGGCGCTGGCGGCTCGGCACTCCGACGCGCACGGTCCCGGGTACGCTCGGGGGACGACGGCCTCGACCTGCAGCCTGGGGGCAGCGGGCAGCGCCAACCCGCCCAGGGCCGCCGCGAGCGCCAGCCCCCGCACGCGCCTGACGTTCACCGGTTCGCTCATGCGCTCGCGGGCTTGGCGCCGCGCCGCCCCTGTGGTCTCATCCCCGCCACCATGGCCCTCGGCTGGATCGACGGCACCGTCCTGCTGGCCTACCTGGCCGGCACGCTCCTGCTGGGTCTGTGGATGGGGCGCCACCAGCGCTCGGCCGCCGACTACATGCTCGGCGAGCGCGACGTCCCCTGGTGGCTGATCCTGTTCTCGATCGTGGCCACGGAGACCTCCACGGTCACGTTCCTGAGCATCCCCGGCTTCGCCTGGCAGCGCGATTTCACCTGGCTGCAGCTGCCGCTGGGCTTCGTGGTGGGCCGGGTGCTGGTGGTGGTGCTGCTGCTGCCGCAGTACTTCGAGGGCGAGTACTTCACCGCCTACCAGCTCCTGCAGGGGCGCTTCGGCGGGGTCACCAAGCAGGCCGCCTCGCTGCTCTTCATCGTCACGCGCTCGCTGGCCGACGGCCTGCGGCTGTTCCTGACGGCGATCGTGCTGCAGGAGGTCGTGCACCTGCCGCTGGCCTGGGCCGTGGTGGCCATGGGCGTCACCACCATCGTCTACACCTACGTGGGCGGCATGAAGGCGGTGCTGTGGACCGACCTGGTGCAGTTCGTGGTCTACATCGCCGGAGCCCTGGCGGCGCTGTGGGTGCTGGTGGGGCTGCTGCCGGGCGGCTTTCCCCAGCTGGTGGCGATGGGCGGCGCGGCCGGCAAGTTCCGGGTCTTCGACCTCGGCTTCTCCTGGAGCGACCCCTACGTCTTCTGGGCCGGCCTGGTGGGCGGCGCGTTCCTGACCCTCGGCTCCCACGGCGCCGACCAGCTCATGGTCCAGCGCTACCTGTGCGCGCGGCGGCTCTCCGACGCGCAACGCGCGCTCTTGGCCAGCGGTCTCGTGATCCTGTTGCAGTTCGCGCTGTTCCTGCTGATCGGCGTGGGGCTGTGGGCCTTCTACACGCTGCAGCCGCCGGCCGTCGCCTTCGACCGCCCCGACCGGGTCTTCGCGCGCTTCATGGTCGAGCGCCTGCCGCCCGGCCTGCTGGGACTGGTGCTGGGGGCCGTCTTCGCGGCCGCCATGTCGACCCTGTCGAGCTCGCTCAACTCGCTGGCCACCACCACGGTCACCGATCTCTGCCAGCCCTGGGTGCAGCGCTCCTCGCCCGGGCAGGTGCTGCGGCTGACGCGCTGGCTCACCGCCGTCTTCGGCGCGGTGCAGATCGGCGTCGGGATCGCGGGCCAGGGCCTGACCACGACCGTGGTGAGCGCCGTGCTGGCCATCGCCGGCTTCACCACCGGCATCATCCTCGGGGTCTTCTTCCTGGGCCTGTTCGCCCCGCGGGTGGGGCAGCGCGCCGCGCTGGCGGCCTTCGTGCTGGGCCTCCTCGGCATGACGGTCGTGTACTTCACGACCTCGCTGGCCTGGCCCTGGTACTCGCTGTTCGGCTCGCTGGGGACCTTCGGGCTGGGTCTGCTGGCCAGCGCCGTGTGGCCGCGCGAGGGACCCGCCGCGGTTGTTGCAAAGCCGTAACCTGCGCGAGGCGACGGCGACGCTAGCGTGATGCCCGGGCAGCCACACAGGCGCTGCCCGAGGAGGTCACGATGTCACCCGTCTCCCACCGCTGGATCGCCGGACCCGCCGCTGCCGGCCTGCTGGCGCTGTCGCTCGCCGCGTCCGGAACGCCGGCCCCCGCAGCACCGCGGGTCTCGGGACCCTACGTCTACGAGAACCTCGACGTCTACCTGATCCACGGCCAGGACACCGCCGGTGGCCAGAAGCTCACGCCCCTGGCGCGCGCCCTCGACCAGAAGCAGGTGGTGGTGAGCGAGACCGGCCAGGTCAACCAGCTCGCGGTCGAGAACCTGTCGGACGAGCCGGTCTTCGTGCAGGCCGGCGAGATCGTCAAGGGCGGCAAGCAGGACCGCGTGCTGGGGGTCGACCTGGTCCTGCCGCCGCGCTCCGGCAAGGTGGCAGTCCCGGCCCACTGCGTCGAGCAGGGCCGCTGGTCGACGCGGGGGAACGAGGCGCCAGACCGCTTCGAGAGCTCCCAGGCCTACGCCAGCGACCGGTCGCTCAAGCTCGCCAACCACAAGGGCGCACAGGCCCAGGTCTGGTCGAACGTGGCCAAGCTGCAGCGGCAGCTCCAGGGCAACCTGGGCGGCGACGTGCGCGCCGGCCAGTCGGCCTCGAGCCTGCAGCTCACCCTGGAGAACGAGCGCGTGCGCCTGGGGGTCGAGGGCTACGTCAAGGCCCTGGAGGGGCTGCTGGCCGCGCACCCCGACGCGATCGGGTACGCCTTCGCCATCGACGGCCAGTTGAACGCGGCCGAGGCCTACGGCTCGCGGGCCCTGTTCGTCGAGCTGTGGCCCAAGCTGCTGCGGGCCAGCGCGGTCGAGGCCGTCTCGGAGCGCAAGCCCGGTTCGGCCCACCGGCCGCCGACGACGGAAGCCGTGCAGGCCTTCCTGACCGAGGCCGAGAGGGGCGCGGTCAGCGAGCGCGCCGCCGGCCCGGCCGCGCGGGCCGTGGCCCGCGAGAGCGAGGCCAGCCTGCTGATCGAGACGCGCGAGGCGCAGGCCGCGCACTGGGTCCACAAGAGCTACCTGAAGAAGTAGCCCGCCCGCGTAGACTCTACGGCCATGAGCGCGCAGCGGATCCTGGTGGTCGAGGACGACGCCGCCATCCGGCGCGGGCTGGTCGACGCCCTGCGCTTCCAGGGCTTCGAGGTCCTGGAAGCGCAGGACGGCGCCTTGGGCCTGGAACAGGCCCTGGGCGCCGACTACGACCTGCTGCTGCTCGATCTCGTGCTGCCCGGCGTGGAGGGCCTGGAGATCCTGAGGCGAACGCGCCTGGCTCACCCCACCCGGCCCGTGATCGTCCTGACCGCGCGCGGCGAGGAGCCCGACCGGGTGACCGGCCTGCGCCTGGGGGCCGACGACTACGTCGTGAAGCCTTTCGGCGTGCGCGAGCTGCTGGCGCGCGTCGAGGCGGTGCTGCGACGCAGCCCGGCCCGGCCCCGCCCGGCCGCGCGCCTGCGCTTCGGCTGGGGCCAGGCCGACCTGGTGAGCGGCGACGTGCGCTTCGACTCGGGTGAGGCCGCCCGCCTGCTGCCGCTCGAGGCCGACCTGCTGCGCTACCTGGCGGCTTGCGGCGGCCGCGTGGTGCCGCGCGACGAGATCCTGGCGCAGGTCTGGCACTCGCGCCTGACCGCCGAGGAGACCCGCACCGTCGACGTGCACGTGGCGCGCCTGCGCGAGAAGCTGCGCGACGGGCAGGACGGGCGGCTGGTCCTCACCGTGCGCGGACAGGGCTACCGGCTGGCCGACGACGCCGCCGTGGAGCCGCCGTGAGGCGCGCCCACGTCCTGCCGCTGTTCGGCCTGTGCGCGGCCGCCCTGCTGGGCGTGATGGGCTGGCTGACCGCGACCCTGCGGCGGCTCGACGAGGCCGAGCGGCGCGGGCGCGAGCAGGCGGCGCTCGAGGAGAGCGTGCGCCTGGCGCTGTGGCGCATGGAGTCGCTGGTCGCGCCGCTGGTGGCGCGCGAGAGCCTGCGCTGGCCCGGTCCCCCGGGGCCCGGCTCCGCTCTCGAGGCCCCGTCGCACGTGCGCCTGGTGGCCCTGTGGGGGGACCACGGAGACTTGACGGCCTGGTCGCCGTCCGCGGGCCGCGCAGAGGCCGCGGCCCAGGCCGCTCGCCTCGGCCCGCGCGAGGCCCTGCTCCAGCGCCTGCCCGGCGACTGGATGCCGACCGACCTGGGCACGCTGGAGCCGGCGCCCTCGGTCCCGAAGCTCGCCTCCAAGGCCGCGCCGCCC
Source organism: Vicinamibacteria bacterium (assembly GCA_039812725.1). Taxonomy (GTDB): domain Bacteria; phylum Acidobacteriota; class Vicinamibacteria; order Fen-336; family Fen-336; genus JBDIBD01. The sequence goes on along the minus strand of JBDIBD010000038.1, from coordinate 2,232 downwards.
CGCAAGGTGCTGGTCTCCCCTGTCGAGCAGCAGCAGGCGCTCAACGAGGGCGAGTTCCAGGCCCGGGCCTCGAACGTGGCCGTGCTGAGCGGCGCTCCCTCGCTCGGTGCGCCCGCGGGACCGGTGCGGCCGGTGCGCCTCGGCCGCCTCACGCCCCTCTGGGTGGGCGGGGAGCTCCTGTTGGGCCGGCGCGTGCAGGTGGGCGTGGAGCTGCGTGTGCAGGCCTGCTGGCTCGACTGGCCGGGCTTGCGGGCCAAGCTGCTGGGGGCGATCCAGGACCTACTCCCCGAGGCTCGCCTCGAGGCCGCCGCGGAGAGCGACGATCCCTCGCGGCGCCTGGCTGCCCTTCCGATCCGGCTCGAGCCGGGCCCGGTGGCGGCGGCCGTCCTCGCTTCCGACGGGCAGGGCCGTCTCTCGCTGGCCGCGGCCTGGAGCCTGGCGGCGCTGGCCCTCGGGGCCACGGGCGCGCTGCTCTACGCCCTGGCGGCCCTCGGCGAACGTCGGGCCGCGTTCGTGTCGGCCGTGACCCACGAGCTGCGCACGCCGCTCACCACCTTCCGCATGTACGCCGACATGCTGGCCGAAGGCATGGTCCCCCCGGAACGCCAGGCCGAGTACCTCGAGACCCTGCGGCGCGAGGCGGAGCGCCAGGCGCACCTGGTGGAGAACGTGCTGGCCTACTCGCGTCTCGAGCGCGGCCGCGATCGGCGGACGCGGGAGGCCCTGCGCCTCGACGCGCTCGTCTCGGACCTGCGCGGGGCCCTCGCGGACCAGGCCAGCCGCACCGGGCTCGAGCTGGTCGGCCCGGCCCCTGGCCCGTCCGAGTCGATCGACGTGCTGGCCGACCGCTCGGCCGTCGAGAGGATCCTCTCGAACCTGGTCGACAACGCCGGGAAGTACGCCCGCGCCGCCGCGGACCGCCGGCTGCACCTCGACGTCGAGGTCGAGCCGCGCGCGGTGAGCCTGCTCGTGAGCGACCACGGTCCCGGCGTCCCGCGCGCGGACGCGCGCCGGCTCTTCCGGCCCTTCCACAAGTCCGCGGGCGAGGCCGCGCGCTCGGCCCCGGGCGTCGGCCTGGGCCTGGCGCTCTCGCGCCGGCTGGCCCGGGCCATGGGCGGCGACCTGCGCGTAGAAACCTGGGAGGGTGGCGGGGCCCGCTTCCGCCTGCGCCTGCCGCGCGCCTGAGCCTGAAGCGCCGCGCCGAGGCAGTCAGTAGAGAAGGTAGGGCCGACGGCCGCGACGCCACTCCTCCACGCCCTGCCGCTCCGCGGCCACGATCGCCTCGGGCGCGTCGCCGCGCCGCAGGGCCTCGTACACGCGCTCGGTCCCCAGCAAGCGCGAGAGGCTGCGTCCTTCGTTCAGCCACGCGAAGCCCGGCTGCCTCTGGAGCGCCACGAGCAGCCGCAGGCCCAGCTCGTAGGGCGACAGCGCGCGCGGGTCGGTCACGCGCAGCCGGAAGCCGGCGCACGGCAGGTCGCGGTGCTTGGGCTCGGCCGCGGCGGGCCCCGCCCGCGGCGTGAAGCGCGCCACCTCGAAGGAGGCGCCCTTCACGGAGAACGCGACCTTCGCTGGCTCGAGCCACGGCGCGCCGAACAGCAGGAAGGGCGCCTCGCTGCCGCGTCCCTCCGAGACGTTGGTCGCCTCCAGCAGACACGTGCCAGGGTACGCCAGGGCCGCCTCGGCGCTGCGCAGGTTGGGCGAGGGAGTCGGCCAGGGCCGGCCGGTGTCGTCCCACAGCATCGCGCGGGTCCAGCCGCGCATGGCCACCACGGTCAAGCGCGCGGGGCGCTCGCGGCGGGCGTTGGCCAGCCGCGCCAGTTCGCCCAGCGTCAGGCCGTGCACGAGCGGACCGGGCAGGCGGCTCAGGAAGCTGACGGTCTCGGCCACGGGCCCCTCGACGCGCTCGCCGCCCAGAGGGTTGGGGCGGTCGAGCACCACCAGCTCGACGCCGGCCTCGCCGGCCGCCTCGAGGCACGACAGCAGCGTGGCGCCGTAGGTGTAGAAGCGCACGCCGGCGTCCTGGAGGTCGACGACCAGCGCGTCGAGGCCGCGCAGGTCGTCGGCCGAGGGGGCCTGCTTGGCGCCGTACAGGCTGACCACGGGCAGGCCGGTGCGCGGGTCGAGCCCGTCCTGCACCTTCTCGCCGGCGCCCGCCTGGCCCAGCAGCCCGTGCTCGGGGGTGAACAGGCGCACGACCTGGACGCCGGCGGCGCGCAGCACGTCCACGGCCGG
>JBDIBD010000037.1:0-17620 GCA_039812725.1 Vicinamibacteria bacterium | reverse complement strand
CATCTCCTCGTCGATGCGGTCCATCAGGTCCTGGTAGAGCTGGTACGACTCGCGCTTGTACTCCACCAGCGGGTCGCGCTGGCCGTAGCCGCGCAGGCCGATGCCCTCCTTGAGGTGGTCCAGGGAGTAGAGGTGGTCCTTCCACTGGGCGTCCACGATCTGCAGCATCAGCAGGCGCTGGTGCAGCTGCATCAGCTCGGGCCCGACCTGGCGCTCCTTCTCCTCGTAGCGCGCGCGCACGCGCTCGTGGAGCAGCTCGCCCAGGCCGCGCCGGCCGGACCGGGCCAGGTCCTCGGCCTGCAGCTCCAGGCCGAAGGTCTCCTTGAGCGACCCCGTCAGGGCGCCCAGGTCCCACTGGCTCTCCTTGCCCTCGGCGGCGTAGTTGTCGAGGTACCAGTCCACCACCTCGGCCGACATGTTGAGCACGTAGTCGCGGGTGTCCTTGCCCTCCAGGATCATGCGGCGCATGCCGTAGATGGCCTCGCGCTGCTTGTTCATGACGTCGTCGTACTCGAGCAGGTGCTTGCGCACGGCGAAGTTCTGGGCCTCGACCTGCTTCTGGGCGCGCTCGATCGACTTGGTCACCATGCGGTGCTCGATCGGCACGCCCTCCTCCATGCCCAGCCGCAGCATCAGGCCGCTGATGCGCTCCGAGCCGAAGATGCGCATCAGCTCGTCCTCGAGGGAGAGGTAGAAGCGCGACGAGCCCGGGTCGCCCTGGCGCCCCGCCCGGCCGCGCAGCTGGTTGTCGATGCGGCGGGCCTCGTGGCGCTCGGTGCCCAGGATGTGCAGGCCGCCCAGGGCCACCACGCGCTCGCGCTCGTTGGCTTCCAGGAGAGCCGCCAGCTTCTCTCCGTCGGGGCCGCCGGCCACGTCCAGCAGCTGGGCCTTTAGCGGGTGGCTCTGCACGAAGTCCACGGGCTTCTCGACGTCGATGCGCGGGTAGAAGCTGGAGGCGACCTTCTCCTTCTGGGAGCGGGGCAGGTCCTTGGCCGCCTGGAGGTAGCGCGCCAGGGCCGAGTCGGGGCCGCAGGCGTCGAGGGCCGCCAGCACCGAGGGGTGGTCGGGGGAGAAGGAGGCCAGCAGGCCGACGTAACGCTGGGTCAGGCTGCGGCGGGCCTCGTCCTCGAGCTTGCGCTCGTGCAGGCCCTTCTTGAAGTCGCGGCCCATCTCGTCGAGGGCCTGCTGCCGGACGGCCTCGAGCTGCTCGGGCGTGGCGGCCTCGAAGGGCACCTGCTGCTCCTGCAGGATGGCCCGCGCGCGCAGGTCGGGCAGCCCGCCCAGGATGATGTCGGTGCCGCGGCCGGCCATGTTGGTGGCGATGGTCACGGCCCCGAAGCGGCCGGCCTGGGCCACGATCTCGGCCTCGCGCTCGTGGTACTTGGCGTTCAGCACCACGTGCTTGACGCCGGCCTTCTTGAGCAGCGTCGAGAGGTGCTCGGACTTCTCGATCGAGATGGTGCCCACCAGCACCGGCCGGCCCGACTCGTGCAGCTCCTTGATCTCGTTCAGCACCGCCCCGAACTTCTCGGTCTCGGTGCGGTAGACCACGTCGGGCAGCTCGATGCGGATCATCGGCCGGTTGGTCGGGATGACCAGCACCTCGAGCTTGTAGATCTTGTCGAACTCGGGGGCCTCGGTCTCGGCCGTGCCGGTCATGCCGCCGAGCTTGGCGTACATGCGGAAGTAGTTCTGGAAGGTGATCGTGGCGAGGGTCTGGTTCTCGCGCTCGATCTTGACCTTCTCCTTGGCCTCGACGGCCTGGTGCAGCCCGTCCGACCAGCGCCGGCCGGGCATCAGGCGCCCGGTGAACTCGTCCACGATCACGACCTGGTTGTCCTGCACCACGTAGTCCACGTCGCGCTGGAACAGGCTGTGGGCCCGCAACGCCTGGTTGACGTGATGCAGGATCTCCATGTTGGAGGGGTCCCAGAGGTTCTGCACGCCCAGCAGCTTCTCGCAGTGGGCCATGCCGGCCTCGGTCAGGGTGACCGTCTTGGCCTTCTCGTCGACGATGTAGTCGCCGGTCTTCTCCAGCTCGGCCCGCTCCTCGGCCTTCTTGTCGCCCGAGATGCGCGCCCCGGGCTTGAGCTTCGGGATGATCTGGTCGATGCGGTAGTACTTGTCGGTCGACTCCTCGGCGGGGCCGCTGATGATCAGCGGCGTGCGGGCCTCGTCGATCAGGATCGAGTCGACCTCGTCGACCACCGCGAAGTGGTGGCCGCGCTGGACGTAGCCGGCCAGGTCGAACTTCATGTTGTCGCGCAGGTAGTCGAAGCCGAACTCGTTGTTGGTGCCGTAGGTGATGTCGGCGCCGTAGGCCACCTGGCGCTCGCGGTCGCCCAGGTGGTGCTGGATCACGCCCACGCTCAGGCCCAGGAAGCGGTAGAGCCGGCCCATCCACTCGCTGTCGCGCTTGGCCAGGTAGTCGTTGACCGTGACCACGTGCACGCCCTTGCCCGACAGGGCGTTCAGGTAGACCGGCAGCGTGGCCACCAGGGTCTTGCCCTCGCCGGTCTTCATCTCGGAGATCTGCCCGTGGTGCAGGGCCCAGCCGCCGATCAGCTGCACGTCGAAGTGGCGCATGTTGAGCACGCGCCGGCCGGCCTCGCGGGTCACGGCGAAGGCCTCGGGCAGCAGCTCGTCGAGCGACTGGCCGCGCGCCAGGCGCTTGCGGAACTCGCCGCTCTTGGCCCGCAGGGCCTCGTCGGACAGGGTGCGCAGGGCGGGCTCGAAGGCGGCCACCTGGCCGACCACCTCCCGGGCCCGCTTCAGCTCGCGGTCGTTCCTGGTGCCGAAGATCTTGGTGAGGATGTTGTTGATCAACGCGTCTCCCGGGGGTTTTCGTTCGGAGGGCCGGCGCAGGCCGCCGGCCACGCGGCCGCCCGGCCGCCCGGCGAGGGCCGGGACGCCGCATCCTCCCGAAGCCCAGTAGGTTATCAGTCGCTTCCGAGGGGGTCAATTCCGCCGCGCCGGCCCCCCAGACGACGAAGGCCCCGGCCCGCGGGGGCCGGGGCCGGGGGCGGTTCGCGCTCTAGCTGAAGGAGCGGAACTCGTCGAGGATGAACTGAATCGGGTTCTGGACCTGGTCGTTGACCCAGACCTCGTAGTGCAGGTGCGGGGCGGTCGACTTGCCGGTGTTGCCGACGAAGCCGATCACGTCGCCGCGCTTGACGCGCTGGCCGGGCCGCACGTTGAAGCGGTCGAGGTGGGCGTAGCGGGTCACGACCCCGTAGCCGTGGTCGACCACGATGGCGTTGCCGTAGCCGCCCTTGACCCCGCACGAGACCACCAGGCCGTCGGCCGGCGCCTGCACGCGGGTGCCGCTGGGCGTGGAGATGTCGATGCCGCTGTGGAAGTCCTTCAGGTTGGTGAAGGGGTCGAGGCGGTTGCCGAAGCCCGCGGAAAGATAGCCGCGCACCGGCCAGATGGAGGGCGTCGAGGCCAGCAGCTGGCCGCGGTCCCGGTAGAAGGAGGTCAGCTCCTTGGAGCGCTCCGTGAGCTTCGAGACGCGCTCTTCCATGGCCTGCAGGGCGGAAGGGTCGACCTGCGGCGCGCGGGTCTCGTTGGCGGGCAGGCCGCCCACGCCGCCCACGCTCGCGTCGGGGGGCAGCTGGTCGAGGCCGGCCATCACGCCCAGCTTGGTGACCATGCCTTGGAGGGTGGCCACCTGCTGCTGGAGCTTGGCGGTGCTCTCTTCGTACGCCTTGTTGCGCGCCTCGAGCTCGTGGTTGACCTGCTCGAGGCCCTGCAGCCGCTGGACCTTGTAGGCCACCCGGGCGTAGTGCACGAAGCCCAGGGTCAAGACCAGCACCCCCACCGCGGCGCTCCACCCGGCCCACTTCACCAGCTGCAGCGAAACCTGGATCTTCCGGAAGCGGGCCTTCGCGTGCGGAACGATGATGAGGGTGTAGAACTCGTTTGCCATTGCACCTCCGAGCTTGGGCGCGAACCGCCGCACCCATGGTCTCGGGCAGGAGCCCCGATCGAGCTTCCAACCCCAGCCGAAAAAATCGCAGCAGCCTAGCACGCGCTTCAAGCTTGTGTCAATTCATGATTCTCCAATGGATTGAGGGGGATGCGGGCGTCGGGCAGCGGCCGGAAGGCCAGCGCCTGGGCCAGGTGGGGGGCCAGCACCCGCTCGGCCCCCTGGAGGTCGGCCACCGTCCTGGCCACCCGGAGCAGGCGGTCGTGGGCCCGCGCGGTCAGCCCCAGGCGGTCCATCGCCAGCCGCAGCAGCTGGAGGCCCTCGGGATCGGGCCTGGCGACCCGGCGGAGCGCCGCCGGCGGCAACTGCGCGTTGGGCACCCCGTCGGGGTTGCGGGCGGCCTGCCGCTGTCGCGCCCGGGCCGTGCGCTCGGCGACCACGGCCGTGGCCTCGCCGGGGGGCGCCTCCATGTCGGCGAAGGCCAGGGCCGAGACGGCCACGTGCAGGTCGAGGCGGTCGAGCAGCGGTCCCGAGAGGCGCCCCCGGTAGGCCGCCACCTGGTTCGGCGTGCAGCGGCAGGGGCGCGTGGGGTCGCCCAGGTGGCCGCACGGGCAGGGGTTCATGGCGGCCACGAGCTGGAAACGGGCCGGCAGGCTCAGGCTGCCCCGCACCCGGCTGATCGTGACGCGGCCCTCCTCGAGCGGTTGCCGCAGGGCCTCGAGCGCCGAGCGCCGGAACTCGGGCAGCTCGTCGAGGAAGAGCACGCCGCGGTGGGCCAGGCTGATCTCGCCCGGGCGGGGCTGTCCGCCGCCGCCCACCAGGGCCGTGTCGCTGATGGTGTGGTGCGGGGCCCGGAAGGGCCGCCGGGTCAGCAGCCGCTCGAGGCGCGTCCCCCAGGCCGAGTGGATGGCGGTGGCCTCGAGCGCCTCGTCGACCGGCAGCGGGCCGAGCAGGCCCGGCAGCCGTCGGGCCAGCATGGTCTTGCCCGAGCCGGGGGGGCCGGAGAGCAGCAGGTTGTGGCCGCCGGCCGCCGCGATCTCCAGCGCCAGGCGGGCCAGGGCCTGTCCGCGCACGTCGGCCAGGTCGGGTGGCCCGGACTCCGCGGACAGCGGGGCGGGCAGGGGGATGGCCGGCGGCTGGCCGCGGCCGGCCGCGAACTCGAAGGCCTCGGGCAGGCTGCGTGCCCCCCACACCCGGACTCCACCCACCGCGGCGGCCTCCGCGGCGTTGTCCAGGGGGACGATGGCGTCATCGAGGGCCAGGCGGCGCGCCAGCACGATCATCGGCAGCACCCCGCTGACCGGCCGCAGGGCCCCGTCGAGGGCCAGCTCGCCCACCAGGAGCACCCGGCGCAGGCGCTCGGGCGGCAGCAGCCCGTCGGCCGCGAGCAGGCCCAAGGCCGTGGCCAGGTCGTACGAGGCGCCGCTCTTGCGCAGGGCGGCCGGCGCCAGGCTGACGGTGATGCGGCGGTCCCACTTGAAGTCGAAGCCGCAGTTGCGCAGGGCCGCGCGGATGCGCCCCTCGCTCTCGCGCACGGCGGAGTCGGCCAGGCCGACCATCACGAAGCGGGGGAAGCCGGAGGCCGTGTCGGCCTCGACCCGCACGGGCTGGGCTTCCACGCCCACGACGGCGGCCGTCAGGACGCTGGCGAGCATGCTCTCTCCCTTCGGCAGCAGCAGGGGAGAGGGCTGCCCGGCACGACGTTAGCTCGAGCGGCTGCCACCCCGGGTCCGGGAGCGCGTCGCGGATGCCTCAGGCCACGGTCTTGTGGAAGGCCCGCGTGCTGGCCAGCACCAACAGCGCCGACAGCCCCGCCAGGGCCGCCACGTGCGTCCAGAGATCGGCGAAGCCGGCCCCGCGGATCACGATGCCCCGCGCGATGGCGATGAAGTGCGTGGCCGGCAGGAAGCGCGAGGCCACCTGCAGCGGCTGGGGCAGCGAGGCGATCGGGAAGACGTAGCCCGACAGGAAGATCGAGGGCAGCAGGATCGACTGCACGGCTGCAAGGCTTCCATCTGGGCGGCGGAGCGCCCCGCGGCGGCTTGTCAAGCCGTCCGTGCTAACGTGCCGGCGTGCCAGCCGCCGCCTCGCAGGGACCCCTGCAGCGCTTCTTCGCCTCCGACCACCGCCGCCTCGACGAGCTGCTGAGGCGGGCCGTCGCGGGCCACGGGCCGCTCGACCTGGCCTGCTTCGGCGCCTTCCGGGCGGGGCTCCTGCGCCACATCGGCATGGAGGAGAAGGTGCTCTTCGCCGTGGCGCGCGCCGCGCGCGGCGGCCGGCCCCTGCCGATCGCGGCGCGCCTGCGCGTGGACCACGGGGCCATCGCGGCCCTGCTCGTCCCGACGCCGACGCGCGCGCTGGTGGCCCAGCTCCTCTCCGTGCTGGGCCCCCACAACCGGCGGGAGGAGGAGCCGGGCGGCGCCTACGAGGCCTGCGACCAGGCCCTGGGGACGGCGGCGGCCGAGCGCCTCGTCGACCACGAGCTGCGCGGCTTTCCCGAGCCGCCGCTCAAGCCCTACAACGACCAGCCGGCGGTCTTCGAGCACATCGCGGTCAACCTCGAGCTGGCCCGCCGGCAGTGGCTCACGGAGGGCTGAGCAGAACCCTCGGAGCGCCAGGGTTTCCGCCCTCCTGCCCGGGAGCGGGCCCGTCGCGCCGCGGCTCTCAGGCCTGACAGTCGTCCCGGGCCTCGACTCTCAGGCCTGAGAGGCCTTCAGTCGACGCGCGCGCCGCGCCTGCGGCGCAAAGCGCTGTCCGCTCGACGTTTCCCGCGCCAGCGCAGGCGCGGCACGAGCCCTGCAAGAGAAGCGCACGGCCGTCCCGTCCGCTCGGAGGTGAGCGTGCTCAGTCGCCCCATCCTTCAACTGGCGTTCGTCGGCACGCTCGGCCTTCTGGCCGTGAACAGCGCGGCGCAGGCCTCGGCACCCCCCAACGCACACCCGGCCGAGGCCGACCCCCACGTCGACCTGTTTGCGCGCAAGTGCGGCTCGTGCCACACCGTCGGCAAGGGCGTACGGGTCGGCCCCGACCTGAAGGACGTGCTGCAGCGGCGCAACCGCGCCTGGGTCGAGCGCTTCGTCAAGGCGCCCAGCGCCATGCTCGACTCGGATCCGGACGCGCGCCAGCTCGTGGCCCAGTCTGGCGGCGTGCGCATGCCCGACCTGGGCCTGAACGACGCCGACGTGCGCGGCCTGGCCGACCTGCTCGACCGCTGCTCGAAGCAGCCCTGCGACCTGGCCGGCAAGTTCGTGGCGGTGACCGCCGCCACGGCGGCCGACTTCGCCAGGGGCCGCAGCCTGTTCGCGGGCCACACGGCCCTGTCCGCCGGTGCCGTCCCCTGCATCTCCTGCCACACGGTGCGCGGCGCCGGCGGACGCGTGCCGGGCGGCACGCTGGCCAAGGACCTCACCAACGTCTACGCGCGCCTGGGCGACCAGGGGCTCGACGCGGCGCTCAAGGCGCCGGCCTTCCCGGTCATGAACAAGGTCTTCGGCCAGCGCGCCCTGACCGCCGACGAGGCCTTCGCCCTGCGGGCCTTCCTGTACGACGCCAACCGCCAGCAGCCGGTGCCCGAGGACCACCTCAGCCTGCCGCTCGTGGGGGCGCTCGGCACCCTGGGCGTCCTGGGCCTCTTGAACGCGGCCTGGGCGCGGCGCCTCAAGGGCGTGCGCCAGCCGCTCGTGCATCAGAAGGGGAGGCCGTCGTGAGGTGGATCAAGGACCTGATCAGCCCGGAGACGCGGCGCTGGGAGGAGTTCTACCGGAACCGCTGGCAGCACGACAAGGTCGTGCGCAGCACCCACGGGGTCAACTGCACCGGTGGCTGCTCCTGGAACATCTACGTCAAGGAGGGCATCGTCACCTGGGAGATGCAGGCCCTCGACTACCCCCTGCTCGACCGCAGCCTGCCGCCCTACGAGCCGCGCGGCTGCCAGCGCGGCATCTCCTACTCCTGGTACCTCTACAGCCCGATCCGCGTGAAGTACCCGTACATGCGCGGGGCCCTGCTCGACATCTGGCGCGAGCAGCGCGCCTGCCACCAGGACCCGGTCGAGGCCTGGGCCGCCATCCAGGCCGACCCCGAGCTGCGCCGGCGCTACCAGCGCGCGCGCGGCAAGGGCGGCTTCCGGCGCGTGAAGATGGAGGAGGCGGTCGAGCTGATCGCGGCCGCCAACGTCCACACCACGCGCAAGTACGGCCCCGACCGCATCAACGGCTTCTCGCCCATCCCGGCCATGTCGCAGCTCTCCTACGCGGCCGGGGCGCGCTTCCTGCAGCTCATGGGCGGCGTGGCGCTCTCGTTCTACGACTGGTACTGCGACCTGCCGCCGGCCTCGCCCGAGGCCTGGGGCGAGCAGACCGACGTGGCCGAGTCGGCCGACTGGTACCACGCCAAGATGATCGCGGTCATGGGCTCGAACCCCAACATGACCCGCACCCCCGACTGCCACTACATCGCCGAGAGCCGCCACAACGGCACCAAGATGGTGGTGCTCTCGCCCGACTTCGCGCAGGTCTCGAAGTACGCCGACCAGTGGATCGCCATCAACGCCGGGCAGGACGGCGCCTTCTGGATGGGCGTCGGCCACGTGATCCTCAAGGAGTTCCACGCCGAGCGCGCCACGCCGGCCTTCACGAGCTACCTCAAGCAGTACAGCGACTCGCCCTTCCTGGTGCAGCTCGAGCCCTCCCCGCGCGGCTACCGGGCCGGCCAGCTGCTGCGGGCCAACCGGCTGGCGCCCTACGCGGGCGAGGAGAACGGCGACTGGAAGTTCCTGGTCATGGACGCCGCCACCGGGGCCCCGAAGATGCCCGGCGGCTCGGTGGGCCACCGCTGGGGCCAGCCGGGCCAATGGAACCTCGAGCTCAAGGACACGCAGACCGGCGAGGCCATCGACCCGCTGCTGAGCCTGCTGGGCCGACAGCAGCAGGTCTCGCAGGTCGAGTTCGAGCAGTACGACACGGACAACGTCGTGCTGCGCGGCGTTCCCTCGGTCGAGGTCGAGACGGCCGACGGCCGGCGCGTGCGCGTCACCACCGTCTTCGATCTGCTGATGGCCCGCTACGGCGTGGGGCGCGGCCTGGACGGCGAGTACCCGGCCGGCTACGACGACCCCGACTTCTCCTACACGCCCGCCTGGCAGGAGCGCTGGAGCGGCGTCGACCGCAAGACCTGCATCGAGTTCGCGCGCGAGTGGGCCCGCACGGCCGAGGCCACCGGCGGCAAGTGCTGCATCATCATCGGCGCCGGCATCAACCACTGGTACCACAACAACCTCATGTACCGGGCCGGCATCGCCGCGCTGATGCTGACCGGCTGCGTGGGCAAGAACGGCGGCGGCCTCAACCACTACGTCGGCCAGGAGAAGCTGGCCCCGGTGGCGCCCTGGTCCACCATCGCCTTCGCCAAGGACTGGGTCGGCGCCGCGCGCCTGCAGAACGCCCCCTCGTGGCACTACGTGCACTGCGACCAGTGGCGCTACGAGGCCGAGTTCACCGAGTACCACCCGGTGCCGGGCGAGGCCTCGCTGGCCCAGGGGCACACCATCGACCTGCAGGTCAAGGCCACCAAGAACGGCTGGCTGCCGCTCTACCCGCAGTTCGACCGCTCCAGCCTCGAGATCGTCAAGCAGGCCCGCGCGGCCGGGGCGCAGACCGAGGCCGAGGTCCACCAGTGGGTGATAGGTCGCCTGAAGAGCGGCGAGATCAAGTTCGCGGTGGAGGACCCCGACGCCCCCGAGAACTGGCCGCGGGTCTGGTTCATCTGGCGCGGCAACGCCCTCATGTCGAGCGCCAAGGGCCACGAGTACTTCCTCAAGCACTACCTGGGCACGCACAACAACGCCATCGCCACCGAGAAGGCCCAGGGTGTCGTCAAGGACGTGGTCTGGCGCGAGGCGCCGGAGGGCAAGCTCGACCTGGTGGTCGACCTGAACTTCCGCATGGACACCTCGGCGCTCTACTCCGACGTGGTGCTGCCCGCGGCCACCTGGTACGAGAAGGCCGACCTCAACTCGACCGACCTGCACTCGTTCATCCACCCGCTGTCCGAGGCGGTGCCCCCGGCCTGGGAGTCGAAGTCCGACTGGAACCTGTTCCGCGACATCGCGCTCAAGACCTCGGAGCTGGCGGTGCGGCACTTCCCGGAGACCGTCGAGGACCTGGTGCTGACGCCGCTGGCCCACGACTCGGCCGCCGAGATCGCCCAGCCGCAGATCAAGGACTGGTCGAAGGGGGAGTGCGAGGCCATCCCCGGCAAGACCATGCCGAACTTCAAGCTGGTCAAGCGCGACTACCGGCGGGTGCACCAGAAGTACTGCGCCCTCGGCCCGGCCACCCGGGACGGGATCGGCGCCCACGGCGTGAAGATCGACGTCAAGGAGGAGTACGACGAGCTGGTGGCGACCCGGCCCACCGTGACCGTCGAGGGCCAGGTCTGCCCCTCGCTCGAGGAGGCCCACTACGGGGCCGACGCCATCCTGCATCTGGCGCCCGAGACCAACGGCGAGGTGGCCTACAAGGGCTACCGCTACCTGGAAGAGAAGACCGGCCTAAAGCTGGCCGACCTGGCCGAGCCGGCGCGCTCCCAGCGCGTGACCTACAAGGACCTGCAGTCCCAGCCCCGGCGCCTGCTCAACAGCCCCTGCTGGTCGGGCCTCGTCACGAACGGCCGCTCCTACTCGGCCTTCACCACCCAGGTCGACCGGCTGGTTCCCTGGCGCACGCTGACCGGCCGCCAGCAGCTCTACCTCGACCACCCGGGCTACATCGACTTCGGCGAGCACCTGCCGACCTACAAGCCGGTGCCGCTGCCGGCCGACTACGGCGACCTGCGCAACTCGATCGAGGACGGCCTGCTGCTCAACTACCTGACGCCCCACGGCAAGTGGCACATCCACTCGACCTACTACGACAACCACCGCATGCTGACGCTCTCGCGCGGCATGGAGCCGATGTGGCTGAACGACAAGGACGCCGCGGCCATCGGCATCGTCGACAACGACTGGGTCGAGGTGCACAACGACCACGGCGTGGTCTGCACGCGCGCGGTGGTCAGCGCCCGCATCCCGCGCGGGGTCTGCATCCTCTACCACTCGCCCGAGCGCACCATCTCGGTGCCCAAGTCGCCGCTGCGCGGCAACCGGCGGGCGGGCGGCCACAACAGCCTCACGCGCGTGCGCCTCAAGCCGGTGCTGATGGTGGGCGGCTACGGCCAGTTCACCTTCCACTTCAACTACTGGGGCCCGACCGGCGTCAACCGCGACACCTCGGTGCGCGTCCGCAAGCTGTCCAAGGTTGAGTTCTAAGGGGGAGACCGAAGCCATGGATGTCCGCGCGCAAGTCTCGATGGTCTTCCACCTCGACAAGTGCATCGGCTGTCACACCTGCTCGGTGGCCTGCAAGAACGTCTGGACCGACCGCAAGGGCGCCGAGTACATGTGGTGGAACAACGTGGAGACCAAGCCCGGCACGGGCTACCCCACGGCCTGGGAGGACCAGGAGAAGTACAAGGGTGGCTGGCAGAAGTTCGAGGGTGGCGTCGAGCTGCGCGCGGTCGGCAAGGTGCGCGGGGCCATGACCGTCTTCCACAACCCCAACCTGCCCACCATCGACGACTACTACGAGCCCTTCACGTACAAGTACCAGGACCTGTTCGACGCCCCCGAGGGCAACGACCAGCCCACCGCCCGGCCGATCTCGATGGTCACGGGCGAGCCCATGGACATCGAGGCCGGGCCCAACTGGGACGACGACCTGGGCGGCTCGCCCGTCTACGCGGCCAACGACCCCAACCTGGCCAACTGCACCCCGGCCGAGCGCGAGGCCCTCTTCGAGGTGCAGCGGCTGGCCTTCTTCTACCTGCCGCGCATCTGCAACCACTGCCTCAACCCGGCCTGCGTGGCGGCCTGCCCCTCGGGCGCGATCTACAAGCGCGGCGAGGACGGCATCGTGCTGCTCAACCAGGAGCGCTGCCGGGCCTGGCGCTTCTGCATCACGGCCTGCCCCTACAAGAAGACCTACTTCAACTGGTCCACGGGCAAGAGCGAGAAGTGCATCCTGTGCTACCCGCGCCTCGAGACCGGCCAGGCCCCGGCCTGCTTCCACTCGTGCGTGGGGCGCATCCGCTACTTCGGCATGGTCTTCTACGACGCCGAGCGCATCACCGAGGCCCTGAACGCGCCGCAGGACCAGCTCGTGGCCGCCCAGCGCGGCCTGATCCTCGACCCGCGCGACCCGCGCGTGATCGAGGGCGCCAAGAAGAACGGCATCCAGGACGACGTGATCGCCTACGCCCAGCGCTCGCCCGTCTACAAGTGGGTCATGGAGTGGGGCCTGGCGCTGCCGCTGCACGCCGAGCACCGCACGCTGCCGATGCTGTTCTACGTGCCGCCGCTGCTGCCGGTCATGGCCAGCGTGGGCGAGCGCGGCTACGACACGACCGTCGAGGACTTCCTGGGCGACCTCGACCGCTACCGCCTGCCGATCCGCTACATGGCCAGCCTGTTCGGCGCCGGCAACGAAGGCGTCGTGCGCCACTCGCTGCGCAAGCAGCTGGCCGTGCGCCACTGGCGCCGGGCCGTCACCGCCGGCGACCGCGACCTCGACCAGGTGCGCAAGCTGCTGGCCGAGGCCGACTGCAGCCCGGAGCAGGCCGACGCCATCTACAACCTGACCTCGATCGCCTCGCTGGACGACCGCTTCGTTATCCCGCCCATGCACCGCGAGGAGGCCATCGAGATGCTCGAGGAGCCCCTGGCCACCAAGGGCATGGCCGGCATGGGCTTCCGCAAGCGCCCGGAGAGGGGAGCCTGACCATGGATGCCCGCATTCAGTCGCTGCCGCTCCTGGCGGCGGTGCTCGAGTACCCGGACCAGCGCACGGCCGGCCTGGCCCGTCGCGCGGCCGACCTGCTGGCCGGCGACCACGTCGGCCTGTCCGGCGCGCTGTGGGACCTGGCGGTCTGGCTCGAGAACACCCCGTGGGGCGAGATCGAGGAGCGCTACACCGGCCTGTTCGACCTGAACCCGGTGGCGACGCTGAACCTCGGCTTCCACGTCTTCGGCGACACCTACCAGCGCGGCGAGTTCCTGGCCGGGCTGGCAGGCGAGCTGCGTGCGCGCGGCCTCGAGCCGGGCCTCGACCTGCCCGACTACCTGCCCACCGTGCTGCGCCTGCTGGGCCGCATCGAGCCGCTCGAGGAGGCCGGCCTGCTGCTGTCGGTGGGGGTGCTGCCCGGCCTGGCCAAGATCGGCGAGTCGCTCAAGGACTCGCGCGACCCCTGGAGCCGGCTGCTGCGGGTGCTGCCCGACCTGCTGGCCGAGCTCTGTCCCATCACCCCCGTGGCCGTTCTCGCGCGCAGCCCGGAGGCCTCCGCCCATGCTTGACGTGCTGCTGTTCGGGGCCCTGCCCTACGTCGCGTTGGTGCTCTTCCTGGTGGTGTCGATCCAGCGCTACCGCCGCGAGCCCTTCACCTTCTCGAGCCTCTCCTCCCAGTTCCTGGAGTCGCGGCGGCTGTTCTGGGGCTCGGTGCCGTTCCACGTCGGCATCCTGACGCTGTTCTTCGGGCACCTGCTGGGCTTCCTGCTGCCGCAGCAGCTCGTGCTCTGGAACCGCGTGCCCCTGCGGCTGTTCGTCTTCGAGGCCTCGGGCCTGGTGGCGGCCCTGCTGACGCTGACCGGCCTGGTGGGATTGATGCTGCGCCGGGCGGGCAACCCGCGCCTGCGCGTCAACACCTCGAAGGCCGACCTGCTGGTCTACGCCCTGCTGTCGTTCCAGGTCGTGACCGGGCTGTGGGTGGCCTTGACCCTGCGCTGGGGCAGCTCCTGGTACGCCCAGGCCGTGGTCCCGTACCTGCGCTCGATCTTCCTGTTCCAGCCCGACGTGCAGCGCATGGTCGAGCTGCCGCCGATCGCACGGCTGCACGTGATCGGGGCCCTGGCCCTGTTCGCGGTCTTCAGCTGGACGCGCCTGGTGCACGTCCTGGTGGCGCCCGTGCCGTACTTGTGGCGGCCGCTGCTGCTGGTGATCTGGAACCGCGACCGGGGCCAGCGCCTGGCGCGCTGAGCGCGGGCGGGGAGCGAGCATGAGCGAGCGCGCCAAGGCCCTCAGCGTCCTGGCCATGAACACGCTGGCGTTCACCGTGTGCTTCGCGGTCTGGATGATGAACGGGGTGCTGGTCACCTTTCTGGTCGACAACAAGGCCTTTGCCTTCGGTCGGGCCGAGATGGGCTGGCTGATCGGCCTGCCCGTGCTCACCGGAGCGCTGCTGCGGCTGCCGGCAGGCATCCTGACCGACCGCTTCGGAGGGCGGCCGGTCTTCGCGGCCGTCATGCTGTGGTCCGCGCTGGCCACCTTCCTGACCAGCTACGCCGGCAGCTTCTGGTCGTTCGCGCTCGGGGGCCTGGCCTTTGGCGTGGCCGGCAGCTCGTTCGCCGTGGGCGTGGCCTACACCTCCTCCTGGTTCCCGAAGGAGCAGCAGGGCACCGCGCTCGGCGTCTTCGGCGCCGGCACGCTGGGCGCCGCCCTGACCAGCATGTTCGCGCCGCGCGCCCTGGACGCGCTCACGGCGGGGGGCGCGCAGCTCGAGGCCTGGCGCCTGCTGCCCCGCTACTACGCCGCCGGCGTGCTGGTGACGGTCGTGATCTTCTGGCTCTTCACGTACCCCCGCCCGGCGGCTCAGGCACCGGCGCGCAGCCTGGGGGACCGGCTGGCCCCGCTCAAGGTCATGCGGGTCTGGCGCTTCGGTCTCTACTACCTGCTGGTCTTCGGCGGCTTCGTGGCCCTGGCGCAGTGGCTGATCCCGTACTACGTCAATGTCTACTCGCTCTCCGTGGCCGGCGCCGGGCTGATGGCCTCCGCCTTCAGCCTGCCCTCGGGCCTCTTCCGCGCGCTGGGCGGCTGGCTCTCCGACCGCTATGGGCCGCGCCGGGTCATGTACTGGGTGCTGGGCGGCTGCTCGACCTGCTGCCTCCTGCTCAGCGTTCCGCGCATGGACATCGTCGCGCCTGGGGAAGGCCTGATGGCCCAGGCGGCCGGCGAGGTGAGGGCCGTGAGCCAGGACGAGGTGGTCGTGGGCGAGCGCGCCTACAGGCTGCGGCCGCAGCCGGAACAGACGGAGGCCGACCGGGACTCCCGCACGCTGATCTGGCCGCGCCTGCGGTCGTGGCAGGAGCCCGTCGTGCGCGTCGGCGAGCGCGTGACCAAGCGGCAGCTGCTGGCACGGGGAGTGACGCACATCTTCTTCCAGGCCAACCGGGGGGTCTTCACGGGCCTGGTCCTGATGCTGGCGCTCTGCATGGGCGTGGGCATGGCCGCCGTCTACAAGTACATCCCGAGCTACTTCCCGGCGGACGTCGGGGCCGTGGGCGGCCTGGTGGGCGTGCTCGGCGGGTTGGGCGGCTTCGGCTTTCCGATCGCCTTCGGCTACCTCCTGGAGGGTGCCGGGATCTGGAGCACGTGCTGGCTGATCTTCTTCGTCCTGAGCGTGGCGTGCCTGGCCTGGCTGCACCGGGTGGTGCAGCAGCTCCTGGCCGAGGGCGCCGTGCCGCCGGCCCAAGACGCGCTGTCAGCTCGAGCCGACCTCCCGCTCGAGCCGTTCGAGCGCCGAGGAGTGGCCTGAGATGGAGCCCATGCGACCTGCCAGGGCCAGGACGCGATCGCTGCTGCCCGCCTGGGCGGCGCTCTCGCTCCTGCTGTCGCTCTCGGCCTGCGAGCCGACCAACCAGGGCTACGCCCCCGAGCAGCCCGTCAAGTACTCGCACGCGGTGCACGCCGGCGGGCTGCGCATCCCCTGCCAGTACTGCCACTACGCCGCCGAGCGCGGCCGGCACGCGGGCATCCCGCCGGCGGCCACCTGCATGAACTGCCACAAGCAGGTGCTGCCCGACCACCCGGAGATCCAGAAGGTCAAGGCCTCGCTCGAGAGCGGCCAGCCGATCGAGTGGGTGCGCATCCACCAGCTCCCCGACCACGCCTATTTCGACCACCGCGCCCACGTGCGGGCCGGGCTCGCCTGCCAGGCCTGCCACGGGCCGGTCGAGCAGATGGGCCGGGTGGAGCAGTTCGCGCCCCTGACCATGGGCTGGTGCATCGCCTGTCACCGGCAGGGCAGCGACCGCTCCGGCACCGCGCTCAGCTCGGTGCCGGCGGCCCAGGCCAACCGGCTGACCGACTGCGGCGTCTGCCACCACTGAGGGGATGGACTGCATGACTCCCGATCCCGGCCGTCGCGACTTCCTCAAGCTCACGGGCCTGGGCGCGGCCGCGGCGCTGGCGGCTTGCGAGCGCCTGCCCGTGCGCCACGCCGTCCCGTACCTGGTGCCGCCCGAGGAGATCACGCCCGGCGTCTCCGCGCACTACGCGGGCACCTGCACGGCCTGCCCCGCGGCCTGCGGCCTGCTGGCCACCGTGCGCGACGGCCGGCCGATCAAGCTCGAGGGCCGGCCGGGCCACCCGCTGTCGCGCGGAGGGTTGTGCGCGGTGGGCCAGGCCGACCTGCGCGGGCTCTACGACCCGGGGCGCGCCCGAGTCCCCCGCGTCGGCGGGCGAGTCGCCGCCTGGGCCGAGCTGGACGCGGCGGTGCGAGACGGTCTGGCCGAGGTGCGCCGGGCCGGAAAGGGCGTGGCCGTGCTCAGCGCGACCCTCACCAGCCCCAGCGCCCGCGCCGCCGTGCAGGCCTTCCTGCAGCCGCTGGGCGGCACCCTGGTCGAGCACGACCCCGGTCCCGAGTCCTGCTCGGCCTGGCTCGAGGCCTACGAGGCGCTCGACGGCCGGCCGCTGCTGCCGGCCCTCGACCTGGAGCAGGCCGACCTGCTGGTCGTGCTGAGCGCCGACCTGCTCGGAGCCGGGATCGATCCAGTGGCTCACACCGCCGGCTGGTCGGCGCGACGGCGCGCGGCCCAGCAGCGGGGGATGCCGAGGCACGTGCAGATCGAAAGCTCGCTCTCGCTCACCGGGGCCGCCGCCGACGAGCGCTGGCTGGCCACCGCCGCCGAGCGCCGGCTGGTGGCCCTCATGCTCCTGCGGCACGTGGCCGGCCAGGCCGGCGTCGAGCTGGGCGCGAGCCTCGCGAGCCTGCCCGCGCTGCCGGCCTTCGAGGACCGCGTGGCGAAGCTGGGCGAGCAGCTCCTGGCGCGCCGTGGCGCGAGCCTGCTGGTCAGCGGCGACAACGACCTGCCGACCCAGCTCGCCGTGGCGCTGTCGAACCGCCTGCTCGGGAACGAGGGCAAGACCCTCGACCTGGCGCGCCCGTCGCTCGTGCGCCGCGGTCTCGACCGCGACCTGGCGGCCCTGCTCGACGGCCTCGCCTCCGGCCGCATCGGGGCGCTGTTCGTGCACGCCCTCGACCCGGTCGAGCAGCTCCCCGACGGCGAGGCCTTCCGAGCCCTGCTGGCCAAGCTGCCCCTGAGCGTGATGGTGGGGGAGCGGCCGAACGCCACGGCCGCCGCCTGCCGCGTGCTCGCGGCCGCCCACCACGGGCTCGAGTCGTGGGGCGACTTCGAGCCGCGGGCGGGGACGTTGTCGCTGCAGCAGCCGATGGTGCGGCCGCTGTTCGACACGCGCCACGCCGGCGAGTGCTTCCTGGCCTGGTCGGGGCAGGCGTCGCCCGACTACCGCGCCTTCCTGCGCGAGCGCTGGCGCCGCGAGGTGCTGACAGGCCCGGGCGACTTCGAGGCCCGCTGGGCCGCGGCGG
>JBDIBD010000036.1:0-18446 GCA_039812725.1 Vicinamibacteria bacterium | reverse complement strand
GCCCGCGGCCAGGCCCGGCAGGAGCGTGCTCACGCCCGCGACTGTCGCACGCGGCCCCGCCGTGCCGGGTCCGCCGCGGCCCGATCAGCCCTCGGCCGGCAGGCCGGCCCCGCGCTCCAGCACCTTCACCACCGCGGCGATGTCCTCCTGCCCGAAGCCCAGCGCCCGGGCCGACTGGAAGACCTCGCGCACGGCCGCCAGCCCGGGCATCGGCGCGCGCTGCTGGTGGGCTTCCTGCAGCATCAGGTTCTGGTCCTTGACCAGCAGGTCGATCGAGAAGTGCTGCTCGAAGTCGCGCCGCGCGATGGCCGCGCCCTTGAACGCGTAGTAGGGCGAGGCGTAGCCCGTGGCCTGGACGACCTCCAGCAGCTTTTCCTGGGAGACGCCGGCCTTGCGGGCCACCACCAGCCCCTCGCAGAAGCCCTCGAGCATGTACGAGATCATGGCGTTGCCGACCAGCTTGACCACCGAGGCCGCCCCGGTCTCGCCACAGTGGATGGCCTTGCCGCCGAAGGCCATCAGCACCGGCAGCAGCTCTTCGTGCAGCTCCGGCCGGCCGCCGGTCATGATCACCAGCGTGCCGGCCTCGGCCCCGTTCTTCGAGCCGGTGACCGGCGCCTCGAGCGCGTCGCCGCCGCGGGCCCGGAAGGCCTCGGCCACGCGCCGCGACAGCTCGGGCGAGATGGTCGAGGTCTCCACGTAGCGCAGCCCCGGGCGGGCCCCGGCCAGCACGCCGTCCGCGGCGAAGACCACGCGCTCGACCGCGGCCGGGTCCGAGACGCAGCTCACCACCACGTCGCTGCGCTCGGCCAGCTCGCGGGGCGAGGCCGCCACGGCGGCGCCCTCGGCCCGCAGCGGCGCGCAGCGCTCCGCGCTCCGGTTCCAGACCGTGAGCGGGAAGCCCTTCTTCAGGAAGTGCCGCGCCATGCGGCTGCCCATCAGCCCCAGCCCGGCGAATCCGACACGCGTCTGGCTCATCGCAGTCCCCTTCCAGGAGCACCGGCGCACGCCACCGCTCGCGCTCCCTCGCGGCCGCGAATTGTAGCGCCCGCCGTGAGCGCGCTCACGCCGCGCGTGTGAGCGCGGCCACAGGCCCCGGAACCGTCCCCCGGCGCGACCTCGTCCTGTCCCCCATCGGACGTGCTTCCGAAACCGAAAGGAGACGCATGCACACGCCCAGACGTCCCTCCCGGGCGCCCGGCCTGAAAGCCGCGGCGCTGGCCGTCTGCTGTGCCCTGTCGCCCGCGGCCAGGGCCGCCACGCCGCCCCTCGCACCGCCGCAGCAGTTCCTCGTCAGGGGCACCGGCTACGCCACCCTGAGCGGGTCCCACTGCTGCGGCGACACCCGCTTCAACGGCCGCTTCGAGACAGCCTACGAGATCGACCCGTCCGGGGCGGTTCGGCTAGCCAGCCTGCGGCTCGATCTCGACGACGTGGACGTGGTGGTCCGCGACGGCTTCCTGGGCCTGTTCGACAGGCACGTGCGCGTGCGCTGCGGCAACGGCGCCAGCGCCACGGCGGCCGGCGGCCGCCAGGCCGACGCCACGCACCTGAAATTCGCGCCCGGATCCCTGAGCGTGGCCGGCGTGGCGAGCGAGGAGCGCCTGGCCGACGGGAGCTGCGCCGACCCGACCTTGACGTGGGCGGGCGTCAACGACTCCGAGACGCTGCTGCTGCACGACCCCGTGGCGGGCGTGTTCGGGCTGGCCGGGACTTTCCACACGACGATCGAGGGCGAGGCCGGCACGCTGACGCTGCAGCTCTCCGGCCTCTTCGTGAACCGGCCGCCGGCGGCGGCCCTGGCCCTGAGGCGCACGGGCGAGCCCTACCCGCAGTCGGGCTGCCCGGCCTTCTGGCGCTGGAACGGCCAGCTCTGGGAGCAGGTCGCCGAGGCGAACGACCCGGCGGGCCTGAAGGGCGACGCGCGCTCCTACTCGAGCGACCCCGACGGCGGCTGGCCCGAGGGCGACGTCGCCACGGAGGACTGGTTCCTGACCAGCGGCAGCGGAGCGCGCGCCTTCCTCACGGCGGGCCGCGACTCGGGGCCGTTGGCCTTCGGCTTCGGACCGACCCACCGCCTGGAGCTCCTGGCCGGCGACCACCTCGGCGCGGTCGGGTCGACGGCCTGCTCCTTCCGGGTGGTCGACACCACGCCGCCCACGGTTCGCCCGCCGGCGCCGCTGGTCCTGGGCTGCAGCACCACTGGGGGCGCCACGCCATCGACCTCGGCCGCATTGCGGGGCTTCCTGGCGGGCGCCACCGCCATCGACGCCAGCGACCCGGCCCCGGCGAGCCTCACCCCGCGCCTGGGCTCGGCCGACGTGACCGACGCCACCCTCTTCCCCGCCGACGGGGCGGCGCGGGTCGTCGCCTTCCGCTTCCAGGACCGCTGGGGCAACCTCGGCCAGGCCACCGCGAACGTCACCGTCAAGGACTCGAGCCCGCCGACGGCCTCCGCGACGGCCACGCCCTCCTTCCTGGCTCCGGACATGAAGTTCTGGGCCATCACGGTGACCCTGGCCGCCACTGACGATTGCGGCCGGCCCGTGGCCTGGAAGCTGCTCTCGATCGCTTCCAACGCTGCGGGCTACGACGCCGGCGACATCCTGGGCGCCGCCGACGGCGCCGACGACCGCGCCTTCTCCCTCTTCTCCCGACTGGCGGCCCCGGGTGTGAAGCGCGTCTACACGATCACGTACGAGGCCAAGGACGCGGCCGGCAACGCGGCGCTGGTCAAGACCAAGGTCACGGTCGGGTGAGGAGGAGAGCGACCATGCAGATCGAGAACCGCAGAACGCACGCCGTCCGCGCTGCGCGGGTGGCCCTGGGCGCGCTCCTGGCCGTGCTGTCCGGGGCCTGCTCGCTCGAGCGCCACCCCATCGTCGCGCCGAGGCACCTCTACACCGCGACCGCGCAGGTCTGGTCCGGGGATGGGCCGACGCTCCGGCTGGTGACGGTCAACAGCGACGACATGACCTTCGCCGGCGGCGCGCCGCCCGTCCTGGCCACCATCGACGGCGTCGACCCCTTCACGGGCCTGACCGCGGAACAGCGCCTGCTCGACCAGTGGGCCCGCTACCTCAAGCGCCGCCTCGAGGACCCGGCCGCCTCGCCGGAGTTCCGCGCCCGCTTCGGCGCCGCGCCCTTCTGCCTCTCGGCGGCCAGCGTGCGCCGCACGGAGGCCGTCAGCACCGCGCCGCCGCTGGCCGAGACGGGCGACCCGCTCACCAGCACGGCCTGCACGGGCCGGGACACCTGCGGCAACCCGCCGGGGATCGTGCCGGCGCTGGAGGTCTCGCCCCCGGCCACGGACTTCGGCCCGACGCCCGTCGGCGCGTCCACGCCCGACGCGACCGTGACCCTCGCCAACGCCGGCGCCGGTCGGCTGTGCCTCGACGCCCCGCGGCTCGACCCGCTGCTGAGCGCGAACCCGGGTGACTTCACCCTCGACGTGACGGACTGCGCGCCACTGCCCGGCGAGGGCCAGACCGTGCTCGACACCACCCGGCCGAGCTGCAGCGTGCGGCTGCGCTTCACCCCGGCCGACCCCGGCCCGCGCCGCGCGGTCCTGCGCGTGACGTCCAGCGATCCGGCCCGGCCGGTGGCCGACGTGGCCGTGGCCGGACAGGGGCAACCGGGCGTCCTGCGGGCCACGCCGAGCCCGTTCTGCCCAAACGCCGTCACGGTCACCGTGGGCGGCCGGACCTGCCACCGCAACACGCTCAACCTGGTCAACGACGGCCCCGGCGCGGTCACCATCGGCTCGGCCACCCTTCCCACCACGGACGAGGCCAGCGGCGACTGGGCCAAGGGCTTCCCTTCCGGCGCCCCCCCCGTGACCGTGGCTCCCGGCGGCACCTATCCCGTGGCGCTGCGTGGCTGCGATGGGGCTCCCGACTCGGCCTTCACCGTGGGCAGCAACGCCGCGGCGCCGGTGCTCGAGGTGCCGCTCCCGAGCCCGGACGGCGGCTGCACACCGTGAAGGTTGCCTGACAGGATGCGGGGGCCGGCGACGGCCCCCGCCTCCTGCCGGCTGGCCTCAGCGCGGGCCGACGATGCGCCAGTTGAGGTCGCCGATGGTGTCGGGCGACAGGAACTGGCCGCTCTGCCGGAGGAGCCCGTCCATGACCCAGGCCACGAGCTTCCCCGAGACGGCGTGGCGCCAGAGCAGGTCGGGCTTCCCGTCTCCGGTGAAGTCGCCCACGGCGTGCACCGACCAGGCGCTGTCGGCGACGCCGCTGGGCGTGAGGTACGAGGCCCCGACGCGGGCAGTGCCGTTCATCAGCCAGGCCACCAGCTTGCCGGAGACGGCGTGCTGCCAGAGCAGGTCGGCGTGCTGGTCCCCGTCGAAGTCCCCGGTGCCGGCCAGGCGCCAGTTGAGGTCGGCGAGCTGGTCGGGGCTCGTGAACGTCCCCTGGCGGCGGGCCGCGCCCTGCATGAGCCAGACGACCATGCGGCCACTGGCGGCGTGCCGGAAGATCAGGTCGGGCTGGCCGTCGCCGTCGAGCTCGCCGGTGGCCGCGAGCTGCCAGTTGGTGTCGGCCAAACGCTCGGGCGCCAAGGGCAGCTCGGCCACGCGCGCGCTGCCGTTCATGAGCCACAACCGCAGCTCGCCGGTCGTCTCGCGTCGCCAGAGCAGGTCCGTGCGGCCGTCGAGGTCGAAGTCGCGCGTGCCGCGCACCTGCCAGCTCGTGTCGGGCCAGCCGTCGGGCGTGGTGAAGAGCCCCTGCACGCGCGTCAGGCCGTTCATCAGCCACAGCACGCTGCGCCCCGAGACGGCGTGGCGGAAGAGCAGGTCGCCCTGCCCGTCGGCGTTCCAGTCGGGAGGCTGGAAGTCGATCACCGTGGCCGTCCCCGCCGCGCGCGCGACGGGCGCGCCCGAGGCGTTCGAGAGCTGCAGCGTGAACGTCTCTGGCCCCTCGCGCAGCAGGTCGCCGCTCACGCTCACGGCCACCGTGCGTTCCGTGTGGGCGGCGTCGAAGGACAGGCTGCCGGCCGCGGCGCCGTAGTCGCTGCCGGCCAGGGCGCTGCCGTCCACGGTGGCGTAGTCGACCGTCACCGTTCCGGAGGGCGCCGGCGCGAGGCGCACGCGGAAGGTCGCGGTGGTGGCGCCGGCCGGCCCCTCGGCCACGGTCAGGTCCTCGACCGCGAGCCCCGGCGCGTCGTCGTCCTGGATCGTGACCAGGCCCTGGCCGTCGGCCACGGCCGCGTTCTGCGCGGCGGAGAGATTCACGGCGAAGCTCTCGTCGGGCTCGTCCAGGGCGTCGCCGAAGACCGGCACGCTCAGGCTGCGGGCCGTCGTCCCGGGCGGGAAGTCGAGCGTCCCCGACACGCTGCCGAAGTCGGCGGGGCTGGTGGCCGTCCCGGCCGCCGTGGCGAAGGAGACGCTCGCGGCGCGCCCCGACGGGGCCGACAGCGTCACCGTCAGCGTGGCCAGCCGGGTCCCGGCGTCGCCCTCGGCCAGCGCGGCGTCGCCGATCGTGAGCGACGGCAGCGGGTCGTCGTCGAGGATCGTGCCGAGGGCCTGGCTCGACGCCAGCGTGGCGTTGACCGGGGACGACAGCGTGACCCGCAAGCTCTCGTCGTTCTCGTCCAGCAGGTCGCCGAGCACCGGCACGTCGACCGTGCGGATGGTCGCGCCGACCGGGAAGGTGAGGGTCCCCGAGACCGGCGTGTAGTCGAGCCCTGCCGTGGCGTCCACGTCGCTGGTCGCGTAGGCCACCGTGACCGTCTCGCTGGCCGGCTCGGAGAGCGAGACCGCCAGCGACAGCAGGGCCGAGCCCGCGTTGCCCTCCGCCCGGCTGGCCGCCGCGATCGCGATGGCCGGCTCCGGGGCCTCCCAGGCCCCTGCGTCGCAGGCGGCGCCCTGGGGGCGGGCCACGCCGCGCTGGTCGGTGGCAGGCGGCGGGCAGCCGCTGGTGACACGCTCGCGGGCCGGGCTGCCGGCCGGGGTGGCGCGCGTGGGCGTGAGGCCGCCGTTGTCGGCCAGCGGCAAGAGCAGCGGGTCGCCGATGACCACGCCGGCCGTGCAGTTGGGGTCGTTGGGGTCGCTGGGGTTGGCCCGGTTCGGGAACTGCAGGTTGCCGCCGCCGTCGGTCATCTGCGTGCAGCAGTTGTGGGCGATGTTCCAGGGGTTGCCGCCGTTGAGCACGGTGTTGTGCGCCACGATCGAGCCGCGCAAGGTCACGCTGGCGCCGCCGCAGATGCCGCCCCCCACCCAGTCGGCGAAGTTGTCGGCGATGGTCAGGTGCTGCAGCGTGACGTTGTTGTTGGCGTTGAGCAGGATCGCGCCGCCCAGCCCCGTCGAGCCGTTGTTGGGCCGCACGCCGTTGGCCCGGTTGCCCGTGAAGGTGCTGTTGCTGATGACGCCGCTCCAGGTCTCGAGCAGCCACAGCGCCCCGCCCTGCCCCACCGTCTGGTTGCCGTCGAAGGTCGAGCGCTCGATGGTCAGGCCGCCGTTCTGGTGGTAGATGGCCCCGCCGTTGTTCTGGGTGCTGTTGTCGCGGAAGAGCGAGTCCTCCACCACCAGCTGGCTGGCGCCCGCGTAGAGGTAGGTGTGGATGGCCCCGCCCAGCCCGGTCGAGACGTTGCCCTCGAAGACGGTGCGGCGGATCGTGATCGACCCGCCGTTCGAGCCGTCCACGTAGAGCGCGCCGCCCGCCCCGCCGCCGGTGCCGCCGGCGTTGGTCTGGTTGCCCGCGAAGAAGCTGTCCTCGATGGTGGTGCGCGACTGCAGGTTGCCCATGGCCCCGCCGTTGCCGCCGCGGTTGCCGCTGAAGGTCACGCGCTGGACGAGCGTGTCGCCGCCCTGCACGTAGATGGCCCCGCCACCCACGTCGGGTCCGGCCTGGGTGCAGACGTTGCCGTAGAAGCGGCTGTCGGTGACGGTCAGGGGCGCCTGGTAGCCGGCCCGGATGGCCGCGCCCACGTCGGTCGTGCGGGCGTTCTGAAGCGTGAGGTTGCGGACCGTGAAGGGCACCTGGTAGTTGGTCAGGAACAGGCGCGTGGCGTTGCCGCCGTCCAGCGTGACCAGGTTGCCGCCGTCGAGAGTGGTGGCGGCCGCGATGGTCTTCTGCGACGTGATCCCGATGGTCACCGGGCCGGGGCCGCAGTTGAAGGACACGCTGCCGCCGCCCGTGAGGGCCGCGTTGAGCGCGGCCTCGGTGCAGCTCCCGGGGGTACCGTTGCCGACCACCCCGGCGGCGCGGGCAGACGCGGCCGCGAGGAGGATGGAGGGGATGAGCAGGACGAGGTGGGGGCGTCGCATGCTCGAAGCGTAGCCCTCCGCCCGCGCGCCGGGTGTGAGCCGGCACACTCCTCCAGGACCGCCCGGGTCGGCGCTAGAATCGCCGCACAATCCGCAGGAGCGCCCCGAGTGCCCGGAACCCCTCCCGACGGCCACGGTGCGAAGGCGTGACCGGCCCCGCCTTCGAGTTCGGCGAGTTCCGCCTCGAGCCCGAGCTGCGGCGACTCTCACGGGACGGCCAGCCCGTGGCGCTGACCCCCAAGGCCTTCGACACCCTGGTGGCGCTGGTCGAGTGGCGCGACCGGGTGGCCGGCAAGACCGAGCTGCTGCAGCGCCTGTGGCCCGAGCACGTGGTCGAGGAGAACAACCTCACGCAGCAGATCTTCACCTTGCGCAAGGCGCTCGGGGACGGCCCCGAGGGAGCGCGCTTCATCGCCACCGTGCCCCGGTACGGGTACCGCTTCGTCGCCGACGTGCGGGTCGTCGAAGCCGGCGTCCTCGAGGGCCCGCCGGCCGTGGAGGCCGCTGCGCCGCTCGCGGGCCGCTGGCGGCGTCTCGTGCTCTGGGGGGCGCTGCTCGCGGTCCTGGCCGCCGGCGCCGGCTACTGGCTCGGGCGCAGGGGCGCCGCCGCGCCGCGGCGCGTCATGCTGGCGGTGTTGCCCTTCGAGAACCTCGACGGCAGCTCCGAGGACGAGTACGTGGCCGACGGCCTGACCGAAGAGATCCTGACCGTGCTCGGCCGCCTGAACCCCGAGCGCCTGGGGGTCATCGCCCGCACCTCCGTGATGGCCTACAAGGGCCAGCGCAAGGGCGTCGGAGAGATCAGCCGCGAGCTGTCGGTCGGCTACGTCCTCGAGGGCACCGTGCGCCGCGCGGGCGGGCGCCTGCGCGTCACGGCGCAGCTCATCGAGGTGGCCGGCCAGACCCACGTCTGGGCCGAGGCCTACGAGCGCGAGCTCTCGGACCTGGTGCAGGTCGAGGAGGGCATCGCGCGCTCCATCGGGCAGAGGCTCTCGATCGAGCTGCTGCCACGCTCGGCGGCGCCCCTGGGCGCTCCCGGGGTCGCGGCCCACACCGCCTACCTGAAGGGCCTCTACTTCTGGAACAAGCGCGACGCGGCGCACCTGACCCGTGCCGTCGAGCTGTTCGACGAGGCCATCGCGCTCGAGCCCAGCTATGCCCGGGCCCACGCCGGGCGGGCGGCCGCCTCTGCCGCCCTGGCCAGCAGCGCCGACGCGCTGCCGGTGGCCGAGGCCCGCGCCCAGGCCGAGGCCTCCGCCCGGCGCGGCCTCGAGCTGGAGCCCGAGCTGCCGGAGGGGCACGCCGCCCTGGCGGTCGTGCGCTGCCGCTTCGACTGGAACTGGCCCGAGTGCGAACGCGAGCTGCGGCTGGCCCTGGCCGCCGACCCGAACTACGCCACCGGCCACCACTGGCTGGGCGAGCTGCTGGTCGAGCGGGGGCGCTTCGCCCAGGGTCAGGCGGAGCTGCGCGAGGCCCACGCTCTCGACCCCCTGTCGCCCCCGATCCACGCCAACCTGGGCGTGGCCTACATGTACGCACGCGACGACGACCAGGCGCTCGCGTCGTTCGCCCAGGCCCTGGAGATCGACCCGAGCTTCCTCCTGGCCCATCGCGCCCGCGGGCTGACCCTGCTGCGCATGGGGCGCACGGAAGAGGCGCTGGCCTCCCTACGCCGCGCGCGGGAGATCGACCCGCGCAGCGCCCATGCCGGCGCCGACCTGGGCTACGCCCTCGCGCGCTCCGGGCGGGCCAACGAGGCTCGCGCCATCCTGCAGGAGCTGGAGCGGATGAGCCACGAGCGCCCGGTCTCGGCCTACGACTTCGCCGTCGTCCAGGCTGGCCTGGGCGAGAACCAGGCCGCCCTGGCCCAGCTCGAGCAGGCCTACGCCGACCGGGCCACTGGCGTGCGCTGGCTGAAGGTCGAGCCGATCTTCGACCCGCTGCGGGGCGAGCCGCGGTTCCAAGAGCTGCTGCGGCGGGTCGGGCTGCCGGACTGAGGCTGCTCGCAGTTGGAAGGGGCTGATTTGAGGGGCCCCTAACGACTTTGAGCAGGGTGGTCTCGAGGTTCCCTCCCAGGACGTTGTCGTCGCTCGAGGCGCCCTCGTCCCTCCGGGAGGCACCATGCCCGCAATGCTTGCGCGCGCCGATGTTCGGATCGGTCACGTTCGCGGCCGCACGGTCGGGCCGAGGGGCAGGGGTCGAGCCAAGCTCGCCGCCGGACTGACGCTGGCCACGACGCTCCTCTCGCTGACCGCGAGGGCTCAAGAGCCCTACCTAGTGAAGGACATCAACCCGGCGCTGGGTGGTCCGGCCAACTCCTACCCTACGCAGCTGGTCGCGGCTGGGAGCCGGCTGTTCTTCGTGGGCTGTGACCCCGACCACGACTGCGAGCCCTGGACGAGCGACGGGACGCCTCTGGGGACCCACCTGCTCAAGGACATCGACCTCTATGCCAGCCCCAGCGCGAGCGGGCTGGCGGCCGTCGGCAACGCGATCTTCTTCTCGGGCTGCGACTCCGCGTCGACCGCCCTGGGCTATCCGACAAACTGCGAGCTCTGGCGAAGCGACGGCACGGCCGCCGGCACCGTTCTCGTCAAGGACATCTACCCTGGCTCAACCCTTAGCATCGCCAACAGCTCCTCGCCCCAGAACCTCGTCGCGGTCGGGCAGACGCTCTACTTCGCCGCCACCGACGGTAGCCACGGTGTCGAGCTGTGGAAGAGCGATGGCTCGCAGGCGGGGACTGTCCTGGTGAAGGACATCGCGCCTGGCACCTCGCCATCGGCCCCGACCGGCTTGACCAAGGTGAACGGGACGCTGTTCTTCACCACCAGCGCCGGGCTCTGGAGGAGCGACGGCACGGAGGCGGGCACGGTGCTGGTGAAGGCCCTCGGGCTCCTGGCCAATCTGACAAACGTGAATGGCACGCTCTTCTTCGTCAACCTCGAGCGCGAGCTCTGGAAGAGCGACGGCACGGACGCCGGCACGGTGATGCTGGTGGACTTCGGCCTGAACAACGGTCCTCAGTTCCTGACCGCCGTGGGCGCAACGCTCTACTTCCAGGCGGCAGAGGCCAGCACGGGGCGGGAGCTGTGGAAGAGCGACGGCAGCGTGGCGGGCACGGTGCTGGTGAAGGACATCTTGCCTGGCACAGGGTCGTCGCTCGCCCACCCGGGCGCAGGGATGCAGGGAGTGCTCTACTTCACGGCTCCCGATGGCGCGGGTGGGTCCGGGCTGTGGAAGAGCGACGGCACCGCCGGGGGGACGACACGGGTCAGGACCTTCGGGTACCTCGGCAACGAGCTGGTGAGGGCCGGCGGGTCCCTGTACTTCCAGGCCAACGACGGGCTCTCCGGCGTCGAGCTGTGGAAGAGCGACGGCAGCGCCGACGGAACGACCCTCGTCAGGGACATCAACCCGGGGCCGTCCCTCTCGGGGCCGAGCCTGCTCGTGGACCTGAACGGCACGCTCTTCTTCACCGCCCTCCATCCGAGCTACGGCGTCGAGCTCTGGAAGAGCGACGGCACCGCCGCCGGCACCGACCTCGTCAAGGACCTCAATCCAGGCGGTAGCGGCTCGGCTCCCGCGGACCTGGTCGACGTGGCAGGTACGGTGTTCTTCCAGGCCAACGACGGCACGACCGGCACCGAGCTGTGGAAGAGCGACGGGACGGCGGCGGGGACCGTCCTGGTCAAGGACATCCGGGCCGGCGCGAGCGGGTCCTCCCCGTTGCTGCTCTTCGAGCTCGACGGCAGCCTGTACTTCAGGGCCGACGACGGCATCACGGGTCAGGAGCTCTGGAAGAGCGACGGGACGCCGGGAGGGACGGCCCAGCTGGCGGACATCAACCCCTCGCCCCCGGGCTCGTACCCGTATCCGCTCGCGGGCCTCGGCGGGGCCCTGATCTTCTCGGCCAACGACGGGTCCCACGGGGCGGAGCTCTGGCGGACGGACGGGACCGCCTCGGGCACGGCTATGGTGGTCGACATCAACCCGGGCCCAGCGTCCGGGTGCGGCCTCTTCGGTGGCGCCGTCGTCCTCGACGGCGTCCTCTACTTCACCGCCGACGACGGCACTCACGGGCGCGAGCTGTGGCGGACGGACGGCACAGCCGCGGGCACGACTCTCGTCCTGGACCTCAACCCCGGGGCCGCCTCGGCCATTGGGAGCTTCTCAGTCGTGGCTCGCTTGGGCGGGTCGTTGATCTTCTCGGGCGACGACGGAACCCACGGGCTCGAACTGTGGAGGAGCGACGGCACCTCAGCCGGAACGTCTCTGCTCAAGGACATCACCATCGGCGCAGGCTCCACCTCGTTTGGGGTTCGTCCTGAGGTCGCCGGGGGCTTCCTGTACTTTGGCGCCAATGACGGCAGCACCGGGATGGAGCTGTGGCGGACCGACGGGACCCCCGCGGGGACGGTCCTGGTCGGCGACATCCTGCCCGGGCCGTCCGGATCGAACCCCTCGAACCTCACCGCTGTCGGCGAGTTGCTGCTCTTCACGGCCGATGACGGGGTCCACGGGACGGAGCTGTGGAGGAGCGACGGCACCGCTGGGGGCACCGTGCTCGTGTCCGATATCCCCTCGCTGGGGATCTCGGGATCGCAACCAACTTCCCTCACGCGTGTGCTGGGATCCGTCTTCTTCGCCGCAAGCGAGGTTGCGACCGGACGCGAGCCCTGGCGCAGCGACGGGACGGAGGCGGGCACACTTCTGCTCGGGGACATCCGCCCCGACGTCTGGGACTCGTCGCCCGGCTGGTTCACCGTCTCAGGAGACCGGGTCTTTTTCGTCGCCGACGACGGCGCCCGCGGCCCGGAGCTCTGGGCGATACTGACCGGGGCCGATCTCGCGGTCAGCAAGACCGACGGGCAGGCAGCTGCAGTGCCCGCACAGCCTCTGACCTACACGATCACGGTCGCCAACACCGGTCCGCTGGTGCTCGCCTCGGCCAGGGTGACGGACTCATTTCCGGCGGCCCTCTCGTGCTCGACGACCTGCAGCGGCACCGGGGGAGCCACCTGCGCGCCGGGGCCGTATGCAGGCAACATCGCGGACACGGTGAGCGTGCCCCTCGGCCACACGGTCCGGTTCCTTTCGGCCTGCACCCTCTCGCCCTCGGCGACCGGGACGCTCGCAAACACCGTCACCGTCGTCCCCGGTCCGGGTGTCATGGACCCCAACCCCGCCAACAACACCGCGACCGACGTCGACGTCATCGGCGTGCCGCCGGGCGCGGCCACCGCCACGGCCCAGTCCTCCTCCTCGATCCTCGTGAAGTGGACCGACCCCAACGGCAGCGAGACGGGCTTCCGCGTGGAGCGCTCGACCGACGGGACGAGCTTCACGCCGGTGCAGACGGTCGGCCCCAACGTCACGAGCCATCTCGACAGCTCGGGCCTCTCGCCCGCCACGCTCTACTACTACCGCGTCGTCGCCGTCACGCCACCCGGCGACGTCCCCTCGAACGTCGCCACCGCCACGACCTTCCCGGCCAGCGCCGCCAAGGCCTGCCTGCAGCGCGTGAGCCCCGACCACGCCTGGGCCCGCGCGGTCTCGCTGGGCCACAACGGCACGCAATGGGCCGCGGCCTGGATGGACCGCAGGAACGGCCAGAGCGACGAGATCTACGTGCAGCTCCTGGCGAACGCCAGCGGCGCGCCGGTGGGCTCGGCCACGCGCCTGACGACGAACGACATGTCCTCGCGCTTCCCGACGCTGCGCTGGAACGGCACGCGCTTCGGCCTCTTCTGGACCGAGGGCCTGCGCGACGCGGCGGGCAACAACAAGGCCGACTACCGCTTCGCGCTGCTCGACGCCAGCCTGAACGTGCTGCGCGGTCCGGTGCCTCTCTTCACGAACACCGGCACGGCCGCCACGTACTTCAACGACTCCGCGGCGCAGCCGCTGGTCTGGGACGGGTCGGGCTGGGGCGTGCTCGTGCTGGACGGCACGAACAGCCCGCTCGACCTGGTCTACTACCGGCTGGACGAGGACGGCGATCGGCTGGTCGGGCCGGTCAACCTGACCAACACCGCCGGAGACTGGGAGTTCGACGTGGACGCCGCCTGGAACGGGTCCGTCCACGGGCTCGTCTGGGTGCGGCAGCAGAACGCCAGCACCGAGGTGCGCTTCCAGCGCCTGCAGCCGAACGGCACGCTCCTGGGCAGCCCGACGATCGTGGGTCCGGCCGTGGCCGGCCACACGTTGCTCCACGCCAACGTGGTCTGGGACGGCGCGGGCTGGATGGCGGCCTGGTTGGACGCCGAGAACGCCACGGGAGCGCTGGCCGTGTACCTTCGCAAGCTCAACGCCGACGGCACGACGGCCGGGCCGGTCAAGCGCCTGAGCAGCCTGTCTGACCCCGACTTCCCGCCGGGGACCTACCCGGTCCACGACGACGTGCCGCTGCTGACGGTCAAGCCGGGCGGCGGCTACGTGGTCTACACCAGCAGCCTGCTCAACACCACGAACGTGTACGAGGTGGGCCGGCTGGAGGCCGACGCGAACGGTGATCCGGTCGGGATCCGCACGGTGCTCTCGGGCAGCGACAGCCACAATTCGCTCTACCAGCGTGTGGCCAGCGACGGCACGAGCTTCCTCCTGGCCTACCACGACCAGCCGGGCGGCACGCAGGAGCTGTCGACGCTCAAGGTGAGCGCGGCCGGGGCGGTCCTGGCCGGACCGAACACGCTGACCAGCGGACACGGCGCCCCGGACACGCAGGGCTTCCTGGAGACCAGCAACTCGCCGACGGTGGTGTCGCTGGCGGGCGGCTTCGGAGCGGTCTGGAGCGAGCCCACGCCGGCGGGCCGCCAGGCCTACGCGCGCTTTTTCGACACGGCCGGCAACCTGGCGGCCACGCGCTTCCCGCTGACGGCCACGGTCGTCGGCGGGCGTCCGGCGCTGGTGGGCGTGGGCGGCACGTTCGCCATGGCCTGGCGCGACGGGAGCAACCAGGTGCGCCTGGCGCGCTTCGACGCCACGGGCCTGCCCTCGGGAGGCGAGGTGCTGGTGAGCGCGGCCACCGGCGGCCCGGCCAGCGCGGCCCTCGACTGGAGCGGCGAGCAGTACGGTGTCGTCTGGATCCAGGGCGGCTCGGTGCGCCTGAGGCGTTTCCTGCCCGCCGGCACGCAGCTGGGCGGCGAGAGCAGCCTGGGCGCGAACGCGCAGAACCCGGGCCCGCTGGTGCAGTGGGTGGGCTCCGGCTGGGCGGTGGTCTACCGTTCGGCCGGCAACCTCTACTTCGGTCGTTTCGCGCCCGACGGGTCGGTGGCCGTGGCGCCTTCGCAGCTCACCACCTCGGCCGCCGTCGGAAACCAGTTCGACCTGCGCTGGAACGGCGCCCAGCTCGGCCTGGCCTGGAGCGAGGCGCGCGCCGGCGATCCTCCCGGCGAGGACGTGTACGTGACGGTGCTGAGCACCGCGGGCGTGAAGGCCTTCCCCGACCTGCTGGCGGCCAGCACCGCCTACGCCGACGGCAACCCGCGCCTCTACTGGGCGGGGAGCGAGTTCCGGGTGGTGCACAGCCACGGGCTGGGCACGCTGCGCGAGCAGGGCTTCACTCCCGCCGGAGCGCTGACGACGGCGCGTGCGCTCGCTCGTCGGAGCGGCGCTCTCGGCGCCTCGTCGGACGGGGCCACGGCCGGGCTGGCCTTCGTCGACCGCAACGACGTCGCCTTCCAGACCACGGCCTGCCTGGCCGACCTGACCGCCCCCTCCTGCCCCACGGCCAGCGCCAGCTTCGACGGCCAGAAGGTCGGACTCGCCTGGACTGCCGGGGCCGACGCCGGCTCCGGCATCCAGTCCTACCTGGTGCGCCGCGACGGGAACCTCCTGGCCGACACGAACGGCACGACGCTGGCTTTCGACGACCCGGGCTTCACGCCGCTCGTCGGCCACAGCTACCTGGTGACCGCCGTCGACGGCGCCAACCTCGAGTCCAGCGGCTGCTCGCCGGTCTTCGCCCCGACGGCGCTGGCCGACCTCTCGATCGCCAAGAGCGACGGCGTCGGCACGGCCACGCCCGGCACCACCGTCACCTACACCATCGTGGCGGCCAACGCCGGCCCGGACGCGGCGAGCGGCGCGCTCGTCGCCGACACGCCTCCGCCGACGTTCATCGCCGGCAGCTGGACCTGCACACCCGCCGGCGGGGCCACCTGCACGCCGGGCCCGGTGGTGGGGCCCATCGGCGACACCATCGACCTCCCGGCCGGCGGCTCGGCCACGTACACGCTCGCCGGGCTGCTCCGTCCCTCGGCCCGCGGGACCTTCGCCAACACCGCCACCATCACCCCGCCCACCACCGTGGCCGACCCCGACGCCGGCGACCGCACCTCCACCGACTCCGACACGCTCACGCCCCTGGCCAACGTGCGCGTCACCCAGACCGACTCGGCCGACCCCATCGGCCCCTACGGCTCCGTCACCTGGACCGCCACCGTCACGAACCTGGGCCCGTCCAGCAGCACCGGCCTCACGCTCACGGACGCATTGCCGGCTGGTGCCGCCTTCGCGACCTCGACCCCCGGGCTGCCGAGCTGTGCCCACGCCGGTGGAACGCTGTCGTGCGACGTGGGCGGCCTCGGCGTCGGTTTCTCCACGACCGTCCAGGTCACCGCCGCGGCCAACCCCGGCTTCGTGGGCACGCTCGCCAACACCGCCACCGTCTCGGGCACCGAGAGCGACCCCGTCCCGGCCGACAACACCTCCACCGAGAACACCAGGGTCGTCTTCCTCAAGGGCGACATGAACCTCGACGCCGGCACCGACCTGCTCTTCCGCCTCAACCCGACCGGCCAGAACGACGCCTGGCTCATGAGCGGCACCACCCGCATCGGCGCCCCCGCGACCCTCTCCCCCACACCGTCCACGCTCGACTGGGTCATCGCCGGCACCGACGACTTCAGCGGCGACTACCGCAACGACCTGCTGCTCTGGAACACCACCACCGGTGCCGCCGAGTTCTGGCTCATGAACGGCACCACCCGGGTCGGCGCTCCCGTCGCGCTGGCGGGCGCCCTGGCCCCGCCCTGGAAGCCCTCCGCCACCGCCGACTTCGACCACGACGCCAAGCCCGACCTGGTCTAC
This sequence comes from Vicinamibacteria bacterium, assembly GCA_039812725.1. Taxonomy (GTDB): domain Bacteria; phylum Acidobacteriota; class Vicinamibacteria; order Fen-336; family Fen-336; genus JBDIBD01. Next base: position 2,086 of record JBDIBD010000036.1, on the reverse strand, counting down.
CGCAACTTCGCCACCCAGAAGATCGAGATCTGGACCATGAACGGGACCACCCGCCTGGGCACGATCATCCCGAGCCCCGACCAGGCCGTGGCCTCGAACTGGGAGATCGTCGGCGCCCAGGACTGGAACGGAGACCAGAACACCGACTTCCTCTGGTACAACCCCAACTCCGGCAAGATCGTGCTCTGGTTCATGGACGCGAACGTCGTCCGCATCACGGGCCAGTTCACCAGCCCGGCCAACGCCGGCGACAACAACTGGAACGTGCTGGCCATGGGCGACTACGGAGTCGGCCCGAACGGCCTGCCCGACACCAAGGACATCGTCTGGAGGAACGCCAGCTCCGGAAGGATCGTGGTCTGGCACATGGACCTCGCCGGCAACCGCACCGCCGGCCTCTTCACCACGCCGATGGAGCCGAGCCCGAACCCCACCGACTGGACCGTCGTCGGGCCCAGGTAGGCAGGGCCCGGTCAACGAACCCGAGCCGCTCGCGGCCCGCCGCCCTCGTCCCCCGGCTCGCGGCACTGCCCCGGCGGAGCGACGCGGAAGAGCCAGGTCTCCTGCTCGCCGGCCAGCTCTACCGCCGAGGACGCGAGGAAGGCGTCGAGCGCGGCCAGGTCGTCGAGGTAGTCCTCGCGCGAGTAGCCGGGGACGAAGACGGGCGCGCCGGTGCGGGCGTTGAAGACCAGGTGGGTGACGCGCTGCTCCTCGAGCCAGCGGCACAGCCGCCCCGCGACGCGGGCGCGGTGGAAGGCCAGCAGGGCCGGCGAGCCCTGGTCCACGTGGTAGGGGATCGAGTCGACGCCGCGCAGGTGCCACGAGCGGCTCTCCATCAGGCACAGCACGCGCACGCCGGTGGCGTCCCCGCCCCGCAGCAGCTCGCCCAGCCGCTCCACGGGCGTGAGCTGCGCGATGGCGGGCCAGGGCAGGTCGCCGAGCGCAGCGCGCCAGGCGAAGCGGTAGTCGCGCTGCCAGGTCTCGAGCTGCGCCGGCAGCGCGCCCGCGCAGCACGCTGCGAGCAGGGCCAGCCGCAGCGCCCGCGGCGCGGCCGCGCAGACCCCCGCCAGGCCCCAGGCCCCGGCCAGCAGCAACAGCACGAGAGCGGGCAGGAGGAAACGTGCCTCCTGCGAGCTGAAGAACCAGGCCAGGAAGAGCAGGCTGGCCGTCGCCACCGCCAGGCGTGCCTCCGCGCTGCGCCGCAGCCCGGCGAGGGCCAGCGCGAGCGCCACCAGGTGCAGCGGCCCCACGCGGAAGCCGAAGCCGCCCGCGTACAGCCCAGGGGCGCTCCCCAGCGTCAGGTTCCAGGGCGCGAGCAGGAGCTCGACGAGCCCGCGGCCCATGCCCATGCCGCGCTGGAAGGCCTCCATCTGGCGCAAGAACACGGGGTCGAAGGCCGACAGCGCCAGAGGCGAGCCCGTGGCCAGCAGGTTGCGCAGCAACCACGGTGCGAGCAGTGCCAGCGTCCCCGCCACCAGCGCGGCCCCGGCCGCGAGCCGGCGGCGCGGGGTCTGCCGCCCGGCCAGGACCAGCGCCACGGCCAGGGCCGGGCCCACCAGGGCGCCCTGGTAGCGCACTCCGGCGCAGATCCCGCACAGCAGCGCAGTCCGCGCGGCGGCCGCCGGCCGCCCGCTCCCGTCCCACTCGAGCACCGCGTGGGCCGCGAGCAGCGCGGCGAGCGCCAGCGGCAGGTCCGCGTAGACGACCCCGGTCTCGAACACGAACAGCGGGTCGGCCAGCAGGGCCAGGACAACGAACAGGGCCGCCGCCCGGCCGGCCCTCGAGGCCAGGGCCACCAGCGCGGCCACCAGCAGCGCCGCCAGCTCGACGTGCAGCAGCTTGGCCAGGGCCGGGCCGTCGAGGGCCAGGGCCAGCGTGTACAGCATCTGGGTCAGCAGCGGGAAGGTCGTGAAGACCGAGAACGGGTCGACGGACACCTGGCCCGCGCGCAGGAAGCGCTCCGGCAGCGCCAGGTGGTAGGTGAGCGCGTCCCAGCCGTAGACGGGGATGAAGGCCGACAGCAGCGGCAGCGCCAGGCCCGCGGCCGCGAGCAGCGCCGCCGCCGGCGGGCGGCCGCGCGGGCACC
>JBDIBD010000035.1:0-18623 GCA_039812725.1 Vicinamibacteria bacterium | reverse complement strand
CACCTCCGCCACGCAGGGTGTCACGGCCCCTTCCCTCGTCCCCATCACGGCCTCCTCGCCGGCTCGGGGGGGGGTCAGATTTACTGTCGTTTGGGGGTCAGTTTTGCTGTCGCCCTACACGCTTCGGGCCCAGTCCAGGATCGCCTCGCGCAGGGCCGCATGCAGGGTCAGCCCCCTGGCCTTCGCACGACGCTCGAGCAGCGCCCAGATCCTCGGTGGGAAACGCACCGAGCGAGGTGTGGTCCCTCCTGCCTCGAGCAACCGTTTCGGCCGGCCTCGGCCCACCTGGACGACGAGCCCCTCCGCCGCGATGCGGGAGGCGTAGGGATTTCGCCTCACCTGGACCTTCGAGAAGTCCACTTCCGGGATCTCGAGCAGGGACCGCTTGGAGGGCGGTCGCTGCGTCCGCCTACCGCTCTTCTTCATATCGCTTCCGTTCATGGCTGGTGGCGCGCCGAGCGCTGATCAGCCGGAGCACATCGGTGCCCCTCTCGACATAAACCACCAGCAGCAGGCGCTCCCCGCGGGACTCGCCGATGACCCGAGCGTTCTCCGGGTTGGTGTCGTCGTCGATGAACAAGGCCAACGGGTCGGAAATGGCCGTGGCGGCCTCCTCGAACGACACCTTGTGCTTTCGCTCGTTGGCAAGGGCCTTCGAGGCGTCCCACACGAAGCGCACGACGTTAGTGTATTACACTTGCATGCCCCCGAGAGGCACTGGAAGGTGGGCCGACAGGTCCTTCGTCGCCAGCTGGACGGCCGCTCCTCAGGACGACGGAGGCGGGGCCTGCCAGCTCCAGCTACGCGACGGGCTGGGCCTTCAGGCTCAGGAGCTGCACCTGCGCGTCGCGCAGGCGGTGGCTCAGCAGCGTCGCCAGCTTGTCGAGCATGATGGCGGCGAAGTGGGTGTCTTCCATCAGCTTGGCCAGCTCGGGCCGCCCGAAGGCGATCACCCGGCAGGGGCGTGTGGCGCGGGCCGAGGCCGTGAAGACGTGCGGCTCCATCAGGGCCGACCAGCCCAGGGGCTCGCCCGCCGGCAGGGTCGACAGGGCGATGTCGCCCTGATCCTCGGCCCGGATCAGCGTCTCCATCTCGCCGTCGGCCAGGAAGTAGAAGAAGTCGGCCCGGTCGCCGTCGGCGAAGAGCATCTCGCCCTCGGCCACCGAGCGCTCCTGGCCGCACAGCGCCAGCTCCTTGACCTCCGCCAGCGTGAAGCCCCCGAAGAACGAGTGGCGGCGCAGCAGCTCCGGAGACACCATGTCCCCCTCCTTCAAGCGGCCGCGCCCGCGCACTTGGGCGGGGCGGCGACCAGTTCCAGGACCATGCGGGCCGCGCGCGGCACCGCGGCTTCCACCGCCGGGGTCAGGTGCTCGTCGAACTCCAGCACCTGGCCGGCCTCGATCACCACCAGGTCGAGTCGCGGCATGGGCAGGCCCAGGGCCGCGGCCAGCCGCAGGGCGTCCGACAGCGACACGTCGTGGGTCGAGCCGCTGTGCTGGGTCTCGACCTCCCCGGGGCGCAGGCACAGCACCAGGCCGGGCGGGTGGGCTCCGGTCACCAGCGCGTCGACGATCACCACGTGCTCGTAGCCCGCCAGGCGCTCCATGAGCCGCAGCCCGCCGCAGTAGTCCTCGTCCAGCTCCACGTCGGGGGGCAGCCGCCCGCGCAGCGAGGCGGCCACGCGCAGGCCGACCGCGTCGTCGCCCAAGAGCGGGTTGCCCAGCCCCAGCACCAGCGTCTTCATCTCAGCCCGCGCGCCAGCCTCTCCACGACGACGCCGTCGGCGGCGCGCACCGTCACCTCGAGCGGCATCTGCCCCGGCAGCGCGTGGGTGGCACAGCCGAAGCAGGGGTCGTAGGCGCGGAAAGCCATCTCCACGCGGTCCAGCAGGCCGTCCGTCACCACGGTCCCCTTGTGGATCAGGGCCTGGGCGGCCTTCTTCACCGACAGCGCGATGGGGGCGTAGTTGTTGGTGGTCCCGACCACCAGGTTGACCTTCGTGAGGACGCCCCGCTCGTCGGTCCAGTAGTGGTGCGTCAGCGTCCCGCGCGGGGCCTCGACGCAACCCACGCCCTCGGTGGGCGTGGCGGTGGGAACCTGCCGCACGTTCGGGTGCGCCACCTCGGGGTCCGAGGCCAGCTCCACCCAGCGCTCGGTGGCGTAGAGCAGCTCCACCAGGCGGGCCCAGTGGGTGGCCAGGGTGTGGTGGACCGGCTTGCCGCCCAGGGTGGCGTACAGGCGCTCGTACTCCTCCTGCGCCAGCGGTGTCGCCATGCCGCTGGCCGCGTTCAGGCGCGAGAGGGGCGTGGCGCGGTAGACGCCCGAGTCCTTGCCGTCCACCAGCCCCTTCCAGCCGACCTTCTTGAGGTAGGGGAACTTGAGGTACGTCCAGGGTTCGACCCGCTCGGCGATGTGCGACAGGTACTCGCGCGGGTGGTACTTCAGGACCTCCTGGCCGTCCTGGTCCACCACCCGGATCAGGCCGTCGTAGAAGTTGACGCGGCCCTTCTCGTCGACCGTGCCCATGGAGTAGCAGCGGTGGGTGAAGCCCTCGCTCTTGATCAGCTCCACGTAGCCCGGGTTGCCCAGCACGATGTCGTCGAAGGCCTTCAGGCTGAAGCGCGCGAACTCGACCGCCTCGCGCCCGCGGGCCAGGATCTCCTGGCGCAGCTCGTCGGTGATGCCGCGGCTGACGCCGCCCGGCAGGCCCCAGTTGGGTTGCACGCGCCGGCCGCCGATCTTCGCGATCAGGTCGTGCCCGTCGCGGCGCATCTTCAGGACCTTGCCGGCCACGTCCATGCCGACCTTCTTGATCACCCCCAGGATGTTGCGCTCGGCCTTGGGGGCGTCGGGGCCGACGATGAAGTCGGGCCCGCCCAGGGCGTAGAAGTGGGTGGTGTGGTCGGTGGCGAAGAAGATCGAGTAGAACAGCTCTCGCAGCTTCTTCGCGGCCGGCGTCGGCTCGGCGTGGAAGAGCTCGTCGAGGGCCTTGGTGGCCGCCAGGTGGTGCGCCTCGGGACACACGCCGCAGATCCGGTCGGTCAAGTTGGGCATGTCCTCGGCCAGCCGGCCGACGCAGAAGCGCTCGAAGCCGCGCAGCTCCGGGATCTGGAAGTAGGCGTTCTGGACTTCGCCCTCGGGGTCGAGCAGGATCTCGATCTTGCCGTGGCCCTCCAGGCGCGTGACGGGGTCGATGGTGATGCGGTTCATGGCCGGGCTCCCTGGGGCTTGGCGGCCCGGCGCATGAGCGAGTGCGCCAGGCTGAAGCGGTAGAGCGTCCCCACCGGGTCGGGCAGGCCCTCCGAGACGATGCGCTCGATCTCCTTCGGGTCGGAGCTCTCGATCACCGAGGCCAGGCCGCTCATCAGGCGCGCGCCGTAGTCCGCGACGCCGTTGGGCGGCCCGTAGCAGCCGATGCAGGGCGAGCTGACCTGCGGGCAGCGCGCCCCGCAGCCGTTCCTGGTGGCGATGCCGCAGCAGACCAGCCCCTGCTCGAGCAGGCAGGTCTCGGCGTCGGGCAGGACCTGCCAGTTGCGCTTGAAGGCCGTGATGCGCTTCTCGTTGCGCTTGCGGCCGCACTCCTCGCAGACCGTCGAGTCGCTGCCGATCACGCTGCCGGGGGCCGGCAGCTTGCCTTCCAGGATGGCGACCAGCGCGTCCCAGATGCGCTCGGCCTCGGGCGGGCATCCGGGCAGGTAGTAGTCCACCGGCACGGTCTGGTCGAGCGTCTTGAGCGTGTCGTAGAAGACCGGCAGCGTCAGCAGGCCCTCGGGGGCCTGGAACTCGACCTGCGGACGCACGCCGTCCGGGTTCTCGGTCGAGGGCGTGTCGCGGTAGGCCGTGTCGAAGATCTGCTCGCGCGTGTTGAGGTTGGCCAGGCCCGGGATGCAGCCCTCGTGGGCGCACGAGCCGAAGGCCACCAGCACCTGGCTCTTGCGCCGCAGCAGCCGGGCCATGTGCTCGTGCTCGCTGTTGCGGATGCCGCCGTTCCACAGGCAGACCGCGATCTCGCCGTCCGCCAGGGCCTCCACGTCGCTGGTCTTGCCGTCCATGACGCAGGGCCAGAAGACGATCTCGAAGGCCTCGGCCACCTGCAGGATCTTGTCGTCGATGGCGAGCGTCGAGATCTCGCAGCCGCCGCAGGCCGCGGCCCAGTACATGGCGAACTTGTGCTTGGATGCTGCGCTCATGCCCGGGCCTCCCCGTGCGGCGCGCCCGCGGCGCGGTCGCGGGCCTGGGCGGCGCGCTGCAGGCCGTCGAGGCCCGGGGCGTCCTCGCGCAGGTGCCTGGGCCACTGCAGCGGCCCCGCCGCGCGCACGGCCGCCACCATCTCGTCCACGGCCTGGGCCAGCTGGGCCCCCTCGGCCGCCGAGGCCCACTGCAGCCGCAGGCGCTCGTCCGCGACGCCCAGCGCGCGCAGGGTGTGTCGCAGCAGCGCGTGGCGCCGCATGGTCTTGTGGTTCTGGTTGAGGTAGTGGCACTCGCCCGGGTGGCAGCCGGCGATCATCACGCCGTCGGCCCCGCAGGCGAAGGCCTTGAGCACGAAGGTCGGGTCGACGCGCCCGGAGCACATCAGGCGGATCACGCGCACGTTGGGGGCGTACTTGATGCGGGCCGTGCCGGCCAGGTCGGCCGCCCGGTAGGAGCACCAGTTGCAGAAGAAGCCCACGATGCGCGGCTCGAAGCGGGTCTCGGTCATGGGGTCACCTCCGCCATCCCGCGCTCCGGCAGCGCGTCCCACAAGATGCCCTCGATCTCGGCGCCCACCTGGGTGTCGTCGAAGTGCGCGCCGCTGATGGCGCTGGCCGGGCAGGCCGCCACGCAGGTGCCGCAGCCCTTGCACATGACGCCGTTGATCCTGCTGACCGCGGCCTCGGCGTCGAAGCTGATGGCGTTGAACGGGCAGAGCGTGTTGCAGATGCGACAGCCGGAGCAGCGCTCGTCGGCAATCGAGGCCACCACGGGCTCGACCAGCACGCTGCCCTTGGAGATCATCCCCTGCACACGCGCCGAGGCCGCGGCCCCCTGCGCCACGGAGTCGGGGATGTCCTTGGGGCCCTGGCAGGTGCCGGCGATGAAGACGCCGTCGGTCATGGTCGCCACGGGGTCCAGCTTGGGGTGGCGCTCGATGAACCAGCCGTCCATGGAGCAGGAGAGCCCGAAGCGCAGCCCCACCTGCTTGCTGTCGCGGCGCGGCTCGAGGGCACCCATCAGGAAGACCATGTCGACCGGCAGCCGCCGTTGCTTGCCGATCAGCGTGTCCTCGTACTGGACGATCAGGCGGCCCTCCTCGCCGGCCTCGCGGGCCGCGTCGGTGACCTCCGCCACGCGTCCCCGCACGAAGCGCATGCCCTCGTCGAGCAGGCGGTGGTAGAACTCCTCGTAGCCCTTGTGGAGCGGGCGCATGTCGATGTAGAAGCTCCACACCTCGGCGCCGGTCTTCTCCATCAAGAGGTGGCCGAACTTCAGGGCCGACATGCAGCAGACCGCCGAGCAGTACTCGTTGGTGTTCTTGTCGCGGCTGCCCACGCAGTGCACGATGGCGATGCGCTTCGGCTCGGTCACACCGTCGCGCAGCACGATCTTCCCGTTGGTCGGCCCGGCGGCGTTGCACAGCCGCTCGAACTCCAGGCTGGTGAAGACGTTGGCCAGCCGCCCGTAGCCGTACTGGGGCAGCCGGCGGCTGTCGAACAGCTCGTAGCCGGTGGCCAGGATGATGTTGCCGACCTCGATCTGGACGACCTCGTCCTGCTGCTGGAAGTCGATCGACTTGGGGCCGCAGAAGATCTCGCAGGCCTTGCACTTGCCGCGCTGGAAGTACGTGCAGGCGGCCTTGTCGATGACCGGGAACTTGGGCACGGCCTGGGGGAAGGGGCGGTAGATGGCCTTGCGGTAGCCCAGCCCGGCCTCGAAGACCTCGTCCACCACCGACTGCGGGCACTTCTCGATGCAGACCCCGCAGCCCGTGCAGGTGGCCTCGTTCACGAAGCGGGCCTTCCTGCGCACGCGCACGTGGAAGTTGCCGACGTAGCCCGTGACCTCCTCGACCTCCGAGTAGGCCATCAGGGTCACGTTCTCGTGCTGGCCCACCTCGGACATGCGCGGGGTCAGGATGCAGGCGGCGCAGTCGAGGGTCGGGAAGGTCTTGTCGAACTGGGCCATGTGCCCGCCGATGGAGGGCTCGCGCTCCACCAGGTAGACCGGGTAGCCGGCGTCGGCCAGCTCGAGCGCTGCTTGGATACCCGCGATGCCGCCGCCCACCACCAGCGTGGCCGGGTTGACGGGCACCTTGACCGGCTCGAGCGGACGGTGGTGCTCCACGCGCCGCACGGCCGCAGCCACCTCGGCCCGGGCCTTGTCCGTGGCCAGCGCGCGGTCCTCGGCGGACCACGAGACGTGCTCGCGGATGTTGGCCATCTGCATCAGGAACGGGTTCAGCCCGGCCTTGGCGCAGGCCCGCCGGAAGGTCTTCTCGTGCAGGTGCGGCGAGCAGGCCGCCACCACCACCCGGTCGAGGCCTTCCTTCTCGATGTCCTGCTGGATCAGGTCCTGGCCGAGGGACGAGCACATGTACTTGTACTCGCGCGCCACGGCCACGCCCGGCAGGCTCTCGCCCGCCCAGCGCGCGACGCTCTCGACGTCGACCGTGCCCGCGATATTGGTGCCGCAGTGGCAGACGTAGACGCCCACCCGCGGCCTGTCTCCGCCGTTGCCGCCTGTCATGACGTGGCCCTCTGGCGCTTCCTGGCAGCGCGCTTGACCGGCATGGGCAGCGCCTGCTCGCCCTTCTTGCGCTTCGCGGCGGGCTTGGCTGCCGGCTCGGCCACCCGCGGCGTGGCCACGCCCACCTTCGCCAGGGCGGCCTCGGGCGAGACGAACTCGCGCCCCAGCCCCAGCTCCTCGGCGGGCAGGCCGAAGGCCAGGCCCATGAGCTGGGTGAAGTACAGCACCGGCAGCTGGAAGTCCGTGCCGTACTCCTTGTTGACGGCGCCCTGGTAGGCGTCGAGGTTGAGCTGGCACATCGGGCAGGCCACCGCGATCACGTCGGCCCGGTACTCGTGGGCGCTGCGCAGCAGCCGGTACAGCAGCGAGTAGGCCGTGGCGGCGCTGATCTGGGTCATGTGGCCGCCGCAGCAGTGGGTCTTGAGCGGAAAGTCGACCACCTCGCAGCCCAGCGCCTTGAGCAGCTCGTCGAGCGAGGTCGGCTGCTCGGGGTCGTCGTGGGTGTGCCCCGGGATCTCCGGCCGCGTGAGCAGGCAGCCGTAGTACGGGGCCACGCGCAGGGCCTGGAGCGGGGCCTTGACCTGCCCGCAGACCTTGCCCAGCCCCACGTCGTTGACGATCACCTCGAGCAGGTGCCGCACGGCCAGGGCGCCGGGGTCGTAGCGCAGGCCGCCCGCGCCCAGGCTGCCGTTGACCGCGCGCTCCACCTCGGGGTGCTCGGCCATGGCGTGGTCCACCTTGCCGAGGTTCAGGAAGCAGGCGCTGCAGGGCGCCACCAGCGAGGGGGCGCGGCCGTCGCCCCGACCGAGCTGGGCCTGGGCCAGGGCCAGGTTGCGCCCCACGAGGGCGTAGGCGGCCGTCTTGTGCAGCGTCACGTACTCGGTGGCGCCGCAGCAGTTCCAGTCGTCGATCTCCTCGAGCATCAGCCCCAGGCGGTCGGCCACGGCGCGCGTCGAGACGTCGTAGGGCGCCGAGCTACGTTCGAGGCTGCAGCCCGGGTAGTATCCGTAGCGCACCTTGCGCCTCCTCCATGTGCTTGGCCTTGGCCAGGATGGCCTTGAGCTGGGAGAGCCCCTTGATGCGCGCGGGACGCAGGCCCAGCCGGTCCTTGAACATCATCCCCAGCGCCATCGGACCGTGGCCGATCTTCTGCAGCGGGCTGTGGGTCAGGTGGTAGCGCGTGGCCAGCCCGAGCTCGAACGAGCGCCCGTACTTCTCGACGTAGCCGATGAAGGTCTCCGAGAAGTCCGGCGCGTCGGTGTCGTCGGCCAGCCCGGCCCGCACCGAGGCCCGCCGCAGCGCGTACATCACGTCGGTGATCGGGATGGCCTGCGGGCAGCGCACCGTGCAGTGGTAGCAGGAGACGCAGTACCAGGGCGCGTTGCTGCGCAGCACGGCCTGGTCGTCGCCGTCCATGAGCAGCGCGAAGAGCGCGCGCGGGGTCTGGTCCATGTCCGGGCCCGAGGGGCAGGAGCCGCCGCAGGTGCCGCACTGCAGGCACAGCTTCAGCCGCTCGCCCCCGGGCGTGTCGGCGGCCACGCGCTCGAGCAGGCGCACGGGTGCCGTCGAGGCACGAGGATGGTTCACACCCACCTCCCTCTGCGAGGAAGCAGGCTCGCCGCGCGCGGGCGCCTCGACGGGGACCGGCCGTCAGGCCGGGGAGGGTGCGCCGCGGCGCGCGGGCAGAGCAAATCGAGGGGCGCCGCTCACCAGTTGTACGGCGTCGAGGAGGTGCGTCCCTCGCTCGGATAATGCACTTTCCTGCACGCGGAAACCATGGTCCTCATGATCCAGGGCGCGCTGGATCATGGGGCTCCCCGCCGTTGCGGTCCGGTCTCAGGACGACGCGAGGGCGTCCCGGATGGCCGCGCCGACCTCGGAGCAGCGCGCCGTGCCGCCCAGGTCGTAGCTCAGCCAGCGGCCCTCGGACAGCACCTTGGCCACGGCCTTCTCGATCCCCGCCCCCATCGTCACCAGGCGCGGGTCGGCGAAGCGCCCGCCCAGCCAGTCGCACATCATGGCGGCGCACAGCACCGCGGCCATGGGGTTGACCTTGTCCTGCCCGCGGTACTTGGGGGCCGAGCCGTGGATGGGCTCGAACATGGCGTGGGCGTCGCCGATGTTGCCGCCGGCCGCCATGCCCATGCCGCCCTGGGTGGTCGAGCCGTTGTCGGAGATCACGTCTCCGACCAGGTTCGGGGCCACCACCACGTCGTACCACTCGGGGTTGCGGATCTGCCACATGCAGAAGGCGTCGAACATGGCGACGTCCTGCTCGAGGTCGGCGTAGTCGCGCTGGCCCAGCTCGCGGAAGATCTCTTCGAAATAGCGGTGGGCGCCGATGATGTTGGACTTGACCACGCAGGTGACCTTGCCCGGGCGGCCCTTGGCCTTGCGCCGTCGGGCCAGCTCGAAGGCGTAGCGGCAGACGCGCTCCGTGGCGGCGCGGGTCACCTCCATGGGCGTGCGGCGGCCGACCACGCGCCCCTGCTCGTCGAGCATGTCGTCGGTGCGGCCCGAGTAGGCCTCCTCGGTGTTCTCGCGGCAGACCACGTAGTCGACCTTGGCCGGCTCCCAGATGTCGAGGAAGGCGTCGGAGACCTTGTGGCGCACCCCGGGGAAGAGCCGGATGGGCCGCACGTTGACGTAGAGCTGCAGCCGGTGGCGGTTGCCGATCACCTGCGCGTAGCCGGCCAGCTGGGGCGTGTCGTAGGGCTTGCCCGGCTTGGTGAAGACGTTCTTGCCGGTGACCGGGTCCTGGGCCCCCACCGCGCCGAGCAGGACGGCGTCGGCCGCGGCGCAGCGCTGCTCGGAGCCCTCGGGCCACTCGCGCTCGTGCTCGAGGTAGTACTCGCCCCCGCCGGGGATCTCCTCGAAGTCGAAGCCGAGGCCGTGCCGGGCTGCCGCGGCCTCGAGCGCAGCCACCGCCTGGGCGGTCACCTCGGGCCCGACGCCGTCGCCGGGCAGCGTCACGACGTGGTAGCGGTCCTTGGGCATCTCTCCTCCGGGTGCGCCAATCTATCCCGAACGGGCCAGTAACACACGCCCCGTCCGGCCCTCTTCACCCCCGGCAGCGCGGCGGCCCGTGGCCGGCGCCTGGGCGCCAGCCGGCTCCCGGGTCCCCCCCGCACGGAGCAGCGGGCCGCCGCGCCCCTGGAGGATTGAAGATGAGCGTGCGTCGATCTCTCTCGCCGTTGCTGCTGGCCCTGACCTTGGCGCCCTGGGCCGCGGCCCAGAATTACGTGCCGGGCGGGTCCTTCGACTCGGGGACCGCAGGCTGGCAGGGGACGCTGCCCTACGGCTCCATCGCCTGGAACGCCGAGGACGCTCTGGGCTCGCCCACCTCGGGCAGCGCCGAGGTCAGCAACGCCCAGACCGGGGTGATCGCCGGAGCCGTCACCGACTGCTTCCCGGTCCCCTCGGGCAACTTCACCTTCGGGGTCGAGGCGCGGGTGCCCACCCAGACCGCCTCCGGGAACGCCCGCGCCGAGATCCGCTCCTATTTTTCCCAGGCCAATTGCGTCGGCAACCTGCTGCCCGGCTCGAGCTCCACGTCGGTCTCGTCCGACACCTGGAGCCTCGATCAGGCCACCATCGGCGGCCCGGCCAGCTGGGCCCGCGTCTTCCTCTCGGCCAGCAAGACCTCCAACGACGGCACGACCTTCTCCGTGCTGTTCGACAACCCCTACCTCTGCCCGCACGAGAACAAGGGCGACCTCGATCGCGACCTGTTCACCGACCTGCTGCTGCGCGACAACGCGGCCACCACCACGTACCTGTGGCGCATGGCGGGCGGCACGCGGCAGCAGCAGCTGGCCCTCTCGCCCCAGCCCGGCTCGAGCTTCTTCTCGCCCGCCATCGTCGGCTCCGACGACTTCGACCGGGACGGCAAGTCGGACCTGGCCTTCCGCAACCCGCTCGACGCGGGCATCAGCTTCTGGCTCATGAACGGGGCCACGCGCCTCTCGACGGCCAGCCTGACCGGCGCGCCGGCCATCACGACGGACTGGACCGTGGCCGCCACGGGCGACTTCAACCACGACGGCAAGCCCGACCTGCTCTGGCGCAACACCACCACCCAGAAGCTGCTGATCTGGACCCTGAACGGGACGGCCTACCTCGGCAACCTGGCCCCCAGCCCGGACCAGGCCGCCGACGCCAACTGGTCGGTCGTGGCGGCCCTCGACTACAACGGCGACGGCAACCGCGACCTGCTCTGGTACAACGCCACCACGGGCAAGGTCGTGTTCTGGTTCATGGACCAGAACATGGTGCGCATCACGGGCCAGTTCGCCGTGCCCGCCAGCGCCGGCGACGCCAACTGGAAGGTCGTGGCGGGCGGCGACTACGGCTTCGCGGCCGGCGCTCCCCCCTGCGCCAACGACATCGTCTGGCGCAACGACACCAGCGGCAAGCTGGTGGTCTGGTACATGGACAACGCCGGCAACCGGGGCGCCGGGGCCTTCCTCACCCCCGACTCGCCGAGCCCGAGCCCAGTCAACTGGTCGGTGCTCGGTCCGAAGTAGGTCCGTCGGTCAGCGGCCCCGGCGCGACCTCAGCCCCCCCGAGGGCACGACTCGAGGCCGATCCCTCGGCCCGACCTGGCGTCGCCTGCGTCGCCGCTGATGGCGGGGTAGCCGGGCCATCAAGGGCCGCCGGGCTCGCGCTCGGCGTCCCCCATGGCCACGAACGCCGCCCAGTGGAAGGGATGCCCCCGTCCGGGGCGAGCGAGCTGGGCGAGCGCGGCCTGGCGCAGCGCCTCGGCCGGCGTACGACCCGCTCGCAGAGCGCGGTGGAAGGCGACCATCAGCGCGCCGGCGCTGGCCGCTTCCACCTTCCACTGGCTGGCCACCGTCGCCGGGCAGCCGGCCACGAAGAAGGCCCAGGCCATGCCGATCAGGCCCTCGCCAGCCCGGGCCTCGCCCCGCCCCGTGTCGCAGGCCGAGAGCACGGCGAGATCGGCGTGCAGGTCCAGGTCCATGATCTCGCGCGCCTCGAGCAGGCCGTCGTCGCCGTCCCCCTCCTTCGGCGCCGCCAGGACCAGCTCCGAGTAGAGCGGGCTGCGGTCGTCGAGCACACCGTGCGTCGCGAAGTGCAGGACGCGGTAGCGCCCGGCCTCCGCCTTGACGGCCGACTCGCGCGCCTCGCCGCCGAGGCGCAGCTTCGTGCTCGCGGCCGCGTACAGCCGCGCGATCTCGCGCACCTGCGTCTCGGCCTCGGGCAGCGGCGTGAGCGCCTCGGACATCAGCGCGCTTCCCGTCAGGCGGCCGGCGCCGTGGCCGAGCGCGGGGTTGCCGAGCGCCAGCAACCCGGCTCCCGCCGGCACCGTTCGACGCGGCGCGCGCATGTCCCGCAGGACCGAGAGCGAGGGTGCGTAGGAGATGGCCAGGTCTTCGATCAGGTAGCGCCCGCGCTCCGGCCGCAGCGCCTGGAACGGGAGCTCCCACAGCCGGCCGTCCGGCACGATCACGACGCGGCGCGCGCGCCCGAGGGCCTCGCGGGCCGGGGCCACGAGAGCGCGATAGAGGCGCGCGGACGGCCCGGCCAGGTCCAGGTCCCGGGCCGCGCAACGCCGGCGGAAGTCGGCCGCCAGGGCCTCGAGCTGCGCGCCGTCCAGCTCGAGGCGATGCACCGCCAGCTCGGGCGCGCCCAGCCGGCTGGCGCCCAGCACGAACAGGTACGCGCGGCGCCCGCCGAGCGCGTACTCCAGGAACGCCGTGCGCCCGTCCGCCAGCTGCCGGCGAGCGTCCTCGGCGGTCAGCGCCCGCGACTCGCCGCGGTAGACCTCGAGCTCCGGATGCGCGGCGTACGCGCGCGTGCGGAAGTCCTCGAGCGCGGCGCGCGCCTCGGCTCGACGGGTCTCCAGTCGCGCGGCCTGCTGCGGGTCGAGCCGGGGCTGCGCACGCAGGTCAGAGCTGGCCACGAGCAGGCGCCCTTCGAGGCGCCGTTCCTCCGCCCGCTCGCGCTCGTCGAGGGCGCCGCCGATCGTGGCGTGGCCGCCGGCCAGCACGTCGAGCAGCACGCGGCCGCGCGCGCTCTCGGCGACCGACAACGCCTCCCACGAGCGGCCGCTGTCGGCCAGCAGGCCGAGCAGCTCGCGGTACGGCGCCGCGCGCGAGATCAGGAACGCGGCCCGGTCGGCCTCGGCGCCGACCGCCTGGGCCCGCAAATCCTCCACCACGGCGATGGCCTCGCGCAGGCGCGCCTCCGCGCCCTCGGGCTGGCCCAGCGCCAGGAGCGCCTGTCCAGCCACCAGCAACGCCCGCCAGAGCTCGTCGCGCAGCTCGAAGCGGCGCGCGGCCTCCGCCGCACGCTCGCTGAGCGCGAGGGCGGCGGCCGCGTCGCCGGCCTCCAGCCTCAGCATGGCGATCTGGCGCCGGGTGGGCACGAGCGGAGGAAGGTCCTCCGAGCGCTCGCCGTCCGCCAGGCTGCGCTCCAGGAGCGCGAGCGCCTGGTCGCGCAGCCCCAGCCGGTGGAGCGCGTCGGCCAGCTCGGCCGTGATCGACAGGATCGCCTCCGGGGCGGAAATCTCCTCGGCCAGCGCCAACGCCCGCTCGAGCGCGCCGCGCGCCTCCTCGAGCCGGCCCAGCTCGACCAGCGCGGCGCCCTGGTCCTCGAGCGCCGTGGCCATCTCGGTCTTCTGCCCCAGCTCGGCTGCGATCGCGTAGCTGCGCTCGAAGTGGTCGAGACCCTGCTGCAGCGCGCCCTGCAGCAGATAGACCTCGCCGATGTTCTTGAGCGTCGTGGCCAGCTCGGCGCGGTTGCCCGCCGCCTCCTTCAGGGCCAGGCTCTGGCTCAGCGCGCGCAGCGCGGCGGCGTAGTTGCCCAGCTCGCGGTACGTGCGCCCCAGATTGTTGAGCGCGCGCGGCACGCCCGGGGCGTAGCCCGCGGCCTCCATCGAGGCTCGGCTGCGCTCGAAGGCCTGGGCGGCCTCGCCGAAGCGGCCCAGCGTCCCCAGCGCGATGCCGAGGTTGCTCAGGGCTTGGCCGACCCCCTTGGTGTCGCCCAGCGACTCGAAGGCCGCGAGCTGGCGCTCGAACGTCTGCAGCGCCTCGTCGTACTGGCCGAGCTGCAGGCGCGCCAGCCCCAGCGAGCCGCTCAGGCGCGCGGCGCTGGCCCGCTCGCCGGCCAGGCCGGCTTCCGCCAGCCCGCGCTCGAGGAGCTCCAGGGCTTCCTGCGGGCGCCCGCGCTCGCGCTCGACCTCGCCTTGTCCGTGCAGCCCCAGGATGCGGCTCCTGGCATCGCCGCTCCGTTCGCCCAGCCGCACGGCCAGCGCGAAGGCGGCCAGGGCCGGCTCGTACTGGGCGGCGCGCTGCAGCACGAGCGCCTGCGCGGCCACCTGGCGTCCGAGCTCGGCGGTCACCTGCGCCGAGTGCGCCTCGACCCAGGCTTCGCGCTCCTCCCCCGGCTCCAGCGCCAGCAGCTCCGAGGCCAGGGCCGCCTCGGGCGGCGAGGCGGCGCCCTCGCCGGCCGCGGCCAGTCCGAGCAGCAAGGCGAGGGTCCCGAGCACGAAGGCGATCATATGGCCCGAGGTGGCCGCTTGTCCGCGAGCCTGCGGGCGCGCCGACAGGGCGCGCAGCGCCGGCGGCCGGCCGCCCGTCGTCTCGTTCCCCGGGGAGGTAACATCCCCTCCACCCCAGGCTCCTCCCTTGCGTTCCGCTCAGGCAAGGGAGGGCACTTGGAGGCGATGGCCGGCCCGAGAACGAGCTGCCAACGGGTTGCCGGCCACCAAGGACATCGTCTGGCGCAACGCGACCAGCGGGAACATGGTCGTCTGGCACAGGGACCACTCGGGCAACCGGACCTCGGGCCTGTTCACCACGCCCAGCGCTCCTGCCCCGAACCCGACGGACTGGACCATCGCCGGCCCTCGCTGAGCTCGGCGTAACAGCCGGCGCGCCTCGGGCTCTTCAGGTCTGTCGCGATCTCAGGCCATCAGCGTCTGGCTCGCCCCATTGGAGGACTCGATGATTCCTTCGCACGCTCGTCTCGTCCGAGGACTGCTGGTCCTGGCCTGCTGGTCGTCCGTGGCTGGCGCACAGAGCCTCTCCCCCACCTGGACGTTCGACACCGACACGGCCGGCTGGAGCGTGGTGCCTGGCCAGGCGGCGATCGACTGGTCGCCGGATGACGCCCGGGGCAACGCCCAGTCCGGCTCGCTGCGCGTGCGCAATCCCTGGATTGGCCAGGAGAACGGCGCCTTGTCGGAGTGCTTCGCAGTGCCGGTCCCGAGGGTCGTGGCCGAGGCCGACCTGCGCATCCCCGTCCAGTCGGCCACGGGCGTGCTGCTGTTCGGGATCTGGCGCTATCCCGACCTGGCGTCCTGCCAGGCCGACGCCGACGGCACCGGTTCCTTCATCGAGGTTCCGTGGCCCGCCTGGGGGCTGCTCCGCGTGCCGGATGTCGATCACGGTTCCTACGCGAGGCTGGCGGTGATCGCAGGCAAGACCTCCGGCGTGGGCTTCTTCTCCGTCCAGGCCGACAACCTGCACGTGTGCGAGCGCGACGCAAAGGGCGACCTCGGCGGGCTGCCCGGCGCGAGCACGCTCGGCACCGACCTGCTGCTGCGCCGCAACAGCACGGCACAGGTCTACGTGTGGCACATGGACGGCGCGACACGCCGGGTCGAGGAGCTTCTCGACCCGCAGCCGGCTGCGCGAGCGCAGGTCCAGGGCGCCGACGATTTCGACGGCGACGGCGACTCCGACCTGGTGGTGCGTTCCCAGAGCCTCTTCGGCGACTCCCTGAGCTTCTGGTTCATGCGGGGGTCCCATCGCGTCGGCAGCGCTCCCCTGGCCGGCGCGCCGGCCCTCGACCCCGACTGGCAGGTGGCCGCCACGGGCGATTTCAACCACGACCGCAAGCCCGACCTGCTCTGGCGCAACGTCCGCTCCAACAAGCTCCGCATCTGGACCCTGGACGGCACGACCTACACCGGCACGCTGATCCCGTCTCCCGACCGGGCAGTGGATGGCAACTGGCTCGTGCGGGCGGCGCTCGACTACAACGGCGACGGCCAGCGCGACCTGCTCTGGTACAACACCACCTCGGGCAACGTGGTCTTCTGGTTCATGGACGAGAACGTGGTGCGGATCGCCGGCCAGCTGGCCGTGCCCGCCTCGCCCGGAGACGCCAACTGGCAGGCGGTGGCCGGGGGCGACTACGGCTTCGACGCCACGAGCCCGCCCTGCGCGAACGACATCGTCTGGCGCAACTCGACCAGCGGCAAGCTGGTGGTCTGGTACATGGACCACACCGGCACCCGCGGCGGCGGGGCCTTCCTGACGCCCGACGCACCCACCCCGGATCCCGCGGACTGGTCGGTGCTGGGGCCCAGGTAGGAGAGGAGCCATGACTCGATCCCTCCGCTCGAGCCGGCGGTTCGCCTTGCCGTTCCTCCTGCTGGCCGCCAGCCTCGGCGCGGCCTCGGCCCCCCCGGGACCCCGCCCGGTGCGCTTCCAGGCCACCTGGCGGGCGCGCATCGCGGTCGAGGATTTCCTGACCGAGTGGCGCGCCGATCTGGGCCTGCGCGACCCAAGCCTGGGGGACGAGCTCCGGCTGCTGGCCGACCGCCCGGCCCGCTTGCCAGGCCTGCGCGTGCGCCTGTACCGGCAGGAGTACCGCGGCGTCCCGGTCGAGGAGGGGCTGCTCTCGATCGTGACGCGTCTCGAGGACGACACCGTCGTGTCGGCCACGGGCGGCGTCGTCCCCGGCCTCGAGCTGCCGGTCGAGCCCGAGATCGAACCGGGCCGCGCGGTGCAGGCCGCGCTCGAGGCGCTCGCGCACGAGCTGGGCCTGGACCCGCGGCAGGTCGAGCTGTCGCGGGACACCGCCACCAGCCTGAGGGTCCGGGGAACGGGTGAGCGGCCCGCGCTGGTCTTCCGGGTCGAGCTGGCCACCGAGGCCCCGCGCCGCGCGCGGCGTACGTACGACGTGGACGCCTCGCAGGGCGTCGTGCTGGCCGAGCTGCCCTGGCGCCTCGGGGCCTGGACGCCCTCGACGGGCCTGGCCCACAGCCTCTTCGACGGCCCGGTGGTCTTTCCCGACCAGCGCGACACGGCCACCGGAGTTCACCGCCTGCGCTCGACCAAGGTCGAGACCTACGACAACCAGACGGCGGCCGACGAGCACGACATCTCACACGCCAAGGACTTCCTCTCGACCAGCGAGGCCTTCGAGGGCGGGGATCTGCCGACGGCGGCCTCGTGGCATTGGGCCCTCGGCGCGGCCCATGACGAGCTCGAAGCTCTGAATCTGTCCTGCATCGGCCACGCGACCCTCGAAATCCCGGTGGTGCGCGGCTACTGGGGAACGCCCGGGGCGGGCGGAGGATACTTCGACCCCAACACGGGCCTGTTCCACACCCTCGACGACCGTGTCACCCCCGACCTGGCGGGCCACGAGCTCGCGCATTGCGCGCGGGTGCAGGCGTTGGGCAGCCTCGAAGCGGCACGCGCCGTGAACACCGGCGAGGCCCGGGCGTTGGACGAGTCGCTAGCCGACGCCCTAGGCGAGCACGTCGAGCGCGGACTGCGCGGCTCGAGCGACTGGACGCTGGCGGGCGACCTCGACGCCTGGCGCAGCCTCGCCAACCCGGCCGCGAGCACCGCCCCGGGCGCCGACACCTACGGAACCGGCATGTGGGTCCCGCTGGCCCCCGGCCAGGTCGACGGAATCTACGAGGACGCGGGCGTGCAGGACCGCTGGTTCTACCTCCTGTCGATGGGAGGCGGGCCAGCGGCCAACGGCTGGGGCGACCTCTACCAGGTGGAGCCCGTAGGCCCGGACCTGGCCCTGCAGGTGCTCCTGGGAGCGGAGATCGACAAGCCCGTCCCGGACTACGAGACGGCCCGCTTCGAGACCCGCGCCGCGGCGCGAGCGCTGTGCGGCGAGCGCTCCCAGTTGGCGCGTCAGGCCTGGAACGCGTGGTACGCGGTGGGCGTGGGACGGGTCGAGGGACCCACCCCGCAGCCAGCGCTCGGTGTGGAGCCGCAGGACGGCGCCACGCTGGTCGAGCCCTGGCCCGCGCGCCTCCACTGGCCTGCCGCGGGCGTCGACCTCGAGATCGCCTGGAGCGTGCAGGTCTCCACCTCGCCCGACTTCGCCCCGGCGGCGACGCGCGAGCTGGCCGTGGCGGGCTCAAGCGTCGGACCCGGTGGAGCGCCCGAGGGGACGCTCGAGCTGGGCCTCGACCCGGACACGCTCTACTACTGGCGCGTGCGTCGAGCGGAGAACGGGCACGAGCAGGACCTCCCCGCCTGTTTCCGACCGGCGGCCAGCTTCCGCACGGCCCCCAAAGTGGCCGGCGACCTGTGGCCGGCCACGCCACCTGGCTCCGAGCAGCGCTTCCACCCGTGGCAGCTCGAGTTCACCTGGAAGAGCGCCCCTGGAGCGAAGTCCTACCAGGTCGAGGTGGCGGCCGACCCCAGCTTCGAGCCGGCCACCCAGCTCTTCCCCACCGTCACCACCGGCTCGACCAGCGTCGTGCTCGACGTCAAGGTCGAGCGCACGCTGTTCTGGCGCGTCCGCCCGAGCTTCGACGATGCCCAGGGACTGGCGCACCACGGATCCTGGTCGCAGGTGCGCTTCCTCACCACGCTGCCGCGCGCCGAGGCGCTGGCTCCCGTGGGCGGGGCCGACGTCTTCCCCTGGCCCGTGCGCTTCGAGTGGGCCTCGGTGAAGGGCGCCGACCACTTCGTCTTCGAGGTCGACCGGCTGCGCGGCGGCTCGGGAGACCCCGCCGGCGACCACTTCTCGACGGCCCTGCCGGGGAGCCAGCTCGAGACCACCCTCGACGTGAGAGCCGACGACTGGATCATCGACTACCGCTGGCGGCTGCGCGTGGTGGGCCCGCGCATCGGCAGCGGCGGGGTCCAGGAGGAGGGCGCTCCGGCCGAGGC
>JBDIBD010000034.1:0-18883 GCA_039812725.1 Vicinamibacteria bacterium | reverse complement strand
GGCCCCGCCGCCGGAGCCGGAGCGTCCGGTGCCGCGGCCGGCGCCGCGCCGCGCCGCGCTGGTGCCGGCCGAGAAGTGGCTTCTGACCCAGGTGGTGCTGGGCGGCGACGGCACGCTCGAGGCGCTGCTCGAGCTGGACGAGGGCGACGTGGCGGGCCTCTACAGCGCCGAGGCGCTCTTGGCCGCGCGCCGGCTGGCGCAGGCCGGACGGCCGTTCGGGGCCGAGACCCTGGCGGCCGAGCTGGAGAGCGAGGCCCTGCGGGCGCTCGTGACGGAGCTGGCCGTGCGCCCGGTGCCGACCGGGGACGCCGCGCCGGGCGACTGCGTGAAGGAGATCAAGCGCCGACCGCTGGAGGCGCGCATGGAGGAGATCCAGCGCCGGCTGGGGCAGGCCCAGGCCGACGAGGTCGACCAGCTGTTGAAGGAGAAGCTCGAGCTGCGCCGCCGCATCGAGGCGCTCTCGCGCCCGGCCGCCTAGGCCGGGCCTGCACAGGAGACAGGCATGGCGTTGACGATCGAGGAGAAGTACGACGAGGTCAGGCAGCTCATCACGATGGGCAAAGAGAAGGGCTACCTGCTCTACGAGGAAGTCAACGACATGCTGCCGTCCGAGATCAGCTCCTCGGACGACCTGGACGACATCTTCTCGATGTTCGGGTCGATGGGCATCGAGGTGGTGGACTCCGAGCAGAAGTTCCGCGAGAAGGCCGACGGGGAGGAGGGCGTCGAGCTCGACCTGACCCCCGGCACGCTCGACAAGACCAACGACCCGGTGCGCATGTACCTGCGCGAGATGGGCACCGTGCCGCTCTTGACCCGCGAGGGCGAGGTCGAGATCGCCAAGCGCATCGAGCGCGGCAAGATGGCCGTCATGCGCCACGTCTCGCGCACGCCCATGTCGGCCCAGGACATCCTGCGCCTGGGCGAGCGCCTGGCGGCCGGCGAGATGCCGGTGCGCGAGCTGGTGGTCTTCAACGAGGAAGAGGTCACCGACGAGAAGCTCGAGGCCAAGAAGCGCGAGACTCTGCGCAAGGTCGGCAAGGTGGCCGAGGCCCAGCGCGAGTACCTGGCCTTCCGCAAGAAGTTCGTGGAGATTCCCAAGAAGGACCGCAAGTGGGTCAAGGCCAAGTGGAAGCTGGGCCGGCTGCGCATCGCGGTCAGCCAGTCGATCCAGAACATCGACCTGGCCGAGCCGGTCAAGCGCCGCATGGTCGAGCGCATCCGCGAGGCGGTCGAGCGCATCGCCGAGTGCGAGTACAAGATCGACCGGCTGGCGCCCAAGCTGCAGGGCAAGTTCTCCGAGGAGTTCAAGAAGCACGTCAAGAAGCAGATCCAGGAGCAGAAGGAGCTCATCCGCCAGATCGCGGACGAGTTCGACGCCCGGGCCGAGGAGCTGCAGCACACCCTCGACACCATCGTCATCGGCGAGCAGCAGGCCGAGCAGGCCAAGAAGGAGCTGATCGAGGCCAACCTGCGCCTGGTGGTCTCGATCGCCAAGAAGTACACCAACCGCGGCCTGCAGTTCCTGGACCTGATCCAGGAGGGCAACATCGGCCTGATGAAGGCCGTCGACAAGTTCGAGTACAAGCGCGGCTACAAGTTCTCGACCTACGCCACCTGGTGGATCCGCCAGGCCATCACGCGCGCCATCGCCGACCAGGCCCGCACCATCCGCATCCCGGTGCACATGATCGAGACCATCAACAAGCTCATCCGCACCAGCCGCGCGCTGGTGCAGGAGCTGGGCCGCGAGCCCACCTCGGAGGAGATCGCCAAGCGCATGGACATCCCGGTGTCCAAGGTGCGCAAGGTGCTCAAGATCGCCCAGGAGCCGATCTCGCTGGAGACGCCCATCGGCGAGGAGGAAGACTCGCACCTGGGGGACTTCATCGAGGACCGCAACGTGGTCAGCCCGGCCGAGGCCATCATCAACCTCAACCTGCGCGAGCAGACCGACGCGCTGCTCAAGACCCTGACCCCGCGCGAGGAGCGCGTGATCAAGATGCGCTTCGGCATCGGCGACGGCTCCGAGCACACGCTCGAGGAGGTCGGCCAGAGCTTCGCGGTCACGCGCGAGCGCATCCGCCAGATCGAGGCCAAGGCCCTGCGCAAGCTGCGCCACCCCAGCCGCAGCCGCAAGCTCAAGGCCTTCCTGGAGGGCAGCCGCATCTGAGCACCTGGCGCCGCCGGCGGCGCCAGGTCGTCATCCCGAGTCGCCGCCGTCCAGATCGGCGACGAAGGATCTCTCGGGCCGTACGACCCGGCAGGTCCTTCGCTCCCCAGCCGGACGGCGTCGCTCAGGACGACGGTTTCGCATGCGCGGCGCCGGGCCACCGGCGCCGCTCAGGGCGCGGCTTCGGGGGCCCAGCCCACGATCACCGTGGCCGGCTGCTCGTTGCCCACCACCTGGGGCGCGAGGGCCAGGAAGCGCCTGCCGTCGGGGGCGACCTCGAAGTCGATCCAGCGCCGGCCCGCCAGGGCGAACAGACGCTGCGGGGGGGCCGCCAGGAAGGCCGGCGAGGTGTGCACCGGCAGCGACCACAGCTGGCCGTCCAGCGAGAGCAGGAACAGCTCGCGACCGTCGCGGCCCCAGCGCACCAAGGCCGCGCCGCCGGTCGAGACGGGGCGCTTCTCGCCCGGCCCCGGGTAGGGCACGACGTAGGCCTCCTGGCGACCCGACTCGTTCGACACGAAGGCCAGGTAGCGCCCGTCCGGCGAGAAGCGCGCGCCGCTCTCGCTGAAGGGCGAGCGCAGCAGGAGCCGCGGGGCCGAGCGCCCCGAGAGCGCCAGCGCCCAGAGGTCGGTGGTGCCCTCCTGGCCGCGCTCGGCGTAGACGAGGGTGGAGCCGTCCGGGGACACGTCCTCTGCCCACCGGAAGCCTGCGCGCGGCAGCAGCTCGTCCTCCTGGCCGGTGACCAGGTTGCGGCGTACCAGCTGCGGTGGCAGACCCTGCAGGTTGGCCGAGTACACGATCGCGCCCGCGCCCAGCCAGCGCGGCCGGATCTCGGTCTCGGGGTGCGAGGTCAGGCGCGACTCGGCCTGCAGCGCCAGGTCGGAGGACCAGATGTCCCAGGTGCCGGTCCCCGGCCGGGCCCGCTCGAAGAGCACGCGGCTGCCGTCGTGGGCGAGCGCCACGCTCAGCTGGTTCCGCGGCGGTCCCACGGTGCCCAGCTGTCTTCCGCCACGATCGAACCAGGCCAGCTGGTTGACGTCCTCGGCGGGCTGGAACACCAGGGTGCCCGCCATCGAGGCCGAGAAGGCCGCGCTGCCGGTGGACAGGAAGTAGCGCACCGGGTCTGCCACGGCGGTGGTCTCGCCGGCCAGCCGGCCGGCCTGCCAGTCGAAGCGCTGGACCAGCAGCGTGCCGTCGCGCACGAAGGCGAGGTGCTGCGGGCCGACCATCTGCGCCGAGGAGGCGATGGTGGCCAGCTCCCGGGGAGCCGTCCCCGGCCCGGCGAGCATCAGGTGCCACGAGTAGTCGGAGCGGCGCAGCGCGTAGAGGAAGCGCTCGCCATCCGGCAGGAAGCCCGGCCAGGCCAGCCGTCCCTCGCCCTTCGCCGTGTCCGCTGCAATGACGACGATGGGTGTCCCGCCCGTGGCCGGCACGCGGTAGAGCACGCTCGACTCGGCCGGGGAGACCACGAACAGGATCCCGTCGCGGCCCCAGGTGCCGGCCACGCCTCCGCCCGGCGGCACCTCACAAAGCGTCATCGGCGCCCCCCCCGCGAGGTCCAGGCGGCGCAGTTTTCCCCCGGCGGAAAAACCCAGCGAGCGGCCATCCGGCGACCAGAACGGGGCCGCGCCGCCCTCGGAGCCGGGCAGTGGCCGGGCCTCGATCGACGACACGGGCCTGAGCCACAGGCGCGACTGACCCTGGCCGTCCCAGGCCGAGTACGCCAGCATCGATCCGTCGGGGGAGACCGCCATGCTGCCCGCCTCCGCCCAGGAACTGAACGCGCCGCCGGGCGGCGGCATCAGCTGGAAGCTGACCGTTCGGGCCGCCGGGCGTCCGCCCGCGGGGCCGCGCAGCGAGGTGCCGAGCCACGCCACGACCGCCAGGGCCGCCACGCCCCAGCCCAGCCAGGTCCGGCGGGCCGGGACCGCACCGGCCGCTGCGCCGGCGGGCGGCGCCTCGGCCAGGGCTCGCAGCTGCAGCACGACGTCATGGACGGACTGCCAGCGCTGGTCGGGCTCCTTGGCCAGGCAGGTCCGCACGAGCTGGTCGAGCCCCGGCGGGCTGAGCGGCCGGAACGAGGAGACCGGCGGTGGCTGCGAGGACAGGATGGCCGAGATCAGCGAGGCCTGGCTGCGGCCACTGAAGGCCCTCTGCCCGGTGGCCATCTCGTGCAGCACCGCACCCAGCGCGAACACGTCGCTGCGGTGATCCGCCCGCCGACCCTCGAGCTGCTCGGGCGCCATGTAAGGCAGCGTCCCGAGCAGCGCGCCGGCCCGGGTCAGGTCGAGCGAGGCGGTGGCGACCGGCAGGCCCTGGGCCTCGCCCGCGGGCTCGAGGGCCCGTGCCAGACCGAAGTCCAGCAGCTTCACGCCGGCGCGGGTCAGCATCACGTTGCCCGGCTTGAGGTCGCGGTGGGCGATGCCGCGTTCGTGGGCGGCGGCCAGGGCGCTGCCGACCTCGGCCCCCAGATGGAAGACCTGTTCGAGCGACAGCGGGCCCCTGGCCAGCCGCTCTGCCAGCGTCTCGCCCTCCAGCAGCTCCATCACGAGGTAGGAGACCGCGCCCTCACGGCCCACGTCGTGGAGCGTGCAGATGCCCGGGTGCGACAGGCCGGCCACCGCGCGCGCCTCGCGCTCCAGCCGCGCCAGGGCCTCCTCGTCGCGGGCCAGGTGCTCCGGCAGCACCTTGACGGCCACCTGCCGCCCGAGGCGCGTGTCGGTGGCGCGGTAGACCTCACCCATCCCCCCCGCGCCGAGGGGACCGACGATCTCGTAGGGGCCGAGGCGCGCACCAGCTTTGAGGGGCAAGGCCCAGCAGGCTACGGCCGGCCGGCCGCCACGTCAAACCACGCCACGGGCTGCAAGGCCTACGAGAACTGGATCTGGAATCTCTCGGGCATCACGGTGTGGGCCGGCTGCGGCGCGGAGTGCGAGCTCTACCGCGAGGCCCGCGGGCAGTTCAGCGAGGCGGAGCTGGTCAACCTCACCAGGGCGATCGTGGCCATCAACGGATGGAATCGCCTCGCCATCAGCTTCCGGACCGTGCCGGGGACCTACGAGCCCAGGCCCAAGTGACGTCGACGGTCCCCGGAACAGTGTCAGCCCCGCGGAGGACTGGGCCGTGAGCCCCTTCGGTCCCGCCTACCGCGTCCTCTAGCGGGGAGTTGTTGGGCGGCCTTTGACCCGGCCCCCCGAAGGGAGCGGGACCATGAAGGCTCAGGAACTTACGGGCGTGTCGGCTGCCGGCCGGCTGCTGCTGCTCGCCATCGCCGTTGCCGCCGCGGGCGCCGCCAGCGCCCAGTCGTTCGAGCCCGGACCGCCATCCCGTCCCGCCCTGACTCCTGACGGGCCCAAGACCGACTCGAGCAGTGAGCCCGCGAGCCGCGCCGACTCGCCCCTGGCCGGCGGCACGCTCACGGACCAGGCAGTCTCGCTCGTCTACACGGCGGGCCACTGGAGCTCGGCCCCGAACGCCAGCCTGTACGGCACCGAGGCGGGCGTGAACCCCCTGTTCCGCAGCGGCTGGTGGTACCGGGTCGTCGGCGTCGACACCCGCGAGTACCCCTTCCCCCCGCCCGACAGCGAGGTCTACGGGGCCGATGGCCGGCTGGTGGCGACCTGGAACAACGTGGACGGCAAGGGCTTCACGGCCCGCGAGACGACCTGGGTCTTCGACGAGGAGGGGCCTTCGGGCGGATTCACCTCCGAGGTCTTCGTGAACTGGGGCACGAACCCGGCCCCCCACGAGATCGCGCTCTTCCACCTGCTCGACGTGGACGTGGCCGGCAGCTTCGCCGGCGACAGCGCGGTGCTGCGGGGGCCGGGGTACATCAAGATCACGGACGGCGGCTCGACCGTGCGCTACCGGGGCTACGGCGCCCAGCCGCACTACCTCGTGGCGCCCTACGACAACCTCTACGGCGGCGACGTCAAGCGGCGGCTCAACGACGACCTGGTGGACGACTTTGGCGACACGGGCCTGCCCTTCGGGCCGGGCGACGTGACGGCGGGCATGCAGTTCCGGGCCTACACACCCTACGGTCTCGCACGCGTATCGGTGGGCAACAACCAGGCGCGCGACTACGTGCGCGGCCAGGACTACGACCTGGCCCCCGGCCCGGGCCTCCTGTTCAGGGACCCGGCCGGCGCCGACCGCTCCTTCGAATGGGTCATGCGCCGTGGCGCGCTCATGGCGCAGTACTCGGGCGCCTGGTACGGGTTCGAGCCGCTGGCGTACAACGACTTCGACGGGGACGGCTCGGGCGACTCGCTGGCGCGCAATCTCTCGACGGGCGCGCTCAGGATCGACTACGACAACGTCACGGGCGCGGGTCCGCTGGCGGCCAACTGGCGCCTCGGGGCCAGCCACGACTTCGACGCGGACGGCAAGGCCGACCTGCTGTGGTTCAACACCAGCTCGCGCAAGCTGGTGATCTGGCTGATGAACGGTCCGGCCAAGGTCGGCACGCGCCTTCCCAACCCGGACCAGGCCGCCGACGCGAACTGGGACCTGGCCGGCGCTGCCGACGCCGACGGCGACGGCGACGCGGACCTGCTCTGGTACAACCAGACCACCGGCCGGCTCGTGATCTGGACCCTGGACGGCAACCAGGTGCGCGTGGCCGGCACCTTCACCGACCCGCCCAGCGTGGGCTCGAACGTCTGGCGCGCCGTGGCCTGGGGCGACTACGGCCGCGGCCTGCCGGGCGCGCCCCTCGGCACGCCCGACGTGGTCTGGCAGAACGACGTCTCGAAGAAGCTGGTCGTCTGGTACATGGACTTCGCCGGCCGGCGCGTGTCGGGAGGCTTCACGACGCCCGACGCGTGCACGGTCTGCAACGGGGGCGCGGTGTACGGGCCGCGCTGAGGGGGCCGGCCCGCGCGGCCCCGCGGCGGCCTAGCGCTCGGCGGCGTGAAGCGCCGCCTGCAACGCGCCGCGCTCCTGGCGGTTGACGAGCTGTTTCACGACGGTTCCGTCCCGGCCCACGAAGAACAGCGTCGGGAAGACGCTCACGCCCCCGAAGGCCTGCACGGCCTGCGGCGTGGCGTGGGCGAAGACGAAGCCCGGCAGCTTGCGCGCGTAGGCCGCGCGGGCGTCGTCGTCGTAGGGCAGCTCGAGCAGGCGGTCGGCGTTGAGCGCCAGCACGGCCACGCCGCGTGCCGCGGCCAGCTCGTGCAGCACCGGCGCCGTCTGCAGGCACGGAGCGCAGTCGGTGAACGAGAAATAGATCACCTGCGGCTGCCCGGCCGGCAGGCTCACGGGCCGGCCGTCGTAGCCCGTGACCTGCAGGGCCGGCCGCGGCCGCCCCTCGAGCGACCCCAGGCCCCGCTCCAGCTCCCCGGCGAAGCGCGGGTCGGCCCGCACCGCGGCCACGTCCACCGCGCGGATCTCGCCCGTCTTCGCGTCGCGCTCGAAGAAGCGCGGCGAGCGCGGGTCGGACTCCATCACGGCCAGGAGCACCGCCGCCGCGCCCGGGACGCGCAGGCCCAGCTCGCGCTCCAGCTCGGCCAGGGTGGGCGGCCGCCCGGTGCGCTCCTGGTGCTGGGCCGCCACCAGCGGCGCCCTGAAGAAGGCCTTGAACAGCCGGTCGAGGGCGGCCCGTTCCTCGGGGGCGGTGAAGACCGTGTTGACCAGCTCCGAGACCACCACGCGCTGTCCGGGCCGCACGTTTGCCCGCAGGTACTCGATCACGCGCGCCTCGGGGTCGGAGGCCGCCCCCGGGGCCGCACCCACCAGCCACATTCCCAGCACGCCCGCCAGCATCAGCATCTCTTGGCTCCTCGTCCCGGCCTGGCAGCCCGCGCGGGCGGCCCGCCGGGTCCTTCGTCGCAGCGCCCGTCGGGCGCCCCGGACGCCGCCGGGCGGCGGAAGCGGGCCCGGGCCGCCTCGGCCTCGGCCCGCGTGGCGCAGCCCTCGACGTGGTCGTTGACCAGTCCCATGGCCTGCATGAAGGCGTAGCAGGTGGTCGGGCCCACGAAGCTGAAGCCGGCCCGCTTCAGCTCGCGCGAGAGGGCCTTCGACTCCGGCGTCTGGGCCATCTGCCGCAGCCTCGCCCAGGTCAGCCGCCGCGGCCGGCTGGCCGGGTCGGGCTCGAAGCGCCACACGAAGGCCGCCAGCGAGCCGTGCCGCTCGAGGAGCTCGAGCATCCGGCGGGCGTTGTTGACGGTCGACTCGATCTTGCCGCGGTGGCGCACGATGCCGGCGTCCTGCAGCAGGCGCGCCACGTCGCTGGCCCCGAAGCGCGCCACGCGCTCGGGCTCGAAGCCGTGGAAGGCCTCGCGGAAGCGCTCGCGCTTCTTCAGGATGGTCAGCCAGGACAGCCCGGACTGGAAACCCTCCAGGCAGAGCTTCTCGAAGAGCCGCCGGTCGTCCTGGACCGGGAAGCCCCACTCGCGGTCGTGGTAGCGCCCGTAGAGCGCGCCGTCGCCGCACCAGGAGCAGCGCGTCCGCCCGTCGGGGCCCGTCTGCAAGCCGTCCGCTGGCGTCATCTCCCCTCCGGCCGCGATCTTACCCGGGCGGCGTATGATCGGTCGCAGGGGGGTGCCATGAACGCTCGCCGCCTGCCGGTTCTGGCCGCCGCCGCGCTGCTGACCCTGGCCCTGCCCGCCCGGGCCGACTGGGCCGAGGTCCAGAAGCGGGGCAGCCTGCGCGTGGCGGTGGTCAACGAGGACCTCTTCTTCAGCCTCGTGCCCGGCACGCCGCCCGGCTTCGACCGCGAGCTGCTGGACGGCTTCTGCCAGTTGCACAAGCTCAGGCTCGAGGTGGTGCCGCAGGAGGGCTGGAACGCCATCATCCCGGCCGTGCTGAGCGGCAAGGCCGACCTGCTGGCCGGGGGCTACGCCGCCACCGAGGCCCGCCGCAAGCTGATCGAGTTCACGGTCGAGGTCTTCCCGGCCCGCAAGGTGGCCTTCAGCCGCAAGCCCCACCGCGTGATCGAGACCCTGGCGCAGCTGCGCGAGGAGAAGGTCGGCACGGTGCGCGGCACGAGCATGGAGGAGGCCGTCAAGGAGGCCGGCGTGCCCCTGGCCAACGTCGAGTACGTGCCCAGCGGCACGCTTCCGGCCGCGCTCAAGGCCGGCAGCATCACGGCCGCCGTGCTGGGGGTCGAGCACGTCATCGTCGAGCAGCGCAAGGACCCCGAGCTCCAGATCGGCGTGTTCCTGGGCCAGCCGGGCTTCCAGGCCTTCGGGCTGCGCAAGGAGGACAAGGCCCTCAAGGCCGAGCTCGACGCGTACCTCGACAACGTGCGCAAGACCCCCACCTGGAGCCGGCTGGTGGTCAAGTACCTGGGCGAGTCGGCCCCCGAGATCCTCAAGAAGGCCCGCGAGAAGTAGCCGCGCGGTTGCCCCGGGCCGGGGCGGGGGATATTGTTTGCGCTCCCGGAGGTCCCGTGGCCCAGATTGAGCCCTTCGCCGGCATCCTCTACCGCGTCCCGCAGGCCGAGCTGGGGCGCGTGCTGGCGCCGCCCTACGACGTGATCCCGCCCGCCTACCAGGACGAGCTGTACGCCCGCGACCCGCGCAACATCGTGCGCGTGATCCTCAACCGCACCCAGGGCGACGCCGGCTACGTGGAGGCCGGGGAGACCTGGGCGCGCTGGCAGAAGGAGGGCCTGGTGGCGCCGGACCCGGAGCCCGCGCTCTACGTGCTGGAGCAGCGCTTCGCGGCCGAGGGCCGCGCCTACGTGCGCCACGGGGTGCTGGCGCGCTTCAAGGCCGAGCCGCCCGAGACGGGCGCGATCAAGCCCCACGAGCACACCCGCAAGGCCGCCAAGGAGGACCGCTGGCGCGTGCTCAGCGTCACCCGGGCCAACTTCAGCCCGATCTTCCTGATGGTCCCCGACGACGACCGGGCCTTCGCGGCCCTGCTGGCCCGGGCCCTGCAGGGGCCCGCGGCGCTCGAGTACACCGACGACGGCGGGGTGCTGCAGCGCGTCTTCAGGGTCACCGACCCGGCCGCCGTGGCGGCCCACCAGCGCCTGCTGCGGGACCGCCCGGCCTACATCGCCGACGGCCACCACCGCTGCGCCACGGCCCTGCGCTACGCCGAGGCCCACGGCCCCGCGGGGGCCTGGACGCTGGGCTACTTCACGCCCATGGGCGCCCCGGGGCTGGTGGTGCTGCCCTACCACCGCATCCTCTCCAGCGGGCCGAGCCTGGCCGAGGCCGAGGGCCTGCTGGCGCCGCACTTCGAGACCCGCCGCCTGTCCGGCCTGGCGGCCGCGGCCGAGGCGGCCAACAACTCGCAGGCCGGCTATGCCTTCGCCCTGGCCGAGCCCGGCGGCGGGGCCCTGCTGGTCGAGGCGCCCGCCGACGCCCGCCAGCGGCTGGCCCCGGAGACGCCGGCCTGCCTGGCCCAGCTCGACACGTACTTCCTGCACCACGCGGTGCTGCGGCCGCTGCTGGGGGTGGCCGAGGAGGCCGTCAGCTACGTGCACTCCCTGGCCGAGGCCGAGGAGAGCCTGGCCGGCGGCCGCTGCCGGCTGGCCGTGCTCCTGCGCGCCACGCCCGTGCAGCACATCGTGGACGTGGCCGACGCGCGCGAGTCGATGCCGGCCAAGAGCACCTTCTTCCACCCCAAGCTGCCCTCCGGGCTGGTGATCCACCCGCTACTGGCCTGAGGGCGGCGCGCCTTGACCACCCCCGGTGGCGGGCGTAGTCTGCCGGCACCGACCCGACGAGGAGGAGCGATGGAGTCCCTGCAGATCGCCGACGACCAGCAGGCGCGCGTGCTCGACCGCCTGCGCCACTGTGAGCTGTTCCGGGCCCTCAAGGACGACCAGCTGCCGCAGCTGCTCAAAGCCGCCGAGCTGCAGCGTTTCGAGAGCGGCGAGACGCTCGTCAGCCAGGGCGACGAGGCCGACTGCTTCTACGTGCTGGTCGAGGGCGAGGTGGCGGTCACGGTCGACAAGGGCGGCGAGCCGGTCGAGATCGGCCGGGTGCCGCGCCCGGCCAGCGTGGGCGAGGTGGGCCTGCTGCTGGGCGAGAAGCGCACCGCCTCGCTGACGGCGGTGGGCGAGGTCCAGGCGCTGCGCTTCTCGAACCGGGCCTTCGAGGCCATGTTCCAGAAGATCCCGGGCTTCGGCCAGGGGCTGGCGGCCGGCCTGGCGCAGCGCGTCAACCAGCTCTCGGGCAAGGTCTCGCTGCCGCGCTACGACGCGCGCCAGGGGCGCCCCAGCCCCGAGACCGTGGCGCTCTTGCCGCTCGAGCTGGTGCAGAGGCACCGCGTGCTGCCCCTGAAGATGGAGGGCAGCCAGCTGACCGTCGGCCTGGTGGACGAGCCCAGCTCGGCGGTCATCTCGGCCGTCCGCCAGCACGTGCCGGGCGTCGACGTGCACACCCTGGCCATCGACGGGGCCTTCTTCAACGAGGTGCTCTCGACCCTCTCGGCCACGGGCGCCTGGAAGATGCGCGAGGCCGCCGCCGGCCCGGCCCTGCGCAAGGCCCAGCCGGCCCTCGACGAGCTGTTGGCGCGCATGGTGGCCGAGGGCGCCTCCGACGTGCACCTCTCGGCCGGCCACAAGCCGCGCTGGCGCATCGACGGCGAGATGGCCGAGATCGGCGACACGGCCGTGCTGTCCGCCGAGGAGGTCTACGAGCTGCTCGAGCCGGCCATGGACGAGCGCCACAAGCAGGAGTTCAAGGAGGGCCACGACACCGACCTCGGCTACGAGATCCCGGGCGTCTCGCGCTTCCGCGTCAACGTCTTCCGCGACAAGCAGGGCGTGGGCTCGGTGCTGCGCCAGATCCCCTCGAAGATCATGAGCTTCGAGCAGCTCGGCCTGCCGCCCGTGCTGAAGAGCTTCTGCGAGATCCCCAAGGGCCTGGTGCTCGTGACCGGCCCCACCGGCAGCGGCAAGTCGACCACGCTGGCGGCCATGATCGACTACATCAACCGCACGCGGAAGCAGCACATCATCACGCTCGAGGATCCGATCGAGTTCGTGCACCCCAGCCAGCAGTGCCTGGTCAACCAGCGCGAGATCGGCGGCCACACCAAGAGCTTCGCGCGGGCCCTCAAGGCGGTCCTGCGCGAGGACCCCGACATCGTGCTGGTGGGCGAGATGCGCGACCCCGAGACCGTGGCCCTGGCGCTCGAGACCGCCAACACCGGCCACCTGGTCTTCGCCACCCTGCACACCAACACGGCCATCTCCTCGGTCGACCGCATCATCGACCAGTTCGAGGCGGCCGAGCAGGCCCACGTGCGCAGCGTGCTCTCCGAGGTGCTGCGCGGCGTGGTCTCCCAGACGCTGTGCAAGAAGATCGGCGGCGGGCGCGTGGCGGCGCTCGAGGTGCTGGT
Source organism: Vicinamibacteria bacterium (assembly GCA_039812725.1). Lineage (GTDB taxonomy): Bacteria > Acidobacteriota > Vicinamibacteria > Fen-336 > Fen-336 > JBDIBD01. The sequence goes on along the minus strand of JBDIBD010000034.1, from coordinate 6,405 downwards.
GGTCAACATGGCCGCCGCCAACCTGATCCGCGAGCACAAGACCGTGCAGGTCACGAGCGTGATGCAGGCCAACAAGGCCGCCGGCAACGCCCTGCTCAACGACGTGCTGGCCCAGTTGGTCGAGGACAAGAAGATCGACCTGCCCGAGGCCCTCTCCAAGGCCGTCGACAAGGAGGACCTGGCCAAGCGCTTCCGGGTCGGCATGAAGTACGTCGACGACCCCCAGGGCCTCAAGATCGTCAGCGTCCAGCCCAACTCGCCCTCGGCCGAGATCGGGCTCTCGCGCGGCGACGTGATCCTGGAGATCGACGCGCGCCCGGCCAAGGAGTACTCGGTCGAGGAGGCCAAGCAGACCCTGCGCCTGGAGACCAAGCACCCGCTGGTCGTGCTGAAGGACGGCAAGCGCGTCAAGCTGGTGCTCGACATGACCAAGCGCTAGCCGGGCGGCAGGCGCGGCGCCGGCGCGCGCCGCCTGCCAAGAAGACCGTCGTCTTGAGCGACGCCGTCGAGCCAGGAGCGAAGGACCTGCCGAGTCGCACAGCCCGGGAGATCCTTCGTCGCCGACTCGGACGGCGGCGACTCAGGATCACGGCGGCGTTTCCTGGCCTCGCCGACCGCGCCGTTGCGGTCCGCGCCCGGGACGACGCGCGGGCCTCGCGGGCCCGCGCGTCACTCCGCCAGCGCCTCCAGCAGCAGGCCCGGCCGGTTCGAGGCCAGGCCGTACAGCTCGTACGGCGCCAGGCTCCCGAGCTCGGCCGGGTCGTCCACCACCCAGGTCGCCAGCATCAGGCCGGCCGCCCGGGCGCGGTCGCGCAGGTCGAGGCCGAGCGCGCCCTTCTCCGGCAGCAGCAGGCGCGCCCCCACCTCCAGCGCGCGCGCCACGGCCACGGCCGGATCCTCGCGCAGGTAGAGCAGGCCGCACGGCACGCCGGGCTCCAGGCCGCGGCAGCGCGCCAGCACGCGCGGGTCGAAGGACAGCACCGCCACGTCGTCCAGCAACCCGGCCTTGCGCACCGCCGCCAGGGTGAGGGCCTCCACGCCGCCCAGGGCGTCGTCGCTGACCGCGTCGCGCTTGATCTCGATCAGGGCCCGGGCCCGGCCCTTCACGAAGGCCAGCACCTCGGCCAGCGTGGGCACGCGCTCGCCAGCCCAGGCCGGCCCGAAGCGCTCGGGATAGCCGGCCGAGAGCCGGCGCAGCTCCGGCAGGCTCAGCTCGGCCACGCGCCCGCGCCCGTCCGTGGTGCGGTCGACCGTGGCGTCGTGGATCACCACCGGCTCGCCGTCACGCGTGAGCTGCACGTCGAACTCGACCAGGTCGGCGCCCAACTCCAGCGCGCTGGCGAAGGAGGCCAGCGTGTTCTCGGGGCGGTGCGCAGAGTCGCCGCGGTGGGCGATCACGTGCGGCTTCATGGCTGCAGGATAACCTGGGGCGGCCCCGGGTCAGCGCGTGGCGGGGGCGTCGGCCAGGGTCTTCTCCCAGACCTTGGACTCGACGAACAGGTCCAGCAGCTCCCGGTCGACCTTCCCGGCGCCGGCCTCCTCGTGCAGGATGTCGAGGGCGCGCGTCACGGGCACGGCCTTCTTGTAGGGCCGGTCCCAGGCCACCAGCGCGTCGTAGATGTCGGAGATGGTCATCATCTTCGACTGCAGCGGGATCTCCTCGGCGGAGAGCCGGCGCGGGTAGCCGCTGCCGTCCAGCTTCTCGTGGTGGGCGTAGGCGATCTCGGGGATGCGGCGGTACTCGCCGGTCCAGGGGATCTGCGACAGGAAGCGGAAGGTGTGGGTGACGTGGCTCTCGATCTCGCGCCGCTCCTGCTCGGAGAGGCTGCCGCGCCGGATCGCGAGGGCCTGCAGCTCGTTGGGGGTCAGGTAGGGCTGGGTCTGCCCCTCCAGGTCGACGAAGTACTTGGAGGGCAGGTCCATCAGGATGCGGAAGTTCTCGTCCTCCAGCAGGGCCGGCTCGTTGGCGGTCATGATGCGCTTGAGGATCTCGTCCACCTCCGACGAGCGGCGCTCCAGGTCGGCCTCCAGCCGGGCCAGGCGCTCGGGCGGCGCGCCGCTGCGCAGGGCCTCGAGCTGGCCGCGCAGCAGCTCGGCCTCGAGCGAGCGCTTGATGTAGGCGAAGCGCTGGCGGATCAGCATCAGCTCGCCCACGAACAGCTTCTTGCCCTTGATCAGCACCTTCTCGCGCACGCCGACCTTGCCGAAGTCGTGCAGCAGGCTGGCGTAGCGGATCTCCTGCAGCTGGTCGGCCGAAAAGCGCACCCCGCGGAAGCGCGGGCTGTCCAGCCGGTCGACCACCTCGGCCAGGCCCACGGTCAGCACCGCCACGCGCTCGGAGTGGCCGGAGGTGGTGGGGTCGCGGGCCTCGATGGCCGTCACCGAGGCCCGCACGAAGCTGTCGAAGAGCTGCTTGATGCCGGCGATCAGGCGGGTGTTCTCGAAGGCCACCGCGGCCTGGCTGGCCAGGGACGAGACCAGCTCCTCGTCCACGCTGGTGAAGGGCACCACGTTCTCGTCCACCAGCGTGGCGTGGCGCAGCATGGCGCGCGGGTCGCGCTTCTTGTTGATCAGCTGCAGCACGCCGATGACCTCGTCGTGGTGGTCGCGCATGGGCACCACCAGCATCGACTTGGTGCGGTAGCCGGAGGTCTCGTCGTAGGAGCGCGAGATGCTGTAGGGCGTGCCGGAGGGCAGCTGGTAGGCGTCGGCCACGCTGACCACCTGGCCGGTCAGGGCCACGTAGCCGGCGATGGAGGTCTGGCTGAGCGGCATGGCGAACTGCTCGAAGGGCACCTGCAACGAGTCGTTCTGGGCCAGCACGAAGCGCAGCCGGTCGTCCTCGCTGCTCTCGTGCTCCTTGCCGCGCTCCACCAGGTACAGGCTGCCGGCGTCGGCGGCCGTGATCTCGCGCGACTTGAGCAGGATCTGCTCGAGCAGGGTGTCGATGTCGCGCTCGGCCGAGAGCGCCACGCCGATCTTGTTGAGCTCGTGCAGCTCGCGGGTCTTGCGCAGCAGGGCCGCGTCGAGCTGCTCGTTGGTCAGGCGCTGCTGCAGCAGCTCGCGCGCGCGCTCGGCCTTGAGCTTGAGGCGCAGCGGCGTCAGCGGCGGCGAGACCACCTCGTGCAGGAAGGGCAGCTGCTGGAGGGCCTCCTCGGCCTGGCGCTCGGGGACCACCCCCAGCAGCAGCGCGCGGCGCCCGCCGGCCTGCAGCCAGGCCTGCCACTCGTCGCGCTCGGCCTCGAGGCGCGCCACGTGGGCCAGCACCAGGCAGCCGCGCGGGTCGCAGCGCGCCGCCAGCTCGCGCAGCGAGCCCGCCTCCTCGAGCGGCAGGCCGGGGGCCGTCTCGGGAGCGAACAGGTCACGCGCGAAGCCGAGAACCAGGATCTGCATGGCACCCCGCGAAAAAACTGCGGACTAGCCTAGCACAGCCGCTCCCGCACGGCAGCCACGAGCGCCTCGGCCGAGCCGACCTCGATCTCGGGGCCGGCCCCGCGCAGCCCCTCGGGGTCGAGGCCCCAGGCCACGCCCAGCACGCGCACGCCCGCGGCCCGGCCGGTCTCGACGTCCACCCGCGAGTCGCCCACCAGGAGCGTGCGCTCGGGCCCGCAGCCGCAGCGCCGCATCAGCTCCAGCAGGCCCTGCGGGTCGGGCTTGCGGGTGGGCAGGTCGCCGCCGCCGATCACGTGGGCGAAGCGCGGCAGCAGCCCCAGGCCCGCGAGCAGCGGCCGCGCCAGGTCGCCGGGCTTGTTGGTCAGGACGGCCAGGCTGAGGTCCGCCAGGGCCGCGAGCGCCTCCGGGATGCCCGGATAGCAGCGCGTGGTCTCCAGCAGCCGCTCGCGGTAGACGGCCAGGAAGACCGGCAGGGCCCGCTCCGGTGGCACCTCCAGCCCGGCCCGCGCCAGGCTGCGCGAGATCAGCAGGGCCGCCCCTTCGCCGATGAAGCCGCGCACCACCTCGAGCGGCAGCGGCGCGACGCCGGGGGCCAGCTGCGCCAGCAGGGCGTTGACCGAGCTGGCCAGGTCGGTGGAGGAGTCGACCAGCGTGCCGTCGAGGTCGAAGACGACCAGCCCGGGCACTAGTTCGGGCCCAGGTAGCCCAGGGCCTTCAGGCGCTCGCGGGCCTCGCTGTCGAACTCCAGCAGCGTGTGGCCCGGCAGGGCCTGCAGCCAGACCTGCAGGCCGGGCGCGTCGGTGCGCGGCGCGGCCAGCATGTTCTCCACCCGCTCGGCCTCGGACTCGATGTCGGGCAGGCGCAGGGGCAGGCTCTCGGGGTGCACGGCCTGCTCGCCCAGGAACACGTCCTGCGCGCGCAGCGGACGCCCGTCGAGCGTCCCCGACAGGCGCACCGAGGCCCCCATGGGCCGCACCAGGAAGCTCACCTGGCGCGGCGTGCCGGCCTTGGGCTGCAGGCGCAGCCGCAAGCGCCTGCCGTTCTCGAGCAGCTGTTGCGACTCGCCCGAGCCCAGGCCCGTCGTCTGCAGGTCCTGCAGCCAGCCGCGCGTCTCCAGCTCGACCTCGTAGCGGCCCGAGCCGCTGAAGGCCAGCACGTGGCGATACGGGTTGGGCACGAGCGCCGCCTCGACCAGCGCGCGCAGCGGGCGGGCGCGCTCGCGGTTCTCGGCCAGGCGGTCCGTCAGCTCGCGCGGGTCCTGCTTCAGGTCGAAGTAGAGCTCGTCCTCCTGCGGGCTGTAGCGCTGCACGTACTTGCCCTGGCGCGTGCGGGCCCCGTGGGCCACGAAGCCGCGGTGGCTGATCTCGGACAGCGCCGGCATCTCCGGGGCGCGGCCCTCCAGCACCGCCTGCAGCGGCCGCCCGGCCACGTCGGAGGGGACCGGCAGCCCCTGGGACTGCAGGATGGTGGGCAGCAGGTCCACCAGCTGCACCTGCTGGGCCACGCGCCGGCCGGCCTGGGCCTGGCCGGGCAGCTTCATCAGGAGCGGCACGCGCACCAGCTCGTCGAAGACGGAGCGCCCGTGCAGCCAGCCGCCGTGGTCCTGGAACTCCTCGCCGTGGTCGGCCAGGAAGAGGATCAAGGCCCGGTCGTAGAGCCCGCGCCGCTTCAGCTCGCGCACGAAGCGGCCGAACTCCTGGTCGCCGTAGGCCACGTCGCCGTCGTAGCGGGCCACGAAGCGCTCGCGGTCGAGCGGCTCCTTGAAGTCGTAGCGCGGGTCGGTGGCCGGGTGGTCGTCCGTCGCGCGCGGCTCCCAGCGCGTGTCGAAGGGCGGCGGCGGGGCGTAGGGGACGTGCGGGTCCATGGTGTGGACGTAGAGGAACGTGGGCAGGCCGCGCCGCGCGTCGAGCTGGCGCAGGGCCTCGTCCACCACCACGGCCGCCTCGACCAGCTTCGAGGGCCCGCCACCCTGGCCGTGCAGGCCGCGGAACAGGTCGAAGCCCTGCTCGAAGCCGCTGCCCTGCGAGTAGATGACCGAGTTGGCGATGGCCGCCGAGGTGGCGTAGCCCTTGGCCGAGAGCCGCTCCGCCAGGGTCTCGTGGCGTCCCTCCAGCGTGTCGCGCAGCTGCACCGTGCCGTGCTGTCCCGGCAGCAGCGAGGTGAAGAGCGAGGCCACCGAAGGCTTGGTCCAGGAGGCCTGGGCGATGGCCTGCTCGAACAGCACGGCCTCCTTCGAGAAGGCCATCAGCTCGGGGGTCGTGTCGCGGGCGTAGCCGTAGGGCGTGGTGTGGTCGGCCCGCAGCGTGTCGACCAGGTAGACGATCACCAGCGGCGCCTTCTCGGCCGCGCTGGTCAGGGCCGGCGCCCCCCAGAAGGCCCGCCGCGCGTCCTCCGGGTCGTTCTCGAAGCCGCGCGTCTCGAAGACCAGCTCGGCCGGCCCGGGCCGGCCGGAGAGGTCGACCACGAACGGCAGCCAGCGGCGGTGCGCCGCGCGCCGGGCCGGGTCGACCAGCTGCGAGAAGACCGTCTCCTCGCGGCCGTCCCGCACGAGCTTGACCACGAACTCGACCCCCGGGCGCTCGTGCCGCTCGACGGGGATGCCGCAGGAGAAGTGGAGCTGCGCGTCCTGGGGCAGCACCACCGGGAAGCGCAGGCGGCTGGGGGGCGAGCCCGGCAGGCTCCGCAGCACCTCGTCGCGCAGCCGCACCTGCTTGCCGGCCTGGGACGAGAACCAGTCGGCGCCGCGGCCGTTGACCTCCACCACGGTGGGCTTCACCCGCAGCAGGTCGGACGGCGGGGCGGGGCGGGAGCAGGCGGCCGGCAGGCACGCGAGCAGCGCCAGCAGGCCCCGGGGACGGATCGTCAAACGTCCTCCTGGCGGCCCGGGGAGGGCCGCGATGAACGGCCCGTTAGCATACCCGCCCGGCCCGCCGCGGCCGAAATCGGCTCAGTCCGGCTCGGCGGGCGGGGTGTCGTCCCAGGCGTCGCCCCAGCCGGCCCGCCGCGCGGCGC
>JBDIBD010000033.1:0-19761 GCA_039812725.1 Vicinamibacteria bacterium | reverse complement strand
CCAGGCCGCCGGCCGTCTCGAGGCGCACGCCGGGCACGCGCGCGGCCAGCCCGCGCAGCGCGCGGTCGAGCACCTCGCCGTCCGCGCGGGTACGGTAGCGCACGTCGAGGGTGGCCTCGGCGAAGTCGGGGACCACGTTGGCGCTCACGCCGCCCTGCACGGTGCCCACGCTCACGCTCAGGCCGCGGCCCTCGTCGGTCAGCGCGCTGGCCTCGAGCAGGGCCCCGGCCAGGCCGAGGATGGCGTTGGCCCCGTTGGCGAGGCTGGCGCCGGCGTGCGAGGCCTTGCCGTGGGCCCGCAGCACGAAGGTCCCGGAGCCCTTGCGGCCGGTCTTGACCGCGCCCGCCTCCCCGGCCGGCTCGAAGCCCAGGCAGGCCCGGCAGCGGCGCATCTCGTCGAGCATCCGCTCACGGTACGGGCCGCTGCCCGTCTCCTCGAGCGGCGTGGCCAGCACCGCGACGGGCGGGAGCGGCCGCCCCCCTTCCGCCAGCAGGCGCAGGGCCTCGACGACGACCACCAGGCCGGCCTTCATGTCGTAGGCGCCGGGCCCGTGCAGGCGGTCGCCCTCGACGCGCACCGGCCGGCGCGCCAGCGTGCCGACGGGCCAGACCGTGTCGAGGTGACCGAGCAGCATCACCGGCGTCCCGGGGGCGGAGGATCGCCCCAGCAGCCAGGGGCCGGCGCCCTCCACGGGCGGCAGCTCGCAGCGCAGGCCGAGCGGCTCCAGCTCGGCCGCCAGCCGGCGGCCCAGCCGCTCCACCCCGGCCGCGTCGCGCGAGGGGGACTCGATCTCGACCAGCTCGCGCAGCAGCGTGGTGGCGGGGGCGAGGCGGGCTCGGGCGCGGCTCAGGAGGTCGCTCATGGCCCGCGCAACGTACCACGGGCCGGGCGGGCCGGCGCGTCCAGCGGGCTGGACGCTAGTACGTTTGATCCATGGGCGGTCCAGGGCGGGCGGGAGGATAATTGGAGCGTACGGGACGGCTCCCGGGCAGGGCCCGGGGCGGCGGGGCCTCCTGCCCAGCCGTTCCCGCACGGACCAGGAGCTTCACCATGGACCTCTCCGTCAAGATCGATCCCGCCACCGGGCAGCGCTACATCGCGGTCAACCGCAAGGGCCAGGCGCTGCTCCTCAACCCGCTCACGAACAAGGGCACCGCCTTCAGCCTGCGCGAGCGCGACGAGCTGGAGCTGCACGGCCTGCTGCCGCCGGCCCACAGCAGCATCCAGCAGCAGCTCCAGCGCACCTACGAGAACTTCCAGGCCAAGACCAGCAACATCGAGAAGTTCGTCTTCCTGACCGGCCTGCAGGACCGCAACGAGACGCTCTTCTACCGGCTGGTGCTCGAGCACATCGACGAGATGATGCCGATCGTCTACACCCCCGTGGTGGGCGAGGCCTGCCAGAAGTTCTCGCACATCTACCGCCGCGGCCGCGGCCTGTACGTGGCCTACGAGCAGAAGGACCAGATCGAGAAGATCCTGATCAACTCGGGCGTCAGGAACCCCTCGGTGATCGTGGTCACCGACGGCGAGCGCATCCTGGGCCTGGGCGACCAGGGCGCGGGCGGCATGGGCATCCCGATCGGCAAGCTGGCCCTCTACACGCTCTGCGCCGGCATCTCGCCGGTCAGCACGCTGCCGATCACGCTCGACGTGGGCACCGACAACGAGGACCGCCTGGCCGACCCGCTCTACCTGGGCATGCGCCACAAGCGCGTGCGCGGGGCCGACTACCAGGCCTTCGTGGACGCCTTCGTGGCGGCCGTCAAGAAGGTCTACCCGCACGTGCTGCTGCAGTGGGAGGACTTCCTCAAGGAGAACGCGCTCACCCAACTGGCCCGCTTCCGCGACACGATCTGCAGCTTCAACGACGACATCCAGGGGACGGCCGGCGTGGTGCTGGCGGGCATGTACGGCGCCTTGCGCATCACCGGCCAGCGCATGCGCGACCAGCGCATCGTCTTCGCCGGCGCCGGGGCCTCCGCCCAGGGCATCGGCGAGCTGCTGGTCTCGGCCATGATGGAAGACGGGCTGTCGCACGACGAGGCCAACCGGCGCATCTGGACCACCGACAGCAAGGGCCTCGTCACCAAGGCCCGGCCCAACCTCGAGGGCTTCAAGGCCAACTTCGCCCGCTCGGTGGAGGAGGCCAAGGCCTACGCCTGCAAGGACCACGGCCACATCACGCTCGAGGAGACGGTCCTCAACGCCAAGGCCACCATCCTGATCGGCACCTCGGCCACGCCGGGGACCTTCGACGAGGGCGTCGTGCGCGCCATGGGCAAGCTCAACCAGCGGCCGATCATCTTCCCGCTCTCCAACCCGACCTCCAAGACCGAGTGCACGCCCGAGGACGCCCTGCGCTGGACCGACGGCCGCGCCATCGTGGCCACCGGCAGCCCGTTCGCGCCGGTGACCGTTGGCGGCAAGAAGCACCGCATCGGCCAGTGCAACAACGCCTTCATCTTCCCGGGCGTGGGCCTGGGCCTGGCCATCTGCCAGGCGCGCTTCGTCTCGAACGGCATGTTCCTGGAGGCCGCCAAGGCCCTGGCCGGCTACGTGCACGAGGACGACCTGGCCGAGTCGGCCGTCTACCCCCAGCTGACCGCCATCCGCGACTGCTCGATGAGCGTGGCCTGCGCCACCATCAAGCGTGCGGTCGAGGAGGGCCACGCCGACCCCGAGATCCTCGAGGCGGGGCCGCTGGAGCGCACCGTCAAGCGCGCCATGTGGTACCCGGAGTACCTGCCGATCCGCTACGAGCCGTAGCCCGTTCGTTCACCCGAGACGAAGCCAGGGGCCGCCGCCGTCGGCGGCCCCTTCTCTTTCCTGCCGCAGCGCGTGCCGCGCGGGGCAGACCTAGCCGTGCGGGGCGCGCCGGCGCACGACGGTGAACGTCTTGACGCGGTGGCCCGCGTCGAGGGTCAGGTCCAGCTCGCAGATCGTGAGGAGCCCCACGAACTGGACGTGGGCCGACCACTCGCCGGCTCCCATGCCCTGGGCCAGCTGCGCGGCGCCCTGCTCGTCCAGGACGGCTGAGGGCGGCGTCCAGGCGCCCTCCGGCTGCCCGAAGTAGAGCACCTGCTCGCCCCGGCGCGAGAGGTTGACGCGGCGCGCGTCGTCGGGGTCGGGCGGCCGCAGCACGCAGGTCCAGTCGTGACACCGGGCCAGGGTCCGACCCAGCTCCGGTAGCGTCATCCCGGCGCGGAGCTGCTCGTGCGCCCACCGGGATTCCCGCGCGGGCCTCGTCCCCCACCAGTACAGTGTGCCGCCTGCGGCCAGCGCCGCGAGGGCGAGGACGACGCCGCCCGCTCCGCAACCCGCCCAGGATCGCCCCTTGCCCATGCCCGCCCCGCGGGATCGCCGACGCGGAGATGCTAACTGCTTTCCTGGTGTTGCGCCGGGTGGACCTGCCCCGCCCGCCCCGTGGCTAAAATGGCTGGATGGCCCGCAAGACGAAGCCCGCCGTGCCCGCGCCCGCCCTGGCCGACCCGCAGGCGCTCCCCGAGCGCGCCCCCGACCGCGAGCGTGGCCCGGAGCCCCACCTGCGGCCGGCCCTGCTCGACACGCAGCTCGAGATGGTCAGCGACTACCAGCCCAGCGGCGACCAGCCGCACGCCATCGCCGAGCTGGCCGCCGGGCTGCAGCGCGGGGACAAGCACCAGGTCCTGCTGGGCGTCACCGGCAGCGGCAAGACCTTCACCGTCGCCAAGGTGCTCGAGGCGGTCAACCGCCCGGCGCTCGTGCTGGCCCACAACAAGACCCTGGCGGCCCAGCTCTACCAGGAGTTCAAGGGCTTCTTCCCGAAGAACGCCGTCGAGTACTTCGTCTCCTACTACGACTACTACCAGCCGGAGGCCTACGTCCCACAGTCCGACACCTACATCGAGAAGGAGTCGACCATCAACGACGAGATCGACCGGCTGCGCCTGTCGGCCACGCGCAGCCTGTTCGAGCGCCGCGACGTGGTGATCGTGGCCTCGGTCTCGTGCATCTACGGCCTGGGCTCGCCCGAGGCCTACTACGGCATGCTGCTGTACGTGCGCCAGGGCGACCGGCTCGACCGGAGCGAGATCCTGCGCAAGCTGGTCGACGCGCGCTACGACAGGAACGACGTGGACCTGCGCCGCGGCACCTTCCGCGTGCGCGGCGACGTGATCGAGCTGGTGCCGGCCTACGAGGAGGACGGCGTCCGCATCGAGCTCTACGGCGACGAGGTCGAGTCGATCTCGTCCTTCGACCCGCTCACCGGCCGGACGATCGCGCGCCTGGCGCAGGTGGCCATCTACCCCTCCAGCCACTACGTCACGCCGCGCCCGCGGCTGGAGGCGGCCGTGACGGCCATCGAGCAGGAGCTGCTGGAGCGCCAGACGGAGCTCGAGCGCGAGGGGCGGCTGCTCGAGGCCCAGCGCCTGAGCCAGCGCACCCAGTTCGACCTCGAGATGCTGCGCGCCGCGGGCCACTGCCACGGCATCGAGAACTACTCGCGCCACCTCTCGGGCCGCGCCGCCGGCGAGCCGCCGCCCACGCTGCTCGACTACCTGCCGCGCGACTGCGTGGTGGTGGTGGACGAGTCGCACCAGAGCGTCCCGCAGGTGCGCGGCATGTACCACGGCGACCAGCAGCGCAAGCGCACCCTGGTGGAGTACGGCTTCCGGCTGCCCTCGGCGCTCGACAACCGCCCGCTGAACTTCGAGGAGTTCGAAGAGCGGCTGGGGCAGGTGCTGTACGTCTCGGCCACCCCCGGCCCCTACGAGCTGCAGAAGTCGGCCGGCGTGGTGGTGGAGCAGATCATCCGGCCCACCGGCCTGATCGACCCGGTCGTGCACGTGCGGCCGGTCAAGGGCCAGGTCGACGACCTGCTGGCCGAGATCCGCGAGCGCGTGGCGCGCCAGGAGCGCGTGCTGGTGACCACCCTCACCAAGCGCATGGCCGAGGACCTGACCGAGTACTACCACGACCTGGGCGTCAAGGTGCGCTACCTGCACTCCGACATCGACACCCTCGAGCGCGTGCGCATCCTGCGCGAGCTGCGCCTGGGCAGCTTCGACGTGCTGGTCGGCATCAACCTGCTGCGCGAGGGGCTGGACCTGCCGGAGGTCTCGCTGGTGGCCATCCTCGACGCCGACAAGGAGGGCTTCCTGCGCTCGGAGGGCTCGCTGATCCAGACCATCGGGCGGGCCGCGCGCAACGTGGGCGGCACGGCGGTGCTGTATGCCGACCACGAGACCGACTCGATCCGACGCGCGCTGGGCGAGACCTCGCGCCGTCGCGCGCGGCAGGAGGCCTACAACCGCGAGCACGGCATCACCCCGGAGAGCGTGCGCAAGAACATCTCGTCGCTGCTCGAGAGCGTCTACGAGGCCGACTACGCCCCGATCCCGAAGGTCGAGCTCGAGCCGGAGCAGCAGGGCTGGCTGTCGCCCGACGAGATCGACCGGCAGGTAGGGAAGCTCGAGAAGCAGATGAAGGAGGCCGCCAAGGCCCTCGAGTTCGAGCAGGCGGCCGAGCTGCGCGACCGCATCCGGCGGCTGCGGGAGCGCAAGCTGGGGCAGTAGGCGGCGAGGCCCGTCGGCGGGCCGCGGGCGGCTACTTGGCGCGCCGGATCTCGACCCGGCCGCCGGCCGTGACCACGACGGGCTGGCTGCCCTTGCCCAGCACGGCCGTCCCCCGCCGCCGGCCCGCGGCCGCCTCGCCGGGCTGCAGCTCGATCTCCGAGGAGAGCTCGCCACCGGCCTCGACCTGCAGGCGGAAGTCCCCGTCGCCGGGCAGGCTCAGCCAGACCGTGCCGCGGCCCGATTCCGCCCGCCGTGGGCCGCTGCCGTCGCGGCCCATCGAGACCGTCACCGCGCCGCCCTGCGAGACCGCCTCCACGGCCGCGCTGGTGGCGACCCGCAGCTCGCCGTCGAGCGTGGCCGCGCGCACGTCACTCTTGAGGCCGCGGGCCTCGACCATGCCGCGCCGGGTCTCGACGTCGAGGGCCGCCTGGGCCGGCACGTAGACCACCAGGTCGACGCGGTCCACGGCGGTCTTGGGCAGCTCGGCCGGCTCCACGCTGACCCGCCCCGGCGGCGAGACCACGCTCACCACCAGCGCCTCGCCGTGGCGCTCGACGTTGACGCCCACGTCGGGGTCGCTGCCCAGGCGCTGGATCACGGCGTGCAGGTTGACCAGGCCGTCGCCGGCGAAGCGGGCCCGCACGTCGCCGTAGTCGTTGCGCACGACGAGCTGCCGGACGGCCCCCGACAGGTCCGCGTCGGCGGTCCAGTCCCAGCGGTCGATCTTGAACTCCTTGGCGCGCGGGGCGGGCGCGGCCGAAGGGGCCGGAGAAGGCGAGGGGAGCGGGGCGGGCGCGGCGGCAGCCAGCCAGAGGCAGAGGGCGGGGAGGAGGGGGACCATGGAGCCGGAATCTAGCACGCCACCGGCCTGCCGGGAGGAAAAAGGAAAGGGCCCCGGCGGACCGGGGCCCTGGGTGCGGCGCGACGCCGGGTGGCTACTCGATGGAGAGCTTCTGGAGCTCGACCGGCACCAGGCAGCTCGGCAGCACGAACTTGCCGATCCGGGTCGTCCAGCTGTTGCCGCCGTTCGCGCTGTAGTACTCCCCGGTGAACCAGAACGTGCAGTCGTCGGCCGGGTCGACCGTCACGGCGCTGTAGTCGCCCCAGCGGTTGCTGGAGGTCTGGGAGCCCCCGCCGGACTGCAGAACGGCCTCCGTCTGGAGCGTCCCGGCCGGGTCGCCCGGGCCGCGCGTGGCGTAGCGCAGCGACGGGGCCTCGGACGCCGACGACGTGCTGTAGCCCAGCGCGATGTTGCCGATCTTGTCCATCGCGATCGAGCCCATCCAGCGGTGTCGACCGTCGGCCGGGGCGTGAGTCCCCTCGTTGGCGATGGCGTAGGTGGTGGCGCCCGTCTTGTTGATCTCGTACCAGCGGATGCCCGCCCGGTCGCTGCCCACGTCGACCGTGAAGTTCGCCACCAGCTTCTGGCCGCCCGCGCCCAGGTTGCGGTACTGGAGCTGCCACATGGGCCACTCGGAGACCGGGTCGACCTTCTGGGCGGTGCCGCCTTGCGGGATGCAGTTCAGGTTGAAGAAGCCGCACACCGTGTAGGTGAAGGAGGTGGTGTTGAGGGTGGCGCCCAGCGTGAAGGTCGAGCTGGCCGGCGTGGTGAAGTTGGGCGCGAAGTGCCAGAACTCCAGCCGGTCGGCGCCGCCGCCGTGGTAGCTGTCGTCCTTGAAGGTGTAGAAGATCCCTGGGGTGCCGGCCGGCGGCGCCGTGGGACCCACCACCGAGGCGGGCAGCAGGAAGTTCTCCGGGGCCGTGGCGGTGAAACGGACCATGGTGGCGGCGGCGCCGCTCAGCATGGCGGACCGGTTGAGAGCCAGGGCGGAGTACGAGCTCTCGTTCGCGCCGACGTAGTAGGCGTCGCTCCAGGCCCCGATCTTGAAGTAGTCCGGGAACGAGGGCGTGGTGAACTCGTAGAGGTTGTACGCGCCGGTGGCGCTGCTGGTCTGCGAGACGGCCACGCAGAAACCGTTGCCGGTGCTGAACTGGGCCAGCACCCAGCGGCTGGCGAGGGAGTCCCAGACCACGATCGGGTCGCCGGCGGTGCTGTTGCGGCAGTTGCCGCTGGGCCAGAGCAGGCGGAACTCCGACGGGCCGGAGATCACGGCGCCGGTGGTCTTGTTGTAGACGGCCATGCTCGTGGCGTTGACCAGCTGGACGAACTGCGTGGCCCCGGCCGCGCCGACCGTGTCGGGCGGCGAGCAGCCGCAGGCGTTGCTCTGGCCCTGGAAGTTGAGCGTGGCCGCGGGGGTGGGCTCGCGGCCGTTGACCCCCAGTGCTGCCAGCGGGTCGATGGGGCTGGCCTTGTCGTCCCAGCCGGGGGCGGGCTTCATCCAGCTCGGCTTGTGGCGCTCGGCGCCGGGGCACCGGGTCACCACGAAGCTCTCCACGTCGGGCAGGTCCGCGAAGTTGCCGCTGACCACCGGCGTGGCGGTCTCGACGAACGGCCCGTCCCATTTCTGGGCTTCCCGTGACTGGGCGGATGCCAGCCCGGCGGACGACAGAGCGGCAAGCACGCCGCAGACGACTTGCTTGAGCATGGGGCCTCCTGTGAGGGCCAAAAACGCAAGCCTAGCACGGCGGCCGCGGGGCCGCAGGCGGTTGGGGCCCGCGAGGGCGAAGATGCCCGGCGAGCGCAGTCCGCTCGCCGGGCCAGGAAACGGCCGGAGGCCGCCCGGCTAGCGCGGGCCGACGATGGTCCAGTTCGTGGCGGGCGCGGTCGGCGCGTCGGGGGTGGTGAACAACCCGTTGGTGCGGTTGCGGGCGTAGTCGAGGTTCCAGACCACGAACTTGCCCGAGGTGGCGTTGCGCCAGACCAGGTCGTGGCTGCCCGGCACGGGCGCCGCGGCGTCGGGCCCGTCGGCGCCGATGCCGTAATCGGCCGAGGCCAGCACCTTCCAGTTGTTGTCGCCGGCGTTGGCGGGGGTGGTGAAGTTGCCGCTCGTGCGCACGTAGCTGGCGTCCAGGAACCAGGCCACGATCTTGCCGGAGTTGGGGTTGTACCACATGAAGTCGACGTACCCGTCGCCGTTGTAGTCCAGCGTGGCCACGATCTCCCAGTTGCTGTCGACGGCCTGGTCCGGGACCGGCGCGGCCGCGCTCGCGAAGGTCGTGCCGTTCATCAGCCACAGGGCGATCTTCTGGGTGCTGAAGTTGCGCCAGACCAGGTCGGCCTGGCCGTCGCGGTTGAAGTCGGCGGTGGCCGAGAGCTTCCAGGGCGTGGTGGCGCCGGTGAACGGCACCGCCGAGCCGACCCGCGTGAGCCCGTTCATCAGCCAGAACTCGCCGGCGCCGGTGGTGGCGTCGATCAGCACCAGGTCGTTCCTGTTGTCGCCGTTGAAGTCGTCCACGCCGCTGATCAGCATGTTGCTGGCCGGGCTGGGCGAGAGCGAGCCCGTGCTGCTGCGGGTGGTGCCGTCCATCAGCCAGACCTCGTGGGCTGCCGTGACGTTGTTGCGCAGGATCAGGTCGGGCTTGAGGTCGCCGTTCAGGTCGCCCTTCACGAAGGGCCGGCAGGTGTCGAACTTGAAGCTGGCGACGCGCGTCGACCAGCCGCTGGAAGCGTTGTACTCGGTCGTGAACCAGAAGGTGCACTCGTCGGCCGGGTCCACGTTCAGCGAGGCGTAGTCGCCCCAGCGGTTGCTGCCGTTGGAGGCCGAGCCGGCGACGATGGTGGCTTCCGCCTGGTCCAGCGTGCCGAGGGTGGCGCCCGCCGTGCGCCCGACGTAGCGGACCCCGGGGAAGACGGAGCTGCTCGAGACGCTGTAGCCCAGGGCCATGTCCCCGGCGCCGTCCAGGGCCACGCTGCTCATCCAGCGGCTGGTGGTGTCGGGCGAGTAGGTGCCCTCCTGCCGCAGCGTCCAGCCCGTGCCGGTGTTGCGCAGCTCGAACCAGCGCACGCCGGCGCGGTCGCTGCCGCTGGCGTCGGTCACCAGGCTGCCCACGATGGACTGGTAGCGCCGGAAGTTGCGGTACTGGGCCCGGTGCATGACCACCTCGCGCAGCGGGTCGAGGGCGTTCACGCCGCTGGGCTGGGGCACGCAGCTGAACGACACCAGGCCGCACAGGTTGGAGTCGAACTCGGTGATGTTGATGTTGATCGGACCGACGAAGGTCGAGGAGGCCGGGGTCACGAAGTTGGGCGTCAGCTGGAACATCTCGAGCCGGTCCTGCGCGCCGGGCGAGCCGTGGGCCTCCGTGTCGACGTGCCGGAGGAAGATCCCGGGGGCGCCGGGCGGGGGCGGCACGATGCCGTCGGCGTCCACCGGCGTGAGGGCCTGGAAGCCGAAGCCCGAAAGCGGCGGCGCGCTGAAGACCACCTTCGTGGCCGGCAGGGCGGCCAGCATGGCGCGCCGGTCCATGGCGTAGGCGCGCGGCACGCTCTCGTTCGTGGAGAAGAACAGCGCGTCCAGCCCCAGCCCGTAGTGGGGGTAGTCCGGGAAGTCGGTGGTCGAGACGGCGTAGAGGGTCCACGTGCTGGAGACCGGGTCGTTGGTGTTCGACACGTAGAAGCACAGGTTGTTGCCCGTCCCGGAGAACTCGGTCAGCCACCAGCGGTCGGCCCACTGGTCGTAGAGCACCACGCCGTCACCCAGGCCGTCGTTGCAGGGGGAGCTGGCGGCGAGGCTGTCGAGCTGCACGGGCCCCGCCAGGAGGGCGCCGGCCTTGCTGTAGATGCGGATCTGGGCGCCGCCCCCGGCGTTGATGATCTGCACGTAGTGGTTGGGGCCCACGTCGCCCACGGTGTCGGGCGGGTTGACGCTGGTGAAACCGCCTCCCGCGAAGTTGAGGATCGGCGTGCCGAAGGCGTCCGGCTCGGCGGCCTCGGCGGCGCGCTCGGCGTCGGCCTTCTCCTGGACGGCCAGCAGCGGGTCTCGGACGGGCTCCGGTGGGCCGGGCGGGACGTAGGCCGGCACGCGGGTGCTGCGCCGCGGGATCTCCTTGATCGGGTCGCCCGGCTGCCAGGCCGGGGCCAGCGGCAGCTCGGAGATGGACTTCGCCATCGTGGTCGGTTTCACGGTCGCGACGAGCTCGACGGCCACCGAGGCCGGCGCCGGCGCTTCGTCGGCCAGGAGCAGCGGGGCGGCGGCGAGCGACACGAGGGCCAGGGGCAGACCGAGAGTCAGGCGCAAGTGAACCTCCAGATCCCCCGATCTTCCCTCCGAACCGGCCCCAGGTCCAGTCCGCCTGACCCGCCCCGGCTAGCGCGGGCCGGCGATGGTCCAGTCCGTGGCCGGCGCGGTCGGCGCGTCGGGGGTGGTGAACAGCCCGTTGGTGCGGTTGCGGGCGTAGTCGAGGTTCCAGACCACGAACTTGCCCGAGGTGGCGTTGCGCCAGATCAGGTCGTGGCTGCCGGGCACCGGCGGGGCCGTGTCCACGGTCCCGTCGGCGCCGATGCCGTAGTCGGCCGAGGCCAGCACCTTCCAGTTGTTGTCGCCGGCGTTGGCGGGGGTGGTGAAGTTGCCGCTGGTGCGCACGTAGCTGGCGTCGAGGAACCACGACACGATCTTGCCAGTGTTCGGGTTGTACCACATGAAGTCCACGTACCCGTCGCCGTTGTAGTCGAGGGCCGCCACGATCTCCCAGTTGGCGTCCACGGCTTGGTCGGGGTTGGGGAGGGCGGTGGTGTGGGCCGTGAGGCTGGTCATCAGCCAGATCTGGATCTTCTGCGTGCTGAAGTTGCGCCAGACCAGGTCGGCCCGGCCGTCGCGGTTGAAGTCGGCGGTGGCCGAGAGCTTCCAGGGCGTGGCCTGGCCCGTGAAGTTCGACGTGCTGGTGCGGGTCAGGCCGTTCATCAGCCAGAACTGGCCGGCGCCGGTGCTCTCGTTCATCACCACCAGGTCGTTCTTGTTGTCGAGGTTGAAGTCGTCCACGCCGACGATGAGCTGGCTGCTCGAGGGGTTGGCCGAGAGCGACTGGGGGCCGCCGACGCGGCTGGTGCCGTTCATCAGCCAGACCTCGTGGGCCCCGGTGACGTTGTTGCGCAGGATCAGGTCGGGCTTCAGGTCGCCGTTCAGGTCGCCCTTGACGAAGGGCCGGCAGACGTCGAACTTGAACGAGCCGATCCAGGTCGACCAGTTCGAGTTGAGGCCGTACTGGCCCGTGAACCAGAACGTGCACTCGTCGGCCGGGTCGACGTTGAGCGAGGCGTAGTCGCCCCAGCGCGTGAAGCTGGCCTGCGACGTGGAGCCGTTGTGGAAGGCGGCCTCGCCCTGGTCGAAGGTCCCGAGGGGGGCCGCGGCCGTGCGGCCCGCGTAACGCAGGCCGGGGTAGATGTTGCCCGTGGCCCCGCCCAGGGCGCTGACGCTGTAGCCCGCGGCGATGTTGCCGTGGCCGTCCATGGCGGCGCTCGACATCCAGCGCTGGGCCGTGTTGGGGGACCAGGTGCCCTCCTGGTACAGCGACCAGCCGCCGCCGGTGTTGCGCAGCTCGAACCAGCGCACCGCCGCGCTCGTCGACGAGGCGGGCGTGGCCGACGTGTTGGTGACGAGGCTGCCCACCAGGCTCTGGTAGCGGCGGAAGTTGCGGTACTGCAGGCGGTGCATGACCGGCTCGCGCAGAGGGTCGAGGAAGAACGTCCCGCTCGGTTGCGGGATGCACGACATGGGGTCGCCGGCCGGGCAGAAGTCGGACGAGAAGCTCGAGACGCCGATGCTCAACGGCCCCGTCAGGGTCGAGCTGGCCGGCGTGGCGAAGTTCGGCTGCAGCAGGTAGAGCTGCAGCGAGTCGCTGCCGGCCTCCGGGTGCAGCGCGCTGTCGGCGTGGCGGGCGAAGATGCCGGGCGAGCCGGGCGGGGGCGGCACGATCCCGTCGGGGTCGGCCGGCTGCAGCATCTGGAAGCCGAAGCCCGACAGGCTCGGCACGCCGAAGCCGACCATGCTCGTGGTGGCGCCGCTCAGCATGGGCGTCTTGTTGATGGCGTAGACGTGCGGGCCGCCGGACTCGTTCGTGCCGAGGTAGAGCGCGTCGGGGTAGATGCCGTACTTGGGGTAGTCCGGGAAGGTCGACATGGTCAGCCGGTAGGCCCAGTACGCGCCCAGCGGGTCGCCGGTCTTCGAGACGTAGATGCACAGGTAGTTGCCGGTGGACGGGTTGGCGAACTCGGTCAGCCACCAGCGATCCGTGTAGGCGTCGTAGAGCACGACCGGGTCGCCGTAGCCGTTGGTGCAGGCCCCGCTCGTGGCCAGGCTCTCCATGTTGAACTGGCTGCCCTGGAGCACCCCGGCCTTGTCGTAGACCCGCACCCGGGCGCCGCCCGAGGAGTTGACCGCCTGGACGTAGTGGCTCGGCCCCACGTCGCCGACCGTGTCGGGTGGGTAGACGCCCGAGAAGGTGGCCCCGGCCACGCTCACCAGCAGCGTGCCGAAGGCCTCGCCCTGCGCGCCGTAGCCGGCCTCCTCCTGCAGCTTCAGCAGCGGGTCGGGCTCCGCCACCCGGTCGGTCCCGGGCCGGGGCGCCGGCCGGGCCCGGTTCTCGCGCCGCGGGATCTCCTTGATCGGGTCGCCGGGCTCCCAGTCGCGGACCGCGGGCAGGCTGCGGGCCTCGGCGGACGAGGAGGCCTCGGGGACCGCCTCGAGCTGGTCGGGACCCACGCGCACGGGGGCCGCGTCGGGCGGGGCGGCGATCGAGAGGGGCGCCAGGAGCGCCAGGCACAGGGACAGGCGAGGGAGCGTGGGCACGGGACCTCCACAAGACGCGGGCGGCCAGGTCGGCGCCCGAAAACGCTACCCTACAGTATACGTTCGGCCGCTAGCGCCGGGGCGGGATGCTGCGCAGCCGCTCGGTGTCGGTCCCCGGCCCGCCCGAGGCGCCGGGGTCGACGGTGCGGCGGGCCACCGCCACGCCGCGCTCGAAGGAGCGGAAGATGCGCAGCCGGCCCTTGCGGTTGCGGAAGCCGGCCCGGGCCAGGGCGCGCAGCGGCTGCCCCTCGACGCCCACCAGCACGACCTTGATGCCGGCCTGGTTGAGGCGGTGGATGAGCGACTCGAGCGCCACCAGGCCGGTGGCGTCGATGGCGGGCACGTCCTCGATGTCGAGGATCACCACCTGGACCTTCTGCTTCTCGACCACCGCCAGGGCGCTCATGGCCTTCTGGGCCGCGCCGAAGAAGAGCGGCCCGGCCACGTCGTAGAGCAGCACCCCCGGCGGCAGGGGCGCGTCGAGGCCGGGGTGGCGCGAGCCCACCAGCCGCACCCCCGAGACCTCGGCCATGCGGCGCATGAACAGCAGCGCGGCCAGCATGATCCCGGCCGTGACCGAGACCACCATGTCGAACACCACCGTGAGGCCGGCGCAGGTCAGCAGCACCAGCACGTCGCTGCGCGGGGCGGTGCGCAGGATCTCGACGAAGTGGCGCGCCTCGCTCATGTTCCAGGCCACGATCAGCAGCAGCGCGGCCAGCGCCGCCATGGGCAGCACCGCCAGGAAGCGCGCCAGCGCCAGCACCGCCAGCAGCACGAACACCGCGTGCACCATGCCGGCCACCGGCGTGCGCCCGCCGGCCCGCACGTTGGTGGCCGTGCGGGCGATGGCGCCCGTGGCCGCGATGCCGCCGAAGAAGGGCGCCACCACGTTGCCCACGCCCTGGGCCAGCAGCTCGGCGTCGGGGTCGTGGCGCTGGTGGGTCATGCCGTCGGCCACCACGGCCGCCAGCAGCGACTCGATGGCGCCCAGCATGGCGATGGCGAAGGCCGAGGGCGCCAGGTGGCGCAGCAGCGACAGCGACAGGCCCACGGGCTGGCCGTCGGGGCCCGGCAGGTTCCAGGGCAGGAGCGGCAGCGGCGGCAGGGGCGGAATACCCCCGAAGCGCTGCCCGCCCAGCTCGTAGGAGAAGCGGCTGCCCAGCGTGGCCACCTGCCAGGCCGGGTCGATGCGCGCCAGCGCCAGGCCGGCCAGGGCTCCGGCCAGCAGCGCCACCAGCGGGGCCGGCACGCGCTTGTCGAGGCGCGGCCAGAGCAGCAGCACCAGCAGCGTCAGCAGTCCCACGGCCGTGTCGGCCAGGCTCAGGCTCGGCAGGGCTCGCGCCAGGGCGGAGAGCTTGTCGAGGTAGTGCTCGGGCAGGGCCGCCACCCGCAGGCCCAGCAGGTCCTTGACCTGCAGCGTGGCGATCACCAGCGCGATGCCGCTGGTGAAGCCGGTGGTGACCGGGAAGGGGACGAACTCGACGAAGCGGCCCATGCCGGCCAGGCCCATGATCAGCAGCAGCAGGCCGGCCAGAAGCGTCGCCAGCAGCAGCCCGCCCAGCCCGAAGCGCTCGGCGATGGGGGCCAGCACCACCACGAAGGCGGCGGTGGGCCCCGAGACCAGCACGCGCGAGCCGCCCAGGGCCGAGATCACGAAGCCGCCCACGATGGCGGTGTACAGGCCGTGCTGGGGCGGGACGCCGGAGGCGATGGCCAGGGCCATGGCCAGCGGCAGGGCCACGATGCCCACCACCGCGCCGGCCAGGACGTCGGCCCGCAGGGCCGCGGCGCCGTAGCCCTCGGCCAGGCAGGCCCGCAGGGCCGCCGCGGGCAGGCGCAGGAAGTCGGCGGGGGCGACGGCGACTGGCGGTCTCTCCGGCGACGGTTCTTCCACGGGCGCTCCCATTATCGCCCGGCCGCGGCCCCGGGCCGGGCGTGGTATGGTCCCGCGCCATGCGGCCCATCCCCCTCACGCGACCCTGGTTCGACGACACCGAGCGCGAGCGCGTGCTCGAGGCGCTCGACGGCCGGGTGGCCGGCGACGGCCCCTTCGGCCGCAAGGTGGAGCGCCGGCTGGCCGAGCTGACCGGCGCGCAGCGCGCGCTGCTCACCACCTCCTGCACCCACGCCCTCGAGCTGGCCCTGCTGGCCCTCGGCGTCGGGCCGGGGGACGAGGTGGTGGTGCCGTCCTTCACCTTCGTGTCCACCGCCAACGCCGTGCTGCGGGTGGGCGCCCTGCCGGTGCTGGCCGACATCGAGCCCGTGACGCTGGGGCTCGACCCGCGCGACGCGGAGCAGCGCCTCTCGCCGCGCACCCGGGCGCTCCTGCCCATGCACTACGCGGGCCTCGCGGCCGACCTGGAGGGGCTGCTCGACCTGGCCGTCCGGCGCCGGCTGCTGGTGATCGAGGACGCCGCCCAGGGCTTCGGCGCCAGCTGGCGGGGGCGGGCCCTGGGCACCCTCGGCCAGGCCGGCTGCCTGAGCTTCCACGAGACCAAGAACCTGACCAGCGGCGAGGGCGGGGCCCTGCTCGTGAACGACCCCGAGCTGGCGGCCCGGGCGGAGGTCATCCGCGAGAAGGGCACCAACCGCGGGGCCTTCCTGCGCGGCGAGGTGGACAAGTACACCTGGGTGGCGGAGGGCAGCAGCTACGTGCTGTCCGACCTGCTGGCCGCGCTGCTCGACGCCCAGCTCGACAAGGCCGGGCGCATCGCCGAGCGGCGCGCCGCCGTGGTGGCGCGCTACCGCGAGGAGCTGCGGCCGTGGGCCCAGCGCCACGGCGTGACGCTGCCGCCGGAGCCGCCCGGGCAGCAGCCCGGGCACCACATCTTCCACCTGCTCTTCCCGACGCCCGAGAGCCGCGACGCGGCCCTCGACGCGCTGCGAGCGGCCGGCATCGGCGCCACCTTCCACTACGTGCCGCTGCACCTCTCGCCCTTCGGGCGCGACCTGCCGGGGGCGCGCGACCCGCTGCCGGTCAGCGAGCGCGTGGCGGCCACGCTGCTGCGCCTGCCGCTCTACCCGCAGCTCACCGAAGACGAGGTCGCCCGAGTGATCGCGGCCGTGACCGCCCTGCGGCCCTGAGCGCCGCTCAGCGCCCCAGCCGCCAGGGGACCAGGGCCGGGACGCGGCGGGCCCAGTCCTCGTGCGCCTGGCCGAAGCGGGCCCGCAGCAGCCCCTCCTCGGCGCGCGTGCGCAGGGCCGTGCCGGCCAGGAACAGCAGCGTGCCGAGGGCCAGCGCCGGCCAGGTGCTGACGTTGAGCCCCGTGGCCAGCAGCAGGCCGAGCATGGCGGAGTAGATCGGGTGCCGCACCAGCCGGTAGGGGCCCCCGGTGACGAGCCGGTGGTCCTCCACCAGCCGCGCCTCGAGGGCCCAGTTGCGGCCCAGCGTGCGGACGGCCGAAAGGGCCAGCAGCACGGAGGCCCACGCCAGGGGCACGCCGAGCCAGGCCAGGGCCGTCTCGTGCCCCGCCCCCGGCAGGCCGCGGTGCCGCGACCAGACCAGCGCGTAGGCGGCGGCCTGCAAGGCCAGGCCGAGCAGCGACGACCGGTCGCTGACCACGCTCGACCCGGCGCCGCGGGGCCGCAGGAGCACGAACACCAGGGCGAAGCCCCACCAGGCGGCCAGCACCAGGCCGAAGGGCAGCGTCAGGGCCACCGTTCAGCCTCGCGGCGCCGCGAAGGCCGCCAGCACTTCGCGGGTCACGTCCTTGCCGCCGCTCAGGTTGGTGTAGAGGCTCTGGAACGAGTAGATCGGGCCCCACGGAATGCCCCACCAGCCGAAGAAGAGCGTCAGCAGCGTGTAGCCGAGGCTGCGCGAGGCGGTCCCCTCCCCGGCCCGTACGAAGTGCACGTCGGAGCTGCGCTTGAAGGTCACGATCAGGGCCGAGATCGTGTACAGGAACACCACGAAGCGCGCCCCGCGCTCCAGCTCGAGCTGCACCTGCTGGCCCGACAGGCCCTCCAGCCCCACGATCTGCATGCCTGGCCTCCCCTGGGTCCGTGAAGCCTACGCCGCCCCGCGGCCGGAAGTCGAGGGGCTCTGCTATCCTGCGGCCGGATGCCGGCCACCCTGACCCTGGACGAGGCCTTCGCGCACTGCGAGGCGCGGGCGCGGGCCCACTACGAGAACTTCCCGGTCGGGCTGTTCGTCCCGAAGGACCGGCAGCGCTACGTGCACGCGCTGTACGCCTTCATGCGCGAGGCCGACGACTTCGCCGACGAGCCCGAGTACGAGGGCCAGCGCCGCGAGCGGCTGGACGACTGGCAGGCCCGGCTGGAGGCGGCCTGCGAGGGCCGGGCCGACGACCCCGTCTTCGTGGCCCTGGGCGAGACGGTGCGGCGCCTGGAGATCCCGCGCGAGCTGCTGCTCGACCTGCTCTCGGCCTTCCGCCAGGACGTCGAGAAGAGCCGCTACGAGAGCTGGCACGAGCTGCTCGACTACTGCCGGCGCTCGGCCAACCCGGTCGGGCGGCTGGTGCTGATCGTCTTCGGCCAGCGCGACCCGGAGCTTTGGCCGCTCTCCGACGCCGTCTGCACCGGCCTGCAGCTGGCCAACCACTGGCAGGACCTGGCGGTCGACCTGGGCAAGGACCGCATCTACGTCCCGGCCGAGCTGCTGCGCCGCCACGGGCTCACGGAGGCCGACCTCTTCGCGCGGCGGGCCGACGAGCGCTTCCAGGGCCTGATGAAGGAGCTGGTGGCGCGCGCCCGGGAGCTCTTCGCGCGCGGCCGGCCGCTGTGCGACCGGGTCGGCCGCGAGCTGCGCTTCGAGCTGCGGCTCACCTGGCTGGGCGGCAGCCGCATCCTGGACGGCATCGAGGCGTCCGGCCACGACGTCTTCCTTCGCCGGCCGCAGCACGGCCTCTTCGACAAGCTGGCGCTGGCCTGGTCGGCCTGGCGCTGGCGGCGGGCGGCCGCGTGAGCGCCCCCAGCCTGGCGGCGCGCCTCACGCGCCAGAGCGGCAGCAGCTTCTACTACGCCTTCCGCCTGCTGCCCGCGGTCAAGCGCCAGGCCATCTTCGCCTTCTACGCCTTCTGCCGCGCGGTCGACGACTGCGTCGACGAGGAGGGCGGCGAGGGCGAGGCCGGGCTGCGGCGCTGGATGGAGGAGGTCGAGCGCTGCTACGCCGGCCGCCCGCAGACGGAGCTGGGGCGCGAGATCGCCCAGGCCGTGGCCCGCTACCCGATCCCGCGCCGCTGCTTCGAGGACGTGCTGGCCGGCTGCCGCATGGACCTGCGCCAGGCGCGCTACCGCCGCTACGAGGACCTGCTGGTCTACTGCCGGCGCGTGGCCTCGGCCGTCGGGCTGGCCTCGATCGAGATCTTCGGCTACCGGCACCCGGCCGCGCGCGAGTACGCGGTGGAGCTGGGACTGGCCCTGCAGCTCACCAACATCCTGCGCGACGTGGGCGGCGACGCGCAGCGCGGCCGGCTGTACCTGCCGCTCGACGACCTCGAGCAGTTCGGCGTGGGCGAGCAGGAGCTGCTGGCGGCCGCCACGGGCGAGGGGCCGCGCACGCCGCGCATGACCGAGCTGCTGGCCTTCGAGGGCCACCGCGCCCGCGGCCACTACGCCCGCGCGGCCGAGCTGCTGCCCGACGAGGACCGCCGCTCGCTGCTGGCGGCCGAGGTCATGGGGGCGGTCTACAAGGCCCTGCTGGAGCGGCTGGCGGCCCGCGGCTGGCCGCTGGGGCTGGAGCGCGAGCGCATCTCGCGCGGGCGCCGCCTGTGGATCGCGCTGCGCACCGCCGTGGCGACCTACGCGGGCTCCTAGGGGGGGACGGCAGTGAAGGTGGTCGTGATCGGAGGCGGCTTCGCGGGGCTGGCGGCGGCCATCGCGCTGCAGGAGCGGCGGCACGAGGTGCTGCTGCTCGAGCGGCGCGGGGTGCTGGGCGGGCGCGCGACCTCGTTCCCCGACGCGCTCGGAGGGGGCGAGCACGTCGACAACGGCACGCACCTGATGGTGGGCGCCTACGCCGAGACCCTCGACCTCGTGCGGCGGGCCGGCGCCGGCGACACGCTGCTGGAGCAGGCGGGCCTCAAGCTCGACTACCTCGACGCGCGCGGCTACACGTCCCTCGACTGCCCGCCGCTGCCCGCGCCGCTGCACCTGCTGGCCGGCCTGCTGTCCCTGCGCGTTCCCTGGTCCGTGCGCTGGCAGGCCGTGCGGCTGGGCCTGGCCGCGCGCTTCGGCCGCCCGCCGGCCGGGCAGACGCTGGCCGAGTACCTGCGCCGCTGCGGCCAGGGGCCGCAGGCCCGCCAGTTGCTCTGGGACGGGCTGGCCACCGCCATCCTGAACGAGACCCCGGAGCAGGCCGCCGCCACGCTCTTCCACAACGTCTACCGCGAGGCCTTCCTGACCTCGCACCGCGCCTCGCGCCTGGTCTTCCTGCGCTGCGGCTGGGGGCAGCTCTGCGACCGCCTGGGGCGCTACTTCGAGGGCCGCGGCGGGCGCCTGCAGCGGCGCGCGCGGGTGCTGGGGCTCGACCTGGCGGACGGCCGGGCCACGGCGGT